>JASGDF010000164.1:0-15738 GCA_047607345.1 Pseudomonas sp. | reverse complement strand
GTACCGGCCTGGGCGCGGCGCTGCGCCTGGCCGATGGCGCGCCGCCGGTGCTGGCCAGCGAGGCGGGGCACGCGGCGCTGGCGCCGGGCAACGCGCTGGAACTGGAGATCCTCGGCCGGCTGATGCGGCGCTGGCCGCATGTGGACACCGAGCGCGTGCTGTCCGGCACCGGACTGATGAATCTGTACCCGTGCCTGTGCGAGATCCGTGGCGCCACGCCGCGCTGGACCAGCCCGGCGCAGCTGGTCGAGGCCGCCGTATCCGGCGGCGACGCGCTGGCGGTCGAGACGCTGGAGGTGTTCTGCGGCTGGCTCGGCAGCGTGTGCGGCGACCTGGCGATCGCGTTCGGCGCGCGCAGTGTCTACCTGGCCGGTGGCCTGGCCGGTCATGTCGAGCCGTTTTTGCGGCGTGGACACTTCCGCGAGCGCTTCCTGGCCAAGGGCGTGTTCGGCGAGGTGCTGGCGCAGGTCCCGGTCTGGCGCGTGGAGCACGGCGAACTCGGCGTGCTCGGCGCGGCCGCCTGGCATGCCTGGCGGCGCGGTGGCGGTTAAGGCGTGTCCGGATTGCCGCGCCTGCGCGCGCGGCGCGGATTCTATAAATTCGCACTTTCGACTCGACGGGCGCCCAGAACGTCCGCGCCTGCCGACTATCCCATCCACAAGGAGATCCCGATGACCGATCGCAGGCAGTTCCTGCAGGCCGGCCTGGCCGTGGCCGGCGCGCTCGCGCTGCCGCCCGTGCGTGCCGCCGCCAGGACCACGCCCGTCGGCGCGCGGGTGGTCTCGACCTGGGACTTCGGCGTGCCCGCCAACCAGGCCGCGTGGAAGGTGCTGGCCGCCGGCGGCAGCGCGCTCGACGCGGTCGAGGCCGGCGCGCGCTGGGTCGAGAGCGAGCTGTGCAATCCGACCGTCGGCCACTGCGGCTTTCCCGACCGCGACGGCGTGCTGACCCTGGACGCCAGCATCATGGACGGCGACGGTCGCTGCGGCGCGGTTGCGGCGATCGAGGACATCGACCATCCGATCTCGGTGGCGCGCGCGGTGATGGAAAAGTCGCCGCACGTGCTGCTGGTCGGGCAGGGCGCGCAGCAGTTCGCGCTGGAACAGGGCTTCGAGAAGAAGCCGCTGCTCACCGCCGAGGCGAAGCAGGCCTGGGAGGCGTGGCGCAAGACCTCGAAATACCAGCCGCAGATCAACGCCGAGCGCCGCCTGATCCCCGGCAACCGCCAGAACCACGACACCCTGGGCATGCTCGCGATCGACCGCGCCGGCCGGCTGGCCGGGGCCTGTACCACCAGCGGCATGGCCTGGAAGCTGCATGGCCGGGTCGGCGACAGCCCGATCGTCGGCGCCGGCCTGTACGTGGACAACGAGGTCGGCGGCGCCACCGCCTCGGGCGTGGGCGAGGAGATGATCCGCAACGCCGCCAGCTTCCTGGTGGTCGAGCTGATGCGCCAGGGCCGTTCGCCGGACCAGGCCTGCCGCGAGGCGATCGCGCGGGTGGTGAAGAAGCGCCCGGAGGCCAGCAGGACCCTGCAGGTCTGCTTCCTGGCATTGAACAAGCAGGGCGAGGTCGGCGCCTACGCGCTGCACAAGGGCTTCGTCTACGCGGTCTGCGACGCGCAGCGCCAGGACGCGCTGCTCGATTCGGCGGCGACCTACGCGACGGCCTCGTGAGCACGGCGTCGCTGCGGCTGGAGATCGCCGCCAACTCCCTGGGCTCGGCGCTGGCCGCGCAGGACGGCGGTGCCGACCGCGTCGAGCTGTGCGAGAACCTCGGCGAGGGCGGCTGCACGCCGTCCTACGGCACCTTGGCGCTGGCGCGCGAACGCCTGCGCATCGGCCTGCACGTACTGGTGCGGCCGCGCGCCGGCGATTTCCTCTACACGCCGCATGAGGTCGAGACGATGCGGCGCGACATCGCGTTGTGCGCGCGGCTGGGCTGCGACGGCGTGGTGATCGGCGCGCTCGACGCCGACGGCGGCATCGACCTGGCGACCTGCCGGCCGCTGGTCGAGGCCGCGGCCGGGCTCGACGTCACCTTCCACCGCGCCTTCGACGCGGCGCGCGAGCCGATGCAGGCACTGGAACAGGTGATCGCGCTCGGCTGCCGGCGCGTGCTGACTTCCGGCGCGCGCGCCAGCGCCCCGGAAGGCGCCGATACGATCGCCGCGCTGGTGCGCCAGTCCGGCGGCCGGATCGAGGTGATGGCCGGCGCCGGCATCACCGTGGACAACATCGCCGCGCTCGCGCGCCGCATCGGCGTGCGCGACCTGCACGCCTCGGCCAAGCAGCCCGCGCGCTCGGCGATGCGCTGGCGCAACCCGGACCTGGCCGGGCTGGACGTGGACTGGACCGCCTCGGACGCCGCGACCGTCGCCGCGCTGCGGCGCGCGTTGGACGCGGCCGCCTGAAATCTCCCTACCGTCATTCCCGCGAAGGCGGGAATCCAGGGACTTCCGCACCGGAAGACGTGCCGCTCAACGTCCCTGGATGACCGGCTCTTCGGGCCGCTATGAAGCGCTCCCCGCCTTCGCGGGCATGACGAAGGATCAGCCCTTCCTCCCCAGCAGCGCATGGCGCCGCCCGTACAGCAGGTACACCACCAGCCCGAACGCGTTCCAGGCCAGGAACCACAGCTGGGTGCGGCTGGGCAGGCTCCAGAACAGGTACAGGCAGCCGGCGATCGCGACCGGCCCGACCACCCACGCCAGCGGCGTGCGGAAGCTGCGCGCCAGCCCCGGCTCGCGCCGGCGCAGCACCAGCAGGCAGGCCGCGACCGCGACGAATGCGGCCAGCGTGCCGGCGTTGGCCAGCGCGGCGATCTCGTCCAGCCGCGCCACCCCGGCCAGCGCCGCGACCAGGATCGCGGTGAACAGCGTGGTCGCCACCGGCGTGCCGGTGCGCGGGTTGACCTTGGACAGCCCGCGCGGCAGCAGCCCGTCGCGTGACATCACGAAGAAGATCCGGCTCTGCCCGTACAGGAACGCCAGCAGCACGGTCGGCAGCGCGATCACCGCGGCGATGCCGATCGCCGCCGCCGCCTTGCCGTGGCCCAGCTCGCGCAGGATCAGCGCCAGCGGCTCGGCGCTCTTGCCGAACACCGTGTAGCTCATCGCACCCACGGCGGCCAGCGCCACCAGCACGTAGATCAGCGTGCAGCCGATCATCGAGCCGACGATGCCGATCGACAGGTCGCGCGCCGGGTTCTTGGTCTCCTCGGCCGCGGTGGAGATCGCATCGAAGCCGTAGAACGCGAAGAAGATGATCGCCGCCGCGGCCATCACGCCATGCTCGGCGCCGTCCGGCCCGATCGACTTGGAGAAGCCGTAGGGCATGAACGGCTGCAGGTGCGCGCCGTCGAACGCCGGCAGCGCCAGCACCACGAACACCGCCAGCGCGATCAGCTTGACCACCACCAGCACCGCGTTGAGGGTGGCGCTCTCCCGGGTGCCGGCCATCAGCAGCCCGGCCACCACGAAGGTGATCAGCACCGCCGGCAGGTTGATCACCCCGCCGGCGTGCGGGCCGGCGATCAGCGCCCGTGGCAAGTCCAGCCCGGTCCATTGCAGGAACCCGACGAAATAGCCCGACCAGCCCACCGCCACGGTGCTGACCACCAGCGAGTACTCCAGCACCAGGCTCCAGCCGACCACCCAGGCGATGGTCTCGCCAAGCGCGGCGTAGCTGTAGGTGTAGGCGCTGCCGGCGGCCGGCATCAGCGTGGCCATCTCGGCGTAGGCCAGCGCCGCGCAGGCGCAGACCAGGCCGGCGGCGACGAACGAGAGCAGCACCGCCGGGCCGGCCTTGTCGGCGCCCACGCCGATCAGCGTGTAGATGCCGGTGCCGACGATCGCGCCGATGCCCAGCGCGACCAGGTGCGGCCAGCTCAGCGTGGGGACCAGGCGCCGTCCGGCCTCGTGGACGGTGACTTGATCGAGCGGCTTGCGCCGGAGCCAGGACTGCATGCGGACCTCGGAAGAACGCGGGAGAATCCCCAGTTTCGCCGAACCCGGTGCGGCAACGCCATCAGCCGAAGGGCGGAGGGGATTTCAGCCGCTGGCGCCCAGCCGGACTCCGAAGCCGATCAGGAACACCCCGGCGCCGCGGCGCAGCCAGGTTCCGGCGTGTGGATGCTGCGCCAGGCGCCGCGTCAGCGCGTGGCCAAGCAGCACCAGCAGCGAGCAGTAGCCGACGCTGATCGCGAGGATCAGCGCTGACATCGTCGCGAAGGTCGGCAGTCCGCGCTGCGTGGCCGGGTCGATGAACAGCGGGAAGAACGCCATGTAGAACACGATCGCCTTCGGGTTGAGCAGCGTCACCAGCAGGCCCTGGCGGAAGTAGTGGCCGGGCCGCAGCGCGACCATGCCGGCGCCGCCAGCGGGCCGGCGCAGCAGCTGGAGGCCGACCCACGCCAGGTAGGCCGCGCCCAGGTACTGCACGCCGTGGAACAGCAGCGGGTTGGCCTTCAGCAGCGCGGCCACGCCGGCGACCGCCAGCCACATCAGCACCTGGTCGCCGAGCAGCAGCCCGGCCAGCGCGGTGTAGCCGCCGCGCACACCGCCGCGCCCGGTCGCGGTGAGCAGGGTGAACGTGCCCGGTCCGGGCAGTGCCAGGAACACCAGCACCGCGGCGGCGAAGGCCCACAGGTTGTGGATGCCCATCCACGGCATGCTCAGCGCCCCCGGCAAGTTGGGCCGATTCTAGGGCGAATCGACATTGAACAGGCGCGATGCCCCCATCCGCCCTCCGGGCACCTTCCCGCGCAGGCGGGGGAAGGGCGAGGCCGGGCCGTGGCGGGCAATGTCGATACCGCTAGGACGCCGCGCCGGTGCCGGCGGGCCATGGCACCGGCCACTGCCGCCGGTGCAGCCGCAGGCGCTCGCCCAGCAGCGCGTGCAACTGGCGGATCGCCGGCGAGAACTGCTTGCGGTGCGGGCACACCAGGTTCAGCGGCACGCGCTCGCCGTTGCCGGCGAACAGCGTTTCCAGCCGCCCGTCGCGCACGTCGGCGGCCACGTCCAGCCACGACTTGTAGGCGATGCCCTCGCCGGCGATCGCCCAGCGCCGCACCACGTCGGCGTCGTCGCACAGCATCGCGCCGTGCACGTCGACCGTGTGGCGGTGGCCATCGAGCTCGAAGCTCCAGCGGTCGTGGGCGCGGCTGCCGAGCATGTAGGTCAGGCAGGCGTGCTCGCGCAGCGCTTCCAGCGTGGCCGGGCGGCCGTGGCGGCGCAGGTAGTCCGGCGCCGCCACCAGCACCCGGCGGTTGTCCGGCGCCAGCGGCAGCGCGACGTAGCGCGCGTCGTCGAAGTGGCCGAGCCGCAGCGCCACGTCCACTGGATCGCGGAACACGTCGGCGACCTGGTCGGACAGGTGCAGGCGCAGGCTCAGCCGCGGATGCGCACGGCGGAATTCGGTCAGCCACGGCAGCAGCAGGTTGCGGCCCAGGTCGGACGGCGCGGCCACCTGCAGCAGCCCGTGCAGCTCGGCGTCGGCGCCATGCAGGCGCTCGCGGCCCTCGCGCAGCGTCTCCAGTACCTGCCGGGCATAGGGCAGGTAGCGCTCGCCCTCGGCGGTCAGGCGCAGGCTGCGGGTGGTGCGCGCGAACAGGCGCAGGTCCAGCTCGCGCTCCAGCCGGGCGATCGCGGCGCTGACCTGGCCGGGCAGCAGGCCGACCTCGCGCGCGGCCCGCGAAAAGCTGCCCAGCGCCGCGGTACGGACGAACAGGGCCAGGTCGTCGAACCGGATCATTTTCACTCCAGCGATGAAAGTGCTGGTGCATTCTGCGGGTTCCCGGCGTGATCGGCGCGGCCGACCATCTGCGCATCGCCCGTTGGAGTGCCGCCATGAAAGCCATCGCCTACACCCGCCACGGCCTGCCGATCGCCGACCCGCAGGCGCTGGTCGAGATCGACCTGCCGACCCCCGAGCCGGGCCCGCGCGACCTGCGGGTGCGGGTGCACGCGGTCTCGGTGAACCCGGTGGACACCAAGGTCCGCCGCAACATGCCGACCGAGGGCCCGCGCGTGCTCGGCTGGGACGCGGTCGGCATCGTCGATGCGGTCGGCGCCGAGGTCGGCCTGTTCCGGCCCGGCGAGCGGGTCTGGTACGCCGGCTCGATCGCCCGGCCCGGCAGCAATGCGCAATACCAGCTGGTGGACGAGCGCATTGTCGGCCATGCCCCGACCAGCCTGGACGACGCGGCGGCCGCGGCGCTGCCGCTGACCGCGATCACCGCCTGGGAGCTGCTGTTCGAGCGCCTCGGCGTCGCCGAGGACGGCGGCGAGGGCCAGGTGCTGCTGGTGGTCGGCGCGGCTGGCGGGGTCGGCTCGATCCTGGTGCAGCTGGCGCGCCGGCTGACCCGGCTGACCGTGGTCGGCACCGCCTCGCGCGCGGAGACCCGCGACTGGGTGCAGGCGCTTGGCGCGCATCACGTGATCGACCATCGCGAGCCGTTGACCGATGGGCTCAAACGGCTCGGCATCGCGCAGGTGCCGCTGGTCGCCGGGCTGACCCACACCGACGCGCACTATCCGCAGATCGTCGAGGCGCTGGCACCGCAGGGACGGTTCGCGCTGATCGACGATCCGGCGGAACTGGACGTGCGCCTGCTCAAGCGCAAGAGCGTCTCGCTGCACTGGGAATTCATGTTCACCCGCGCGCTGTTCGAGACCGGCGACATGTTCGAACAGCACCGCCTGCTCGAACGGGTCGCGGCGCTGGTGGATGCCGGCACGCTGCGCAGCACGCTCGGCGAGCACTATGGCGCGATCACCGCTGAGAACCTGCGGCGCGCGCACGCGCTGATCGAGAGCGGGCGCGCGCGTGGCAAGATCGTGCTGGAAGGGTTCGGCTGAGCGCAGCGGCCGCTTGGAACGCGCTGCCCACTACGATTTGCCGTCCCCGCGCCACCTTTACTACCGTCGTCCCCGCGAAGGCGGGGATCCAGGGACTTTTGCTTCTCGCCTTTGCTTTTCTGCTTTTCTGTAGGAGGGACTTCAGTCGCGACGGGCTTTCCCTTTGAACTCAACAGCCAAAGCTTTCGCCTTACGGCGAGTCACTTTTCTTTGCTTGTGCAAAGAAAAGTAACCAAAAGAAAGCACACCCCGCCTACGCGCCGCCTTCGGCGGTTCGCTCCGCCGACGGGATTTTCGGACGGGGCATGCTGCCCCGGCCGAAAACGGCGCACTCGTCCGCTGCGCGGCCGAGCCCGGGGCAGTCGCGCGGCGACTGCCCGCCCGCCGGGGCGAAGCAGTGCTTCGCCTTTTCCCGGCGGGCCCATGTGCGCCGCCCCTTCGGGGTTATTCCCACCGGCTCCGCCGCTTCGGAGGGGCCCCGGTAGATCAAAGGCGGAGAGCAACAGCACAAGCACAAGCGTTCGCCGTCCTGTCCGGCGCAATCGGTGAGACCGGCCCCGCTACACTGGCGGCATGACTCCCGAACTGATGATTCTCGGCGGCCTGCTCTGCGTCGTCCTGGTGCTGCAGGTCGTGGCGCTGTCGCGGCGCCAGGACGCCTCCCGCCTCGAGCAGTCGCTGCGCGAGGAGGCGCGCGCGAGCCGCGGCGAGCTGCGCGAGCAGCTCGAAGCGTTCGCGCGCAACCTCACCGACCTGTCCACCCGCACCGACGCGCGCCTGGACCAGCTGCGCGAGGCGCTGGGCGAGGACGCGCGCAAGGCGCGCGAGGAAGGCGCGCAGGCGCAGCAGCGTGCCAGCGACCTGCTCGGCGGCCGGCTGCAGGAGATGCGCCTGCAGCTGGAGACCTTCGGCCAACAGCAGGAGGCGCGCATCCTCGCCTTCGGCCGGCAGCTGGCCGAGCTGACCACGCGCACCGACGCGCACATGGCCACGCTGCAGGAAAAGCTTGCCGAGGACGCGCGCAAGGGCCGCCAGGAGGCGGGCGAGTCGCAACGCAACTTCGCCGAGTCGCTCAACCAGCGCCTGGTCGAGCTGATCCAGCGCAACGAGCAGCGCATCGGCGAGATGCGTGCCACGCTGGAACGGCAGCTGCAGGCATTGCAGAACGACAACGCGGCCAAGCTCGAGCAGATGCGCGCCACCGTCGACGAGAAGCTGCAGAGCACGCTCAACCAGCGCCTGGATTCGAGCTTCAAGCTGGTCTCCGAGCGCCTGGAGCAGGTCCAGCGCGGGCTCGGCGAGATGCAGCAGCTGGCCACCGGCGTGGGCGATCTCAAGCGCGTGCTGAGCAACGTCAAGAACCGCGGCGGCTGGGGCGAGGTGCTGCTGGACAACATCCTCGAGCAGACCCTGACCCAGGAGCAGTACGCGCGCAGCGTGCGGGTGCGCCCGGACAGTGCCGAGGCGGTGGACTTCGCCGTGCGCCTGCCCGGACGCGGCCAGGACGATGCGCCGGTGTGGCTGCCGATCGACTCCAAGTTCCCGCGCGAGGACTACGAGCGCCTGCTCGATGCGCTCGAGCGCGGCGAGCAGGAGCAGGCGCTGGCGATGGGCAACCAGCTGGAGCGCGCGATCCGGGTGCAGGCCAAGTCGATCGGCGACAAGTACATCGTGCCGCCGCACACGACCGATTTCGCGGTGATGTTCCTGCCGACCGAGGGGCTGTACGCCGAGACCATCCGCCGTCCCGGACTGGTGGACCTGCTGCAACGCGAGCATCGCGTGGTGGTCGCTGGGCCGACCACGGTGACCGCGCTGCTCAACAGCCTGCAGATGGGCTTTCGCACGCTCGCCATCGAGCAGCGCTCCAGCGAGGTGTGGAGCCTGCTCGGCGCGGTCAAGGGCGAGTTCGGCAAGTTCGCCGGGATCCTGGAGAAGGCCGAGAAGCAGATCAACACCGTCGGCAAGAGCCTGGGCGAGGCCAGCCGCAAGACCCGCACCATCGAGCGCCGCCTGCGCGGGGTGGAGTCGCTGTCGAGCGAGGACGCGCGCGCGCTGCTGGGCGAGGACGCGGCGCTGGATGCACCCGATACGGCGGACGAGGATGGCGAGAGCTGAGCGTCCTCGACCGCCGCTCCCGCGCAGGCGGGGGCGCGAGCCCGGCGATTTGCGCGACGGTCGGCGCGAAAGCCGCTGGATGGTCGGTCCTCGCGGCCGCCGCCCGCCTGTGCGCGAACCACGATGAGCTGATGCCAAACCGCTATCGACGCCGCCGGGGAGGTTGGCGCCGCGGCCCGCGTCTGCCGCTATCCTGTGGTTCCTTTCCCGAATCCCAGGAGTCCCCGTGTCCACGCCGATCCAGTCCATCCCGCTGACCACCATCGACGGCGACGCGGCCACGCTCGCCGACCACGCCGGCAAGGTGCTGCTGCTGGTCAACGTCGCCTCCAAGTGCGGCCTGACCAAGCAGTACGAAGGCCTCGAACAGCTCTACCGCGAAAAGCGCGAGGCCGGCCTGGAGGTGCTCGGCTTCCCGGCCAACGACTTCAAGGGCCAGGAGCCGGGCAGCGAGGCCGAGATCAAGCAGTTCTGTTCGCTGACCTACGACGTCAGCTTCCCGCTGTTCGCCAAGATCGCGGTGACCGGCGAGCAGGCCCATCCGCTGTATCGCGCGCTGACCGCCGCGCAGCCGCAGGCCACTGGCGACGGCCCGTTCCGCGAGCGCCTGGGCGGCTTCGGGGTCGAGCCGAATCCCGCGCCGGCGGTGCTGTGGAACTTCGAGAAGTTCCTGGTCGGGAGGGATGGCCAGGTGATCGGCCGTTTCGCGCCGGACGTGGCTGCCGACGATCCGCGCCTGCGCGAGGCGATCGACGCCGCGCTGGGCTGATCTTGAACCTCGTCACCCCCGCCTGCGCGCGGGGGCGACGATCGGTTTTGATGCGACCAACAAAAAGGCCCGGGATCGCTCCCGGGCCTTTGCTTTTCGCAGGATTGCGCCGCCGCTCAGCGCAGTGGCACGCCCTCGACCGGGACGGTGGTGTCCTGGCGCATGTAGTCCGGCAGCTCCTGTTCGGCTTCGCCCTTCCTGTGGCGCAGGTCCTGCTGGATCTGGTAGTCGCGGCGCTGCATCCAGGCATCGCGGACCAGCGCGTATTCGTCAGGGGCCTGGTTGCGCATGTCGTCCAGCGACAGCAGGTTGGCACGGGTGTTGACCAGTTGCAGGCCGGTCAGGCCGTAGCGGATCTTGTCGTCCTCGATCTGGCGCAGCAGCGAGAGCGGCATGTCGCCGGCCAGGCCGAAGGTGTCGCGCAGCGTGCGCGGGCCGAAGAACGGCAGCTCGAAGTAGCGCGAGTTGCGCCAACCCCACACCGCCAGAGTCTGGCCGAAGTCCTCGCTGCCGCGCGGGATGCCGACCGAGGTGGCCGGGTCGAACAGGCCGGCGAAGCCGATCGTGCTGTTCAACGCGAACCGGCCCAGGGTCTGCAGCGCCTTCACCGGATGGCCCTGCAGCAACTGGTTGACCAGCGTCACCGGCGACTTCAGGTTGTCGAAGAAGTTGCTGACGCCCAGGCGCGCGACGCTGGGCACGATGGTGGCGTAGGTGGTCGCCACCGGGTGCGCGAAGTACTTGTCCACTACCAGGTTGAAGCGGTGCACGCCGCGGTTGTAGCGCTCCCAAGGGTCGTAGGCGACTGCCGCCGGCGCGGCGCCGGCCGACGCACTCGGCGTCGGCCCGCCGTACAACGCGGCGTAGTCGTCCTCGGCGCCGGTGGGCGCGCCGGTGCCCGCGTCGTCGGCACTGGTGGTCGCGGTGGCCGTGGCCTCCGGCGCTACGGCCGCGGGTGCTGGTTCGGCAGCCGCAGCCGGTTCGGCGGCTGGCGCCGCAACCTCCGCTGCGGCGACCGGGGCCGGCTCGGGTGCCGAAGACTTCGGCGCCTGTCCGGCGCAGGCCGCCAGCAGTACTAGCAGCGGAACGAGGGCGAGTGAGCGAGTGAGCTTCATGGCGGTTCCGATCAAGCTTGGAAATCCAGGTCCGGCGAGAGCCGGTAGGCGGCCCGCAGGTCCTCCAGGCCGGGCGGCGTGCCGGTCACGGCGTCCGCGCCGCCCAGACGCGCGTGCAGCTGCGCGGCGGCCTCGGCCAGCAGTGCCAGCCCGGCGCTATCCAGGCGGGTGACGCCGTTCAGGTCCAGCCGTGCGGCGCCGTCCAGCAGGCCCGGCAGCTGCGGCCACAGCGCGGTGGCCGCGGCGCGGTCGAGCGCGCCGGCAGCCACCAGCGCGTCGCCGTCGCGCCGCAGCGTGGCCAGATCACTTGCCATCATTGGCCGGCTGCGTGGTCAGGCTGCCGTTGTGCAGCTCCTTGGCGACCTCGGCGATGCCCTTCTGGCGCAGCGGGGTGTCGAACTGGTTGCGGAAGGTCTGCACGTAGGAGATGCCTTCGATGATCACGTCGAAGATCTTCCACTGGCCGTTGACGTTGCGCATCAGGTATTCGACCGGGGTCGGGTCGTCGCCCTGGCGCAGCAGCTCGGTGGAGACCTTCACGCCGCGGTTGCCCGGCAGCGCGGTCTCGGACTTGCCGCGGAAGCTGGGCTTGCCGTCGAAGTTCAGCAGCGCCGAGCCGTAGCGTTGCATCAGGCTGTCGGCCATCGCGTCGGCGAACTGCTTGATGTCGGCCTCGGAGGCGCCGCGGCCGTGCACGCCCAGCACCAGGCGCGCGGCGTAGTCGCGGTCGAACAGGCGATTCAGCTCGGTGTCGATGAACTGGCGCAGCGCGGCCGGGTTCTGCTTGAACTCGGCGCGGCGGGTCTGCAGCGTGGTCAGCACCCGGCTGCTGGCGTCGATCACGGTCTTGGTGGCCACACCCTGGCTCTGGCCGGCGCTCGCGGCCGGCGCGGCCTGGGCGAACACCGCAGCGGGGGCGGCGGCGAACAGGGCGGTGGCCAGGATGGCGGAAAACAGCGGGGTCTTCATTTCTGTGGCTCCGTGGGAGAAGGCGGGGTCGGCTGGGGCGCGGCGGGTGCCTGGCCTGCCCCGGCCTCATTGCCGGATTTATCCCCGCCGCCACTGAACATGTACTTGCCGACCAGCTGGATCAGGTCCACCGCCGGCTGGGTGAAGGCGATCTGGTCGCCGGGCTTGAGCACGTCGGGGTCGCCACCGGGCTGCAGGCCGATGTAGCTCTCGCCGAGCAGGCCGCTGGTGAAAATCCCGGCGGAGGTGTCGGCGGGCAGGTCCTTGTACTTGTCGTCCAGGGTCAGCGTGACCACCGACTCGAAGGTCTTCGGGTCCAGCCGGATGTCGCTGACCTGGCCGATGTTGACCCCGCCGATGCGTACCGGCGCCTGCTTGCGCAGCTGGCCGATCTGGCTGAAGCGGGCGCTCAGGTCGTACTCGCTGCGGCCCAGGCCCCAGCGCTGGTTGGTCGAAGCCACCGCCAGCACCAGCAGCGAGGCCAGGGTCAGCAGCAGGAAGGCACCGACGGCGAATTCGAGTCGTGGTCCACGCATGGCCATGGGGTTATCTCACTCTTGATGTAGCCGCCGCGCCGACGTCGGTCGAAGCGGGTTTTTCATTAGGACCCCGCACATGGATGTGCGGGCTTTTGCGAGGGATTCGCATCATCGAAACAACAGGGCGGAAAGAACGAAATTGAACATCAGCACCAGCAGCGAGGCGTTGACCACCGCGCGGGTGGTTGCCACCGAGGTGCCCTCGATGGTCGGCTCGGCGTGGAAGCCGACGTAGGCGGCGACCAGCGCGGCGGTGCCGCCGAAGATCGCCGACTTGAGCAGCGCCACCCCGAAGTCGTCCCACAGGTCCACGCTGTTGCGCAGGCCCGACCAGAACGTGCCGTTGTCCACGCCCAGCGCGTGCACGGCCTCGAAGTAGCCGCCGGTGATCGCCAACGAGCAGAACACCGCGGTCAGCAGCGGCACGGTCAGCACCGCCGCCCAGAAGCGCGGCGCCACCGCTTTGGCGACCGGGTCGATCGCCATCAGCTCCAGCGCCTTGATCTGGTCGGTGGCGCGCATCAGCCCCAGCTCGGCGGCGATCGAGCTGCCGGCGCGGCCGATGAACAGCAGCGCGGTCAGCACCGGCGCCAGCTCGCGGTACAGCGACAGCCCCAGCAGCGTGGACAATGCGTCGCCGGCGCCGAAGGTGGTCAGCGTGCGGTAGCCCTGCAGGGTCAGCACCAGCCCGACGAAGGCGCCGCCGACGGCGATGATCGGCAGCGAGCGCGCGCCGATCTTGTAGATCTCGCGGGCCAGCTCGGCCAGGAAGTCTCTGGTTGGCAGCGAGCCGCGCGCCACGGTCAGCGAGAACAGGCCGGCGCGGCCGAGCGCGCGGATCGATTCGGCGAAGGCCATCAGGCAGCGCTCCTGGCCGCGCGCGGGGCGGCGTCGAACGGGATCGGGCCGTCCGGCTGGCCGTGCAGGAACTGCCGTACCAGCGGGTCGGTGCTGGCCTCCAGCTGCGCCGGGGTGCCGGAGAACACGATGCCGGCGTTGGCGATCACCACCGCCTGGTCGCAGACCGGCAGGGTCTCGTGGACGTGGTGGCTGACGATGATGCTGGTCAGGCCCAGGCTGTGGTTGAGGCGCTGGATCAGGCTCATGATCACGCCGGAGGCGATCGGGTCCAGCCCGGTCAGCGGCTCGTCGTAGATCATCAGCGGCGGGTCCAGCGCCAGCGCGCGGGCCAGTGCCACGCGCCGGGCCATGCCGCCGGACAGCTCGCGCGGCCAGGCGTCGGCGGCGGCCAGCAGGCCGACCGCGTGCAGCTTCATCTGCACCAGCCGCGCGATCAGCGGCCTCGGCAGCCGGGTGTGGGTGCGCAGCGGCAGCGCCACGTTCTCGGCCACGCTCAGGTCGGTCAGCAGGCCGTTGCCCTGCAGCAGTACGCCGACGTTGCGGCGGGTCTCCAGCAGCGCGCGCGGCGCGGTCGGGATCGGCTGGCCGAACAGCCGGACCTCGCCGGCCACCGGGCGCAGCTCACCGGTCAGCGCCGCCAGCAAGGTGGACTTGCCGCTGCCCGACGGACCCAGCACCGCGGTGATGCCGCCGCGCGGCACCGCCAGCGAGACGTCGCGCAGGATCGTGCGCCCGCCACGCTCGATGCGGACGCCGGACAACTGCACGACAGGGGATTGGGAAGCCGTCATCGCCGCCACTAACGGAAAATCAACGTGAAAGGGTCGCGTCCAGCGGCTGAACTCAGTCAGACTGAATTTTTCAGAACTGGGCGGTCCAGTATTCTGACATGGACGGCGGCGGGGCGCCTACCGGGTCCGGCGGGACAGTGTCGTCCGGACCGGGCGGGGCCACGAGCAGCGAGGGTTGTGGGAGGGACTTCAGTCCCGACGGGCGCTACCGGGAAAGCCCGTCGGGACTGAAGTCCCTCCCACAGGATCACAGCGGTCTTATCGCCTGCGACCTGGCTGCGGCACTATGGCGGAATGCCTGACGCTGCACCCGATTTCCGCCTCTACCCCTCCAACGCCCTGGACCTACTGGCCGCGCTGCTGGCCGAGGAGCTGCGGCGTCCGGCCGAGGGCGCGCCGCTGCTGGCCCCGGACATCGTGCTGATCCCGCAGGTGGCGATGCGGCGCTGGCTGCAGTCCACCCTGGCGCACGCGCACGGCGTGGCCGCCAACCTCGAGTTCCTGACCCCGGGCGAGTTCGTCACCCGCGCGCTGGACGCCAACCCGCCCGCGGGCGCATCGCCTTCCCTGGACGAACTGGACCAGGCCAGCACCCAGTGGCGGCTGTACGCCGCGTTGCGCGCCGACCTCGGCGGCGACCCGGCACTGGCGCCGCTGGCTGGCTACCTGGCCGACGGCGACCCGCTCAAGCCGTGGGCGCTGGCCGGCGAGCTGGCCGGGGTGTTCGAGAAGTACCAGGCCTGGCGCCGCGACTGGCTGCTGCGCTGGGAGGCCGGCGCCGACCCGCACGACCCGCAGGCACGGCTGTGGCGCGCGATCGCCGCCGGCCATGGCTACCGCGCGCGCCGCATCGGCCAGTACCTGGACCGCTTCGCGCGGGCCGACGGGCCGCGGCCGCAGGGGCTGCCGCCGCGGCTGTTCGCGTTCGCGGTGCTCAACGTCTCCCCGGACGTGCTGCGGGTGCTCGCCACCCAGGCGCGGGTGGGCACGCTGCACTTCTATCTGCCCACGCCGACCCAGGGCTACTGGGGCGACCTGCAGACGCTGTGGCAGCGCCGCCGTGAGGGCGGGGCGGTCGCGCTGTTCGCCGACCAGGTCCAGGAGAACCCGCTGCTGCAGGCCTGGGGCGCGGCCGGGCGCGACTTCATGGCGCTGATCGGCGACCACGAGGTGGTGCACCCGCTGGCCGAGGTCGCGGTCTACGCCGATCCGTTCGACCCGGCCCGGCCCGGGCTCGGCGACAGCCTGCTGCGGCGGATGCAGAGCGACCTGTTCCACCGCCGCGCTCCGGCGCCGGTGCTGTCCGCGCCGGACCTGCACGACCCCAGCCTGCAGGTGCACGCCTGCCACACCCGCCTGCGCGAGCTGCAGGTGCTGCACGATCAGCTGCGCGCGCTGCTCGACGATCCGCGCTTCGACCCGCCGCTGCAGCCGCGCGAGATCGCGGTGCTGGCCCCGGACATCGACCCGTACGTGCCGTACCTGGACGCGGTGTTCGGCACCCACGGCAGCGACGACGCGCTGCCGTACGCGCTGGCCGACGCCAGCCCGCTGGCCAGCGAGCCGCTGGCCGAGGTGTTCCTGACCCTGCTCAAGCTGCCGATCGCGCGCTTCGGCCTGCACGAGATCCTCGACCTGCTCGCCAGCGCGCCGCTGGCCGAGGCCGCCGCGCTCGACGCCGCCGCGCTGGAGCGGCTGCGCGGCTGGCTGCATGCCG
>JASGDF010000163.1:0-26135 GCA_047607345.1 Pseudomonas sp. | reverse complement strand
CCCGCATGCCCTACTGGCGCATGCCTATGGCCAGGCGATTGAAGGCGCTCATCAGCGCGACGGCGAAGCTCAGGTCGGTGATTTCAGCGATGCGGAAATCACCGACCTGAGCTTCGCCGTCGCGCTGATGAGCGCCTTCAATCGCCTGGCCATAGGCATGCGCCAGTAGGGCATGCGGGCCTTGCCGCTGGACTGCCCGACCTTGAAACGATCGCGGATCACCAGGTCGCCGTCAGGCGCAAGCAACCCGGGAAATTTCATCGCGGACCAGGCGGAACGGAACCTGGAGCATCCCCACCGTCCCGTCAGCGGCGCTTGAAGGCCACCCCGGCTTCAGTCAGGCATCGCCCTTCCCCCGCGCGCACGGGAAGGTGCCCGAAGGGCGGATGGAGGAATGCCGCGGATCCGCAACGCAGGCTCATCCGGTGCTGCGCGCCCGCGCACAGCGAACTTCTCGCCTCGAACGTTGTTGCCGCCCACGCTGCTAAAAGCGCGCGAGCTGGTACGCCTGCAGATGCACATTGGCCGCCATCAACCAGGGCGCGTTGCGCCCGGTCTCGCGCACCCGCGCCAGCATGTCGCCGACGATCTGCTCGGCTTCCACCGCCTGGCCGGCTTCCAGGTCGCGCAGCATCGAGGCCTTCATCGGCGAGTCCGCGTGCAGCAGCGTCAGCAGCGCCTTCTCGCGCGCGGCCAGCGGGATCGGCTCGCCGGCCGCGTCGGCGGCGATCAGGCACTCGTTGTACAGGCCGTTGATGAAGGCGCGGCCGTCCTCGCTGGCGACGATCCGGCCGATCGGCGCGCGCGCCAGGCAGGTCGCCGCGGCCAGCGCGCACACGAAGGTGTACTTGATCCACTGCTCCTGCGCGATCCGCGGCGAGGCGATGTGGTCGATGCCAGCCTGCGCGCAGGCCGCGGCGAACGCCTGCACCCGTACGCTGTCCGGAGCGCCGTCGCGCTCGCCGAAGATGATCGAGGCCGGCTTGCCCAGGTGCCGGATCTCGCCGGCCTCGCCCTTGGTGGCGCTGATGAAGCACAGCCCGCCGAGCACGCGCTCGCGGCCGAAGCGGGCATCCAGTGTTGGGTAGTGGCGCAGGCCGTTGAGGATCGGCAGCAGTGCGGTGTCCGCGCCGACGGCTGGAGCGATCGCCTCGATCGAGGCATCCAGGTCGTAGGCCTTGCAGCTGAGGATCACCAGCTCGAACGGCCGCTGCGCGGCGAGCGCGGGCAGTGCCTCGGCGCTGACGTGCTGGACCGGGAGGTCGACATCGCCTCGCGGACTGCGGATCTGCAGCCCGTGTGCCTGCAACTGTGCAGCGCGGCCGGGCCGGACCAGGAAGGTCACGTCGACGCCGGCCTGCGCCAGGCGAGCGCCGAAGTAGCCGCCGGTACCGCCGGCGCCGAGGATCAGAATACGCATGGTGTGTTCGGTTCAGTTGGGCAATTGGACAAGGGCGATGGCAGTGCTACCATTGCGCCTGGATCGGGGATTCTCGGTCGGCATCAGGCTCTGGCGGAAACGCCGGGGCCTTTTGTTTTTCTCAAGGAAAGCATTTCAATCCGTAACCCGTGTATCTCCCCTGCGCATCTCTGTCCAACTTCTCGCGGATGACTTCCCAGGCGCGGTTGGATTGCTCGGGGCGTAGCCGGTTCATTCCGATGGGGCGGGCGACGAGGTCGGCGAGCTGCAATCCGATCGAGTTGCATTTCTTGTCGCAGATGACCGGCTCGAACGGCATGGCGTGCCGGCCATAGTTGTCGCCCGAGCATATCCGGCGAAAGGCCAGTTCCAGGTCATGGTCTTCATTGGTGCCGCGGGCTTCGCACAGGACGTGGGTGATCGACGGCGCAAACGACGACCCTAGCTGACCCTGCCGGCCGAGCTTGTAGCAGATGCGTTCAAGGCAGAACCGCAGGGAGACCTCGTAAGGATTTTCGCCCCGGTTGCGGTCCAGCAGCTGGCGCTTGTCGATGACGGCGGCGAACACGGTCATCGGAGCAGCTGCCAGGGCATCGGTCAGGGCCTGAAGGAACGCCTGTTTCCTTCCAGGCTCGCGTAGCACGTCGAACGCTCCCAGGTCGCGCCGGATCTCGCGTTCGTGTAGCACTACCGAGTCATGCCCGAACGTGTCGAACTTGATGCGCTGCATTGCCGGGACCACGGTTGCCATGTAGTCGCGCTTGCCGATCAGGCAGCAGGCGAGCACGAACAGCGGATAGGCCGGATCGATACTGGCCATCCCATGGTCACCGCTCTCGTCGACAAAGACGACGTAGTCGCTGAACCGGCTCATCAGCTGCGCAAGCCCACGCCGCGCCGCAGCAGCCACAGCGCCAGCGCGCTCAGCACCGCGACGAAGCCGAGCATCAGCGTGTAGGCCACCCACAGCGGCACGTCCGAGCTGCCGAGCAGGCCGTAGCGGAACGCGTTGACCATGTAGAAGATCGGGTTGGCGTGGGTTGCCGCCTCGGCCCAGCCCGGCAGCAGCTTGACCGAGTAGAACACCCCGCCCAGGTAGGTCAGCGGGGTCAGGATGAAGGTCGGCACGATCGCCACGTCGTCGAACTTCCTGGCGTAGACCGCGTTGATGAAGCCGGCCAGCGAGAAGATCGTCGCGCCCAGCAGCACCGTGGTCAGCGTCACCAGCGGGTGCGGCACGCGCACCGGGGTGAAGAACATCGCGATCACCAGCACGATCGCGCCGACCATCACGCCGCGCGCCACCGCGCCGGTCACGTAGCCCCACAGGATCACCCAGTTCGGCATCGGGCTGACCAGCAGTTCCTCGACGTGGCGACCGAACTTGGCGCCGAAGAACGAGGAGGAGATGTTGCCGTAGCTGTTCTGGATCACGCTCATCATCACCAGGCCGGGCACGATGAACTGCATGTACGAGTAGCCGCCCATCTCGCCCACGCGCGAGCCGATCAGGTTGCCGAAGATCAGGAAGTACAGCGTCATCGTGATCGCCGGCGGCACCAGGGTCTGCGCCCAGATGCGCAGGATGCGCTGCACCTCGCGGCGCACGATGGTGGCCAGCGCGGTGCGGTTGCGCGTGGACGCGCCGGGATTCGGGATTCGGGATTCGGGATTGGTTGTGTTCATCGTCGTCGGCACAGGTCGGTCAGGTGGAGGCGGACTGCTTTTGCGAATCCCGAATCTCCAATCCCGAATCACGGCCTTCGCCGGTCAGCCGCACGAACAGCTCCTCCAGCCGGTTGCTCTTGGTACGCATCGAGCGCACCCGGATGCCGGCCCCGCCCAGCGCGGCGAACACGCGGTTGAGGTCCATCGCGCGCGGCATGTCCAGGTCCAGCGTGTGTGCGTCGAGCGCGACCAGCGTGGTGCCCTCGATCGCCGGCAGCTGCGCCGGCAGCGCGCCGTCGATGTCGAACAGGAAGCCCTCCACGTCCAGCTTGGCCAGCAGCTCGCGCATCGGGCCCTGCTCGACGATGCGGCCGTGGTCGATGATCGCCAGGTTGCGGCACAGGCTCTCGGCTTCCTCGAGATAGTGCGTGGTCAGGATGATGGTGGTGCCGGCGGCATTGATCTCGCGCAGCACCCGCCACATGTCGCGGCGGATCTCGATGTCCACGCCGGCGGTCGGCTCGTCCAGGATCAGCAGCCGCGGCCGGGTCATCATCGCGCGGGCGATCATCAGCCGGCGCTTCATGCCGCCGGACAGGGTGCGGCTCATCACCTGCGCCTTGTCCCACAGGTGCGCGCGTTTGAGTTCGATCTCGGCCAGGTGGCCGGCCTGCTCGCGCGGTATCCCGTAGAAGCCGGCGTAGTTGACCAGGATATCGAATGGCTTCTCGAACCAGTTGAAGTTGATCTCCTGCGGGACCAGCCCGATCTGCCGCATCGCCTCGCTGCGTTGTGCGGCCAGGTCGATGCCGAACACCTGCACCGCGCCTTCGCCGAGGTTCACCAGCGAGGAGATGATGCCGATCAGCGTGGACTTGCCGGCGCCGTTCGGGCCGAGCAGGGCGAAGAAGTCGCCGGGCGCGACGTCCAGGCAGACGCCACGCAGCGCCTGCACGCCGTTGTCGTAGGTCTTGCGCAGGTCGCGCACGCGTAATGCGGGCGCGTCGGTTGCGATAGGAGAATTCAATCTGTCGCCTTCGCGCCAGGTTGACGGCGCCGCGTGAATGCAGTCGGTATTATAGAAGCCTGCGGGGGTCCGGCCCCGGAAACAGACTGTCCCAACCTGCCCGTGCCGGTTCAATTCCCCATCAATCTCGTCGAGCGCCGCATGCTGGCGCCCTCGGTCGGCCACTACCGGTTCGTCCGCGACGACGGGCAGCCGCTGGATTTCCAGCCCGGCCAGTTCATCCAGGTGCATTTCCAACAGGCCGACGGCACCGCGGCCAAGCGCAGCTATTCGCTGGCGACGATTCACGACCACGCGCTGGGTCCGGGCGAGGCGGTGGAGATCGCGGTCAGCTTCGTGCCCGGCGGCACGGCCACGGCGCTGTTCGAGGGCCTGGAGATCGGCGGGCAGCTGATCGCGAGCGGGCCGTACGGACGCTTCTGCCTGCTGCCGGGCGACGATAACCGCCGCTACCTGCTGATCGCCACCGGCACCGGCGTGACGCCGTACCGCTCGATGCTGCCGCTGCTGGAGCGCGCGATCACCGAGCGTGGCCTGGAGGTGGTGCTGTTGCAGGGTGCGCGTACCCCGGGCGAGCTGCTCTACGGCGAGGATTTCCGCGCCTTCGCCGATGTGCATCCGCAATTCCGCTACGTGCCGTGCTTCTCGCGCGCGCTGCCGGACGACCCGCACGCGGACATGCGCCATGGCTACGTACAACAGTTCCTGGCGGAGTTCGAGCCGGACCCGGCGTGCGACATCGCCTACCTGTGCGGCAACCCGGACATGGTCGATGCCTGCTTCGAAACGCTGAAGAACGCCGGACTGCCGAATGCGCAGGTCCGCCGCGAGAAGTACGTCAGCAGCAAGTGACGCCGGCTGGCGTTGTGTAAAGGGTGCTTGACAGTCCGCCATGGCGGCCGCTAGTGTGCATGTAAAGCAAACTTGACATTGCTGCCATGTCCACTCCCGCCATGCGCCGCCGCTCGCTGACCGCCGCCGCTATCGGCCTCGCGCTTTTTGCCGGGCTCGGGGTGGCGGCGCTGCTCGGTGTACGGCTGGACAACACGCCTGGCGGTCTTGTCATCGGAATGGCGGCGAGCGCGCTGTTCTCGGCGCTGGTGCTGTGGTTCAGGCCGGACGATCGTGCGTCGTCGGCGTTGACCCGGCGCTACCGGCGCGAATTGGTCCCTGCGCTGCTCGCCTACGTGGCGGTGATGCTGGTCTGGCGGCATGTGCTCGACGGCCTCGCCGCCACCTGGCTGCGCGTGCTGGTGGCGCTGCTGCCGGCGTTGCTGGTGCTGTGGGTGATCCGTGCGAAGGTGCGCTACGTGCGCGATTCGGACGAACTGCAGCGGCGCATCGAACTGGAATCGGCAGGCATCGCTGCAGGGTTGGTCGGTGGCGGCTACATGGTCGCCAGCTTCCTGCAGAGTGCGGGGCTGATCGATGTGCAGGCCACCTCGGCGATGCTGTGGGTGTTCCCGGCGCTGTGCCTGGTGTACGCCATCGCCAGGCTGCTCATCGCGCGGCGCTACACATGAACAACCGGCTGCGCGAGCTGCGCGAGCAGCAGGGTTGGTCGCAGGCGCGGCTGGCCGAGCAACTGGACGTGTCGCGGCAGACCGTCAATGCGCTGGAGACCGGCAAGTACGATCCGAGCCTGCCGCTGGCGTTCCGCATCGCGGCGCTGTTCGGCGAACCAATCGAACGGATCTTCCTGTTCGACGCGGAGGCTTGAGCGACACGGCGGCGCGGGCGGTCACATCCAGGCCATCCTAGCGTCATTTGCACACGGACTCACCAGAAGGGAAACGCGGGAGATGTCGAAGAAGATCAGGATCGTCCTTGCGTTGCTGGCGCTGGTGGCCGTTGTCGGCTATCGCCAGTGGCAGGCGCATGTGCCTGCATCGGCCCGGCCGCCTGCCACTGCCGGCGCTCCCCGCGCCGGCCAGCCCGTCGAGCAGGCCGTGCGCAGGTACGGGGCGCTGCAATTCCAGCCGTGCACGCTCACTCACCCGCAGGCGGCCGGTAACGTCGAGGCGCAGTGCGCGACGCTGCAGGTGGCCGAGAACCCGGCCGCGCCGCAAGGCCGCCATATCGGGCTGAAGATCGCCTGGCTGGAGGTGGGCGACGACGGCCCCGGCGAACCCGATCCGGTGTTCTTCGTCGCCGGAGGTCCGGGCCAGTCGGCCACCGAGTCGGCTGGCCTGATCGCTCCGGCGCTGGCCGAGGTGAGCAAGAAGCGCGACGTCTTCCTGGTCGACCAGCGCGGCACGGGCGGCTCGCATCCGTTGACCTGCACCGGCGCGGACGGTAAGCCGCTGGCTGCGCCGGACGACGCCGACGCCTCGCCCGGTGCGATCGCCGACTACGCGCGCCGCTGCGCGGCCGCGCTGCAGGGACGCGCCGACCCACGTTTCTACACCACCACCGAGGCGATCGGCGATCTGGACGCGGTGCGCGCCGCGTTGGGTGTGGACCGGATCAACCTGATCGGCGTGTCCTACGGCACGCGCGTGGTCCAGCACTATGCCGCGGCCCATCCGCAGCACACCCGCGCGATCGTGATCGATGGCGTGGTCCCCAACGACCTGGTGGCGGGTGGCGAATTCGCCACTACGTTCGAGGACGCCATTGGCCTGCAGGCCGAACAATGCCGGAGCCTGCCGGCCTGTGCCCGGCGCTTTCCGACCGATACCCGCGAGCAACTGCGCAGCACGATGGCGCGCCTGCGCCAGGCGCCGGTCGAGGTGGAATACCGCGATCCCGGCACCGGCGAGATCGAGCGCGGCAAGGTCACCGCCGATACCGTGACCGGCCTGGCGTTTGCGTTCTCCTACGCGCCGCAGACCGCCTCGCTGCTGCCACTGATCCTCGACGAGGCCGCGCACGGCCGCTACGGTCCACTGATGTCGCTGGCCGGGTTGGCCAGCCGCTCGATCGGCGACTCGATGAACCGGGCGATGCAGTGGTCGGTGATCTGCGCCGAGGATGCCGACCGCTACCGCGTTCTGGACGGGACGCGGCCGACGCTGCTCGGCCCGGACGTGGCCAGCATGTTCTTCGCCGCCTGCCCGGCCTGGCCGACCGGCACGCGTCCGCCCGGTTTCACCGATCCGTTGCACAGCGACGTGCCGGCGCTGCTGCTGTCCGGCGCGCTCGATCCTGTGACGCCGCCGCGCTATGCCGAACAGGTGCTCAAGGGCCTGCCGAACGGCCGCCATCTGGTCGCGCCGGGCCAGGGCCACAACGTGATGGCGCTGGGCTGTATTCCCACGCTGATGGGACAGTTCATCGACCAGGGTAACGCCAGATCGCTCGATGCCCGCTGCGTGGACACGCTCAGCAGCGTGCCCGCCTTCACCTCGTTCAACGGATGGGAACCATGACCGCCTCGATCGCCACGCCGCAGGTTGCCGCATGATCACGGCCGAACACCTGCACAAGTCGTTCAAGACCAGGACCGGGTTGGTCCAGGCGGTGGAGGACGTCAGCTTCGACGCCGCCGACGGCCGCATCACCGGCCTTCTCGGCCCCAACGGCGCCGGCAAGACCACCACCCTGCGCATGCTCTACACGCTGATGTCGCCGGACCAGGGCCGCGTCGCCGTCGACGGCATCGACGCGGCCGCCGACCCGGTCGCGGTGCGGCGCCGGCTCGGCGTGCTGCCGGATGCGCGCGGCGTGTACAAGCGCCTGACCGCGCGCGAGAACATCGCCTACTTCGGCGAACTGCACGGCCTGTCGCGCGCGCGCATCGCCGAGCGTACCCGGCTGCTGTCGGCGGCGCTGGACATGGACGACATCCTCGACCGCCAGACCGAAGGCTTCAGCCAGGGCCAGCGCACCAAGACCGCGATCGCCCGCGCGCTGGTGCACGACCCGCGCAACGTGATCCTCGACGAGCCCACCAACGGCCTGGACGTGATGACCACGCGTGCGTTGCGCGGTTTCCTGCGCCAGCTGCGCGAGGAGGGGCGCTGCGTGATCTTCTCCAGCCACATCATGCAGGAGGTGGCGGCGCTGTGCGACCGTATCGTCATCGTCGCCCGCGGCACCGTGGTGGCCGCCGGCAGCGCCGACGAACTGCGCGCACAGACCGGCGAGGACCAGCTCGAGGATGCCTTCGTCAAGGTGATCGGATCGGATGAGGGACTGCACGCATGAGCCTGTCCCTGAATACCGTTGCCTCGACACTGTGGACCGTGATGCGCAAGGAGTTGCGCGACCTCTCGCGTGACCGCCGCACCCTGCTGTTGTCGCTGCTGCTGACGCCGCTCCTGTACCCCGCGCTGATCCTGGGCATGAGCCGGCTGGCCGATGCACGGGTGAAGACCCAGATCAACCAGCCTCTGGACATTCCGGTGCTGGGCAAGGACCACGCGCCGAACCTGGTGCAGTTCCTTGCCTCGCAAGGACTGAACGCGGTCGACCCTCCGGCCGATCTCACCGCCGCGATCCGCAACCAGGACGTGGACGTCGCCCTGCGCATCAGTGACGACTACGCCCAGGCCTGGCGTGACGGCCGGCCGGCCCTGGTGGAGATCATCGAGGACAGCACCCGCCGCGATGCGGACATTCCCAGTGCGCGCCTGCAGGCCGCACTGAGCGCCTACGGCCAGCAGGTGGGTGCGCTGCGCCTGCTGGCGCGCGGCATCGACGCACAGGTCGTGCGTCCGCTCGACATCGCCACCCAGGACCTGGCCACTGCCGAGGCCAAGCGCGGTGTACTGATGTCGACGTTGCTGCCGGTACTGCTGGTCATTACCTCGTTCCTCGGCGGTGCCTACCTGATCCTCGACGCCACCGCCGGCGAGCGCGAGCGCCAGTCGCTGGAGCCCTTGCTGGCCACGCCGGCCCCGCGCAGCGCGGTGGTCAGCGGCAAGATCGCCGCGGCCTGCGTGATCGGCATGGTCTCGCTGTTGCTGACGCTGCTGGCGTTCAAGCTCAGCGCCCAGGTCGCCACCGGCATCGGCCGCCAGCTCAACGTTGGCTGGCTGGCGATCGTGCAGATGCTGTTCATCCTGCTGCCGATGCTGTTCATTGGCACCTCGCTGCTGACCTGGCTGGCGGCCGCAGCCAAGAGCATGAAGGAGGCGCAGAGCCACATGACCTGGCTGATGCTGATGCCGATGCTGCCCGGCTACGCGTTGATGGTGTATCCGCTGAAGACCCAACTGTGGCAGTACGCGGTACCGTTCCTGGCTCAGAACCAGATGTTGCTGAGGGTGACGCGCCATGAACCGATCGACGTGTCTACCTGGGTGGTCTATCTCGTCAGCGGCTTCGGCCTGGCGGCGCTGCTGTGGCTGGCAGCGGTGCGCCGCTATCACCAGGAGCGGCTGGCGATAGCTGGTTGAGAAGATCGGCGGGATTCCCGAGCCGGGTCCTCGATGTACCCGGTCTTGATCCTGGGCAGAGACAGGGAGAGCTGAATTAAATGCGAGGCGCATGACGTCATAATGCGATTTGTCATGAGGTGGGGCGGTGCTGGTTAATGAGCTGTCGGCGCCATCCACGCAGGCTTGCGTGTGTAAGTAATGAAACTGCCGCCCCGAAAGTGCACGAAATAACTGCGAATGGGGCGCCATGAGGAATGGTGGCAAGAAAAATCCCTGGCGACAATCCTAGTATGAGTACGAGCCACCAATGATCGACTTTTTTCAATTTAAATAAAGTGTATAGTGGTGAAAAGAAGAAAATGATTGGTGCCGATCCAAATATAAGTGTTACTGCCACGAGAGAGATGAACTGGGATATTCTTTCCTTCACGCTCCAGCCAGATTCCACGAAGAAACTTGGAATAGCGATTAGAAGTGTGAAGACAATGGCAAGCAAAGCGAGCCATGCAGTGGCGACAAGCGCCGTATTTACAAGAATCCTTAAGAATTCCATGAGGTTATAACTCATTATCTGATTCGTTCTTCAAGTTGGGTTGACTTGAATGAATTGTTTGACGACAAAGTGCGCGCTACAGCAAGGACAGCGAGTGCCATAAGGGTGGATATGGAAAACCATGCCACGGGCAAGATCATGATTGAATCCCCGGGCAGCGAAATTAAGATGTCAATTAAAATAAAAGGCGCGAACTGACAAAGGCTAAGCGCTGCAATAACACCAAAGAGTCCCCACGGACGCAGACGGCGCACTGTGCTGCGAAAAATCAGGCAAGCGGGTAAATGGGCTAGCGATGAACAGAGCAGCGCTAGCCCGGCGACAAGCGCAGGAAGCTCGAGGTTCCCGTCACATCCGACCCCGTTTGGACGGCAGTGAATGATAGCCGTGAACCCCACGAGTGCGAGGAAGATAACGATGCCGGGTCCCAGCAATACTATTGAAAATCGCAAGAGCTGTTTCATATAAACTTGGTATTGGATTTCAGACGCGGCCATAGGCGATCGCCTGGAACGATGGGTTAACCAAAAAACTTCGCAAAAAGACCTTTCTTCTTGCGCTCATAGATCGGTGCTTGGTCGGAAAAGTAGCCTAGTTGATTCTCCTGAAGGCGTATGACGTCTACCGCCCATTCGGCCTTGCTGGTTTCCTTGGCGATGACGCCAATTGCTGCGGCCATGCGCTCAAATCCGACTTCAGGCGCGATGATGGCGACAAGAATAGTTGGTTCAGTGTGTACGTCTGCGATGAAATGCAGCGCCAAAAAGGCCTTCTCGACACCTGGCTCCGATGATAAAAAGCGCGACACAGCATCAGAAAAATCGTGTGGATAGTCTTTCGGTTGCCCAATCAGTTGCCGTTCGCCACCCGTCGCGGTCAGCGTCTCGGTAGGCTGAAACAATGAGCCATTGAGAAGTGACGCGACTTCGTGGGAAAAGAACACCTTGCCGTAGTTGGAACCAGGATTGAGAATGAGGTGCGACCCACTCGTGATTTTAAAGAAATCTACAGCAGAAAGGCGGATAAATGTCGTCCCGCTCGGAAGTCGGGATTCAGAGGAGAAGAATGGAACATGATATTTCCCATCTATCTCGATCGTGGAAAAGGACAGCTTCGTGTCGCCCTGAAGCAGGCCATCTACCACCGTGGGCGCTTCGCCAATTGGAACAACGAGCACTTGCGATCTGAGTAGAGTCTCGTAGAACCGTGGCCGCGCTGCCTGGTCCATTGCGCCTGCGATAAGCGAGGACTCCAGTTCGTTGTGTGGGGTGTCGTTCTGCGCAGTCATGGTCAATTAGATCCTGAGTTGAGTCGTGTGGCGAAGCGGCGTCGGCTTGAATGAATTGTTAGACGGCACGCAACATAATGTACTCGCGTGCAGACTCGCCGACAGTGACAAATCCCAGTCTCTCATACAGGCGCTTGGCTGGATTCGCCTTCAGAACACTTAGTTTGACTCCGGCTCCGACAGAGGCTGCCTGGTCGATGATGTCTTGCAGTATGGCGTGGCCAGCACCCTTGCCCTGTAGTTGCGGACTCAGCTGGATCTGGATGATCTCCCACTCCGTTGTTCCCCGCTTCACTTTCAGCAGTCCGACCGGACGATCCCCATCCATGAGGATTCGAGCGCAGTCGAAGTGGTACTGAATGCGCTCGAGGTGATAAGCCTCTGATGTATCGGCATCGCTTGCGATGAGGTGCTTGTCCATGGTCTGGCGCCGAAGGGTCAGTAGAAATGGGACGTCCTGTTCGTTCGCAGGCCTTTCCTTTAATTTCGAGAATTTGTCCATGCCATCTAACGTTCGAGCTGAGCCGCGCGCGGAAGCAGGTAGTGTAAGCCCAGGCTGAGACAATGTACTGAGTACCTCGGCGCGGGCTTACACTGCCTACCGTAGCGCGTCGGCTCGAGCGAGGGGTTAGGCGTCACGTACTCCATATTGTGCGAGCAGACATGTGTTCGCGAAACTCTGCCGCATCGGCAAACACATAGAAACGACTCGTCGAAATTCTTGCGTTCGTAAGCTGAGCCCAAAAGGCCTCGCGTTCTTTATAGGCTGGAACTGGTTGCGAGACGCGAGGGGTACGGTCGTCGTTCATGATGTTGCTGAGCAGGTAAGCCCCGTCCGGAAGACTGAGCAAGACCTTCTTCGACAGCCTTCCAGCGTAGATCGGCATACCCGGCCGGTAGCTTTTGGTCTCTTTCCAAATCATTTTAGCGATGGCTGACGCGACGACGGGAAGGCCGCTTGATGTATTCAGGGCGAAGCGATCCGCCAGCAACGGAGAGATTGCAACAAGCTCCGAATGAGCGACATTGTGCCAAACAGGAACCAGCACATGTTTCTGGCTAACTTCCCGTGCGAAGATCCCTCCCAGTTCAGCTTGCGTCCATCGCTTTGCGAGGAAAGCAGAACTGATCAGCACAACACCGAATCGTGACTTGGAAAGACCTTCGTCGATTTTCGCCCGGATGCTTTCCCCAGGGACGATCTCGCACTCGTCTAGCCAGACGTGGAGTCGGTGGTTGGCAAGCTCGTTCGCAAGCGGCCGAGCGACAGTTGACTTGTCTTCGGATGCGTGGCTCAGAAATGCATCCCAGCGGAGGTTAGTCATGGAGGTGGCTCGTCATGTGCGCTCGTGCGTGTCGATCATCGCTTCCAGGTCATCGAATTCGGCCAGCAATTGCAGCGCGCGCTGGTAGTAGGTAGCGCCCGCACTGGTCAGGCTGACCCGGCGGGTGGTGCGGTTGAGCAGCCGCGTGCCCAGGCGCCGCTCCAACGCGGCGACCTGGCGGGTGACGCTGGCGGTGGAAAGGTCCAGTGCCTCGGCGGCGGCGCTGAAGCCGCCGCGCTCGGCCACCGCCACGAAGACGCGCATTGCGTCGAGAGTGTCCATTTTTTTCGAATTCTGAAAAGAACAATGGATCTGCGCGATGTTTTAACAGGAAAAATGCGGGAATAGTCTTTGCCGTTAACTTTCCGACCGACCTGTTCTCCGAGGAGTCACCTGATGAACACCGCGATCCGTTCCCCTCTGCCGGCCTATGGCGCCGCCCTGCTGCGAGTGACGCTGGGCGCGCTGTTCCTCGTCCATGGCCTGACCAAACTGCTGGTGTTCACGCCGGCCGGCACCGTCGGCTATTTTCAGTCGCTCGGTCTGCCCGGTGGGCTGGCCTATGTCTCGATGGGGCTGGAGCTGTTGCTAGGCGTCACGCTGATCCTGGGCATCTACGCGCGCTGGTTCGGGCTGCTCGGCGTGCCGTTGCTGCTGGGCACGATCGTCAGCGTGCATGGCGCCAATGGTTTCAGCTTCGCCAATGCCGGCGGCGGCTGGGAATACCCGGCGGTGTGGGCGATCGCGCTGGTGGTGCAGTTCCTGATCGGCGATGGCGCGCTGGCGATCAAGTCGCGCTGAAGCCATTCTCATTGTTGGAGTTCTGCATGGATACCCTGCCTTCCCTGTACATCTCGCACGGTTCGCCGATGACCGCGCTGCGGCCGGGCCAGGTCGGCGAGCGTCTGGCCGAGCTGGCCGCGGCGCTGCCGCGACCACGCGCGATCGTGATGGCCTCGGCGCACTGGCTGGCGCACCGCCCGCTGGTCGGCGCGGCCGCGCGGCCGCAGACGATCCATGACTTCGGTGGCTTCCCGCCGCCGCTGTACGAGATCGAATACCCGGCGCCGGGCGAACCGGCACTGGCGCAGCAGGTCCACCGGTTGCTGGAGCAGGCCGGGCTGCATCCGCGGTTGGATCCGCAGCGAGGCCTCGACCACGGTGCCTGGGTGCCGCTGCGCTTCCTGTATCCGCAGGCCGACATCCCGGTGGTGCCGCTGTCGATCCAGCCCGAACTTGGCCCCGCTCACCAGCTGGCGCTGGGCCGCGCGCTGGCGCCGCTGCGCGAGCAGGGGGTGCTGCTGATCGGTTCCGGCTCGATCACCCACAATCTGCACGACTGGCGTGGCGGCCAGGCCGAGGACAGCGAGGCGCCCTACGTGCGCCCGTTCATCGGCTGGGTGGAGCAGCGGCTGCGGGCCGACGACGTGGCGGCGCTGCTCGACTACCGCCGCCAGGCGCCGCAGGCCGAGCGCGCGCATCCCACCGACGAGCATCTGCTGCCGCTGTACTTCGCGATCGGCGCGGCCGGTGGCGCGACGCTGGGTGCGCAGCGGATCGATGCCGGCATCGACATGGGCTTCCTGGCAATGGACATCTACCGTTTCGATGGCACGCCGGCGCGGGAGCGGGCGGCGTGAGCGGCCCGCACTGATCAAGCGGCCGGCGGCCGGGTCGGCGCAGGCGCGGCCGCGCAGCGTGGTCTGCCTGGGTACGGTGCTCGGGCCGAGGCGGCATGCCGCGGCTTTGTCGAAGACCCGGGTCGGCGGGCGGGGCGATCCACCTGGAAGGGATTGAAGTGCCTCCCGCCGCGATCGCTCGGGAGGTTTCGCTCGGCTGTTCGAGCCGCTATGGTTTCAGGGTGATGCCATAGCGGCGTCTTTTCCTGTTGGACCTGGCATGCATTCGATCGACGTCGTCCTTGCGATGCTGCTGGCGGTGGCCGCCAGCGGTTATCTCATCCGCATCCTGCCGTTCTCGCTGCCGTTGCCGCTGGTGCAGATCGCGCTGGGCGCGGTGATCGCCGGGGTGCTCGACCGTGGCCACGAACTGGAGCCGGAGCTGTTCTTCCTGCTGTTCCTGCCGCCGCTGCTGTTCCTGGACGGCTGGCGCATCCCCAAGCAGGGCCTGTTCCGCGACAAGGGCGCGATCCTGGAGCTGGCGTTCGGCCTGGTGATCTTCACCGTGGTCGGCGCTGGGCTGCTGATCCACTGGATGATCCCAGCGATGCCGCTGGCGGTGGCATTCGCGCTGGCGGCGATCATCTCGCCGACCGACCCGGTGGCGGTGTCCTCGATCACCTCGCGGGTGCCGGTGCCCAAGCGGCTGATGCACATCCTGGAAGGCGAGTCGCTGCTCAACGACGCCTCCGGCCTGGTCTGCTTCCAGTTCGCGGTGGCGGCGGTGCTGACCGGCACGTTCTCGCTGGCCAACGCCTCGCTGACCTTCGTCTGGGTGGCGCTGGCCGGCCTGGGCGCCGGCGTGGCGGTCACCTTCGGCCTGAGCCGGGTGCAGAGCTGGATCTGGCGGCACTTCGGCGAGGAGCCGGGCTCGGCGATCCTGGTCAACCTGGTCACCCCGTTCGCCGCCTACATCCTGGCCGAGTGGCTGCATGCCTCCGGCATCCTGGCGGCGGTGGCGGCCGGCATCACGATGAGCTACGTCGAGCTGAGCGGCAACGCGCCCGGCGCGATGCGGGTGCAGCGCTCGGCGGTGTGGGACACGGTGCAGTTCACCTTCAACGGGATCATGTTCGTGCTGCTGGGCGAGCAGTTGCCGGGCATCCTCGACGGTGCGGTGCACAGCGTGCGCGAGGCCGGCCACCTCAACCCGTGGTGGCTGGTGGTGTACGTGCTGGCGATCAGCGCCGCGCTGGCGGTGCTGCGCTTCGTCTGGGTATGGCTGTCGCTGCGCTGGAACCTGCTCAAGGCGCATCGCCGCGGTGAGCAGCACGCCAGTCCGTCGTGGCGGGTGATCGTGGCGACCTCGCTGGCCGGCGTGCGCGGCGCGATCACCCTGGCCGGCGTGCTGACCCTGCCGTTGCTGATGCCGGACGGCACGCCGTTCCCGGCGCGGCAGCTGACGATCTTCCTGGCCACCGCGGTGATCCTGGTGTCGCTGCTGGTCGCCAGCGTCGCGCTGCCGCGCCTGCTGAAGGGACTGGAGCTGCCGGAGGAACCGCATCACGAGCAGGAGGAGGACCTGGCGCGCACCGCCTCGGCGCGCGCGGCGCTGGAGGCGGTGGAGCGGTTGCGCCAGAAATACGCCAGCGACGAGCTGCTGGCCGAGCGCTACAACGCGGCGGCGACCCAGGTGAGCGCGTTGTACCAGCGCAAGCTCGGAGCGGTGGATGCGGCCGATCGCGATCCGATCGAGGCGCGCGCCTACGAGCAGGCGCTGCGCGAGCTGCGTGGGGCGGGATTGAAGGCCGAGCGCAACGAGCTGTTCAAGCTGGCGCGGCAGCGGCAGATCTCCGACGAACTGTCACGACGGCTGGTGCGCAATCTCGACCTGATCGAGTCGAGGCAGCGCAGTTAGGGCACGGGACAGGTTCGGCGCTACGGCGCGGTGCGGCGCATCCGGTAGAACAGGCCGGGCTCGCTGACCAGGTAGATCGTGCCGGCCTCGTCCACCGCCACGCCCTCCGGCTGTGGCGGCGGCAGGTGCCAGGGGCGGGTCGGCAGCGTGCTCCAGCTGACCGGCGTGCCATCGAGCGTGAGTTCGGCCAGCAGTTGCGATTCGTCGCTGAGCAGCAACAGGTGGCGGTGTACCGGATCGAACTCGACGCTGGACAGGTCGGTGGCGAATGGCAGCGAGCGCAGCCAGCCGCTGAGGTCGACCTGGACAGGCACAGCGGCGCCGAGCACGCCATGCAGCGCGTACAGCCCGGCCGGCGCGCGTTCCTTGCCGACGTAGAGCGCATCGCCGGCGCGATCGTAGGCCAGGCCTTCCGGACCGTTGTTGTCGGCCCGATCGAGCCGCAGCGGCAGCGTGCGCGCCTGGGTCACGTCGATCGGCGCGCCATCGCGCACGGGCACGGTGGCCAGGACGACCGTGCGACGGCCTTCCTGCAACAGGGCGATGTGTTCGCCGCCCAGCCAGGCGATCGCTTCCACGTCGGAAGCGCCCCGCAGCCGGTGGCGTTGGAGCACACCGCCGTCGCGGTCGAGCACCAGCACCTGCGTGGGACGGTTGACCACGGCCAGCAGCCGTTGCCGCTGGCTGTCGTAGGCCAGGCCGGACAGGTTGTCGGCGACGCCCTCGACCGGGCGGGCCTCGATGTCGAAGGTGTAGCCGGGCAGCCACAGGCTGTGTCGGCGCCAGCGCGGCTGGTTCCAGCGCGCGTCGGCCTGCCAGCCGTGGACCCAGCGCTGCAGACGATTGTCGAGGTGGTAATAGCGCAGCAGCGGCCAAGCGACGGCGAGGCCGGCGGCGACCAGCGCCAGCGCGGCCAGACCATGTTTCCAGCGACGTGGCGTTGCGCCGCTCAGGGCGGGCTGCCGGCGAGCGCGGCGCGCCTGCATGCGCGTCGATTCAACGCGCGACCAGGAAGTACGCCTCGACCGTGCCCTTGAGCTTGAGCGTCATCGGGTTGCCGCGGCGGTCGCGCGCCTTGCCGGCCTGAACCCGCACCCAGCCTTCGCTGACCGAGTATTCCTCCACGTCGTCGCGCTCGGCGCCGTTGAAGCGGATGCCCACGCCGCGCGCCAGCACCTCGGCGTCGTGGAACGGGCTCTGCGGGTTCACCGCCAGGCGGTCGGGAGGGGTATCGCTCATTTCGGGGCCTGCACGGATCTCGACGGGAAGGCGGCCAGTTTAAACCGCGGCGTCCGCGGCGGCTTCCCCGCCGCGCCCGCGGCGGCGAGAATCGCGGCTGTCTCCCCGCGCGATGCCGCCATGCCCGACAACAGTGCCGACTACGAGGAATTCGAGGAGTTGCCCTCCGACTTCGACGAGGACGACCATCCCGCCCGGGTCTGGAACCTGCTGGTGCTGATCAACCCCGGCGACGAGGAGGGCGCGCTGCGCCAGTTCGACGCCTGGCGCGAGGCGATGGGCGGGCAGACCGGCGATGACGGCGACGAGGCCTGGCTGTGGGCGCTGAAGGATGCGATCGACTGGCAGTCCGGCTTCTGCGTCGATTGGAAGGACACCGAGTCGTTCGTGTTGGCGCTGGACGAGCTGGCGGCGCGCTGGAATCTGCGCATCGACTGGGGCGGCGACCTGGACGACGAGGACTTCGCCGACGCGCTGGACGTGCCCGAGCTGATGGCCACGGCCTACGACCGCCTGCGCGAGCACGGCTACTCGCTGTGGAACTGGAACACCGGCAGTGACGCCTATGCCGGCTGGATCGCGCTCAGCCGCGACGACGAGGCGATGCTGGCGCTGACCTCGCTGCTCGGCGTGGAAGTGCGGTTGGGCAACGATGCGTTCTGAACCGCTCCACCGCGGCGGCGACGGCCGCCGCCGGTCGCGGTCGGCCGGCCGTCACTGGCGCGCCATCACCGATACGTTGCTGTAGCCGCCCTTTCCGCCGACCAGCTTGATGTAGTAGGTGCCGGCCTTCGGCGCCGCCACGCGTACCGTCTGCGAGGTGCCCGTGCGCGCCGACACGGCGTCGTAGCTGCTGGTGCTCGGCTCCGCGCCGTACTTGACGTACATCGCCACGTTGCCGCCACCGCCATAGCTGAGGATGTTCAGCACGCTGCCGGCCGTGGCCGTGTAGGCGAACGTGAGCGCGCCGGCTTCGCCGGCGGTCTGCCCGGTGGCCGCGACCCGGTTGGCCAGCACGGTGGTGAGCGGGGTACAGGTGCTGCCGCTGCAGTTGTTCTTCACGTAGGCGAGCGCCGCCTGGGCATCGACGATGCCGCTGCCGATCGGGGTGGCGGCCGGCGGCGCGACCGGGAAGGCGCGTGCGGTCCGGCGCAGCATGTCCTCCATCTGCGCCGGTGTCAGCGGCGTCTTGCCGGCCGCGGCGAGCGCGCTCTGCACCAGCGCGGCGACCGCCGCCACGTGCGGGGTGGCCATCGAGGTGCCGGCCATGCCGACGTAGGCGTAGTCGCCGGAGCTCGGGGTGGTCTTGCCGGTGTAGCCGGTCGACAGCACCACACCGTCCCAGCCGCCGTTGCCGGGATCGTCGCCGCCGCCGCCGCCGGGGCCGGACAGGTCCACGCCCCGGCCGAAGTTCGAGTAGAACGCCATGCCGCCGGTGATGCGCGTGGCGCCGACGGTGATGACGTTCTTGCAGCTCGCCGGGCTGAATTGCGACACGTCGCTGGCATCGTTGCCGGCCGCGACCACGACGATGCTGCCGTTGGTCACCGCCTGGTCGATCGCGTTCTGGCTTTCGTCGTCGCAGGCGCCCGGACCGCCCAGGCTCAGGCTGATGACCTCGGCCGGATTCTTGTTGTCCGGCACCCCGTCGACGTGGCCGCCAGAGGCCCAGATGATCGCATCGGCGATGTCCGAGCTGAAGCCGCCGCAGCGGCCGAGCACGCGCACCGGCAGGATCTGCGCGTCGTGCGCCACGCCGGCGCCGCCGATGCCGTTGTCGGTCAGCTCGCCGACCGTGCCGGCGGTGTGGGTGCCGTGCCAGGAACTGTCCGATGGCAGCAGGTTGCAGTTGTTGTTTTCCTCGACCCAGTCGCCATAGTCCTGCGCGCCCGGCACGCGCGCATCGGTGGCGCGGCGCGACACCGCCGCGCTGCTGATGAAGTCGTAGCCTTGCAGGAGGTGGCCGTCCTTCTTCAGGTCCGGATGGTCGGGCAGGATGCCGGTGTCGAGCACCGCGACCACCACGCCCTTGCCGGTGGATGCCGCCCAGGCCTCGGGCGCGCGGATGCCGCCGGCGCCGTCCTGCAGGTGCCACTGGTACTGGGCGTAGAGCTTGTCGTTGGGTGCGGCGGCGGCGCTGGCCTGCGCGGTCGCGGTGCCGGTCGCGGCCGGCCTGGCCAGCGTCGGCCTGAGGTCCTCGACCGGACGCAGCATCCGGTCGATCGCGGCGTACTGCACGTCCGGGTCGGCACGCAGTTCGGTCAGCAGCCTGGCCTGCTCGGTGCCGTTCAGCGTGCGGGTCACGGCCATCACGCTGGCACCGCTGCCGGTGCGGCGCAGCACGCGAGCGCCGAGCGGCACCGTGCGGCTGGATCCGGCGGTGGCCTGCATCACCCCGGCACGGCGCGAGGCCGCGCTCAGGATCGACGCGCGGATGGCGTCGGAGGGGGCGCCGCTCCTGTACTTGACGATCAGCCGGCTGGCGCCGGGAGCGGCGGTGGCGGCGTTCTTGTCGACCGTCGGCGGCAGGCGCTGCTTGAGCTCGCCGTTCGCGGCGCGGACCTGGAAGGCCGCAGTGGCGAGGATGGCGCTCAGTAGCAGGGTCCGGGTCGGCAGCGAGGCGTTTTTCATGTCTGGAGTCTCGGATCGGGATAGGAAAGGGCGATGCCGCGCGCGGACCTACAGGTCCACGCCGAAGCCGATGCCGGCGGAGGACTCGCCGCCGCTGAAGGCGCCGCCGAGGCTGAACGAGCCGCGCTCGCCGATCTTTCTGGCGTAGCCGACCGAGAGCGCCTTCTCGCCGCTCTGGAAGCCGGTGCCGACCGCGATGCGACCGTTTGGGCTCTGGCTGCCGGCGGCGTTGACCGCCATGTTGAGCATCGCCGAGCCCATCGCGCCCATGCGGTCGATGCGGCGGTCCACGCCCTGGAACCGGCGTGCGGTGTCGTCGCGCAGCTGGGTGAAGCTGTCGCTGAGCGCCGAAACCTGGCTGTCGGTGTAGCGGTTGGCCGCGCTGAGGGTGCGGGTGTCGCCGGCGTTGACCTGGGCGAGGTTGGCGGCGTCGGTGTCGGCGCTGCCGGCGGCGACGTGGGTGATCTGGCGCTCGCTGCCGGCGCTGCCGACCGAGACGCTGTCGGCGCGGTCGGCGATCGCGCCGCGCCCGAGCGCGACGGCGTTGTCGGCGGTGACGCTGGCGCCCTGGCCGAGCGCGGTGCCCGAAGCGGCCGAGACACTGGCGCTCTCGCCGACCGCCACCGCGTTGGTGGCCGCGGTGGCGATGCTGGTGTTGGCGCCGACCGCGGTGCTGCCGTCGGCGTTGACCTTGGCATTGGCGCCTAGCGCGGTGTCGCGCGGGCCGTAGGCCAGCGCATCGGCGCCGACCGCCAGGCCGTTCTCGCCGTTGGCGGTGGCGGATGCGCCGATCGCCACCGCGTTGGTGCCGGCGCCGACGCTGGGGGCGTGGCCACCGCTGCCGACCGCCACGCCGTTGCCGGCGAAGCTGGTTTCCAGGGTGCCGACGCGGGTGTCGAACACGGTCAGTGCATCGTCGATCGCGGTCACGGCCGAGCCGATGTCGCCGTAGGCGGCGCCCTGGACGTGATAGGTGCCGCCGACCAGGCTGCCGGTGGGATCGATCGCGCTGCCGGCGCCGAGCGCGGTGGCGACGTTGCGCAGCTGTGCGAGGTTGACCGCGTCGGTGTCTTCGGTGCCAGCCGCCACGCTGGTGATCTGGCGGGTCAGGCCCGCGTCCACGTCGCCGACCGAGACCGTGTTGCTGCGGAACGCGTAGGAATGCGCGCCCAGGGCCACCGCGCTGGCGGCGCTCTGGTCGCGGGCGTCGTCGACCCAGGTGCCGACCCGCGCGCCGTAGCCGATTGCGGTCGCGTCGGTGCCGTTGGTCTCGGTGTCGGCGCCGATCGCGGTGTTGTTGTCCCGGAACATCGAGGTCGTCGCATTGCTGCCGAGGGCCACGTTGCCGATGGTGTAGGTGGTGGACGCGTGGCCGATCGCCACCGAGTCGGCGTCCTGGGTCATCGCATGGCCGCCGATCGCGACGGTGTCCGCGCCGAACGAGGCGGCGCTGTGGCCGATCGCCACCGCGTCGGTGTTGCCGGGCGCGTTGGGGAAGACGTTGGCGTTGTAGCCGATCGCGATCGCGTAGTCGGACTGGCTTTCGGCGCCGGCGCCCAGCGCGATGCCGCCGGTGCCGGTGGCGGCGCTGATGCCGCTGCTGTTGCCGGCGCTGGCGGCGGCGGTGCTGAAACCGCCGATCGCCACGCTGTCGGTGCCGCTGGCCAGCGCGTTGAAGCCCATCGCCACCGTGCTGGCGGCGGTGCCGCGCGCGCCGACGCCCATCGCCGTGGCGAAGTCGTCCGAGGCGATCGCGCCGTAGCCCACCGCGGTGCTCAGGTCGCCGGCGGCCTGGGACAGCCCGCCCACGGCGACGGTTCCGTCGGCGAAGGTCTGCGCGCGATAGCCTACCGCGGTGCTTTGCAGGCCCGCCGACACCGTGCCGGTGCCGATCGCGGTGCTCAGCGCGTCTACTGCCTTCGCGCCGCCGCCGATGGCGGTGGCGGCCACGCCGGTGGCCTCGGTGGATTCCTGATGGCTGCCGATGATGTCGCCGTTCTCGTCGTAATCGAACACGGTGGCGATGCCGCCGACCGCGAGCGCGGATTCGGCGGTGGCGCTGGCCGAGTAGCCGGCCGCGAGCGCGAACCTGTCAGTCACGGTGGCCCCGGCGCCGAGCGCGATGCCGCCTTCGCCGAACGCGTTGCTGGCCTCGCCGATCGCGATCGCGTAGGGGGCGCCGGCGAACGCGCCCACGTCGCCGGCGGCATCGGCACCGCCGACGATCTGGAAATGCCGGCCGGTATCGGTGGTGTCCTCGGCGTCGGTCGCGGTGGCGTCGCTTTCCTCGGCCACAGCCTGGCTGCCTGGCTGCGCGGCGTCCCGGGCAGCCTCGGCGGCCTGCGCGCCCGCGGTCGCGCCCAGCATCAGCGCGGCGAGCACCGCGCCATGCAGCAACTGCCGCTGCGGACTGCCGGTCCGGCCATGGCGCTGCCCGCAAGCGGCTGCATGCCGGTCCCGCATCCGGTCCAGGATGCCGCGCAACGTCTTGTTCATGGAAATCCCCTCGTGGATAGGTAATGAAGGCGGCCACTGCGCGCCGGCCCGGGGCATTCCCGCGCGCGGGGCGTTCCGGGAGCTGTGTGGCGAAGCGTGAGACAAAGTATTCACGTCCGACATTGCATGTCACCAAACGACGATTGCATCCACTCACGCCGAATGTGAGGATGCGGGCCGTTCTCGATGAATCGGTCCGCCATGACCTCGTCCGTCATGAAATTTCCTGCCGCGTTGCGCCAGCTGGCCGCGGGCCAGGGCGATGACCCGTCCGATCGCCGGCACGCTGTGTTCCTGCAGGCGCTGCTGGTCGCGGTCGTGCTGTACCAGTTGCTGGACATCGGGTTTTTCCTGTACGTGGCCAGGCCGGGCGAGTTGCTGGCCAGGCCGGAACTGGCGTTCGCCTTCGGCGGTGGCGTGCTCATCGCCATGGGCGCGATGGCCGGCGTGGCGACGATCCGGCGCGGCCGCGTCGAGGCCGGGACCAAGGCCTTCATCGCGACCACGTTGGCCGCGACCCTGTTCACCTACCTCAGGGTGGACATCTACGAGCTGATGACCGATCCGATGCCGGTGATCGCGCTGGCGCTGGCCGGCCTGGTGCTGGGACGGCGCAACCTGTGGCGGGTGTTCCTGGCGCTGGCGGCAAGCTGCCTGCTGGCGGTGGCCTTCCAGCTGCTCCTGCACGTCCCGACCCGCCCGGCCTGGGGCAGCGTCGGCCTGGCGGTCGGCACGGTCGGCGTCTACCTGCTGATCACCCTGGTCCTGGACCGCACTATCGCCGCGCTGCGCGACAGCCTGGTGGAATCGGAGGCGCGCAGGCGCGAGTTGGAGCAGCTGAACCGCAAGCTGGTCCGCGAGATGGCCGAGCGCGAGCGCGTCCAGGAGCAACTGCTGCACGCGCAGCGGATGGAGGCGCTGGGGCGGCTGGCCTCAGGCGTGGCGCACGATTTCGACAACGTCATCAACGTCATCATCGGCTATGCCCAGCGCCGGGAGTTCCTGGAGGGCCACGGCGTGGCGCCGCTGGTCAAGACGCTGGAAAACATCGAGGCGGCGTCGCGCCGCGCGCTGACGGTCAGCCGCAGGATCCTCAACTTCGGCCGCGCCGAGCCGGGCATCGCGCGCCTGTTCGACGCGCGCAAGGCGCTGGTCGACGCCGAGCCGATGCTCAGGCAGCTGTTCGGGCACGAGATCAGGTTGGAGGGCATCGCGCCGGGCGCTCCGCTCTGGGTCGAGATGGACCTGGACGATCTCGAGCTGGCGCTGCTCAACGTCGCCGCCAACGCGCGCGACGCGATGGCCGGCCGCGGCGTGTTCCGCATCCATGGCGAATCGCACGACGGCCACGTCGTGCTGGTGCTGTCCGATACCGGCCCGGGGATTCCCGAGCCTGTGCTGGGCCGCGTCCTGGAGCCGTTCTACACGACCAAGCCGGCCGGCAAGGGCACCGGCCTGGGTCTGTCGGTGGTCAACGACATCGTCGCGGCGGCGGGCGGGCGCGTGGAGGCCGGCAACGGCGAAGGCGGCGGCGCCTTCATCCGGCTGCGTCTGCCGGCGGCCGTACCGCCCGATCACTCGGCCAGCAGATAGCCCATTCCGCGCGAGGACAGCAGGGGAAAGGGCGTGCCCTCCGTTGCGGTGATCCTGGCGGCCTTGCGCCGCAGCCGGTGGATCAGCATCTCCAGCCGGTGCAGGTCGAAATCGCGGGCGTGTGTCTCCAGAGCTGCGATCAGTGCCTCACGCGCGACGGCCTGGCCGCGGTGCGCATCCAGGCAGCGCATCAGGCCGCGTTCGAGCGAGGTCAGCACGACGATCCGGCCGTCCGGCGCGACCAGGCACCAGCCGTCCGATTCCAGGCGCCAGGCCGGCCTGGCCGGCGCGGCGGCATCCGTCGGGCGCAGCCGCCGCGCCAGGTTGCGCAGGGTCAGCGCGAGGATCTCCGCGTCGGCCGGCTTGCGCAGGAACGCGTCGGCTCCGCTGCCGAGCGCGTGCACGTGGTCCGAGCGGCCTAGGTTGCCGGTGAGCACGACGATGCCCAGGCCGCTGAACAGCGAGCGCAGGTGCGCGACCACGCTCAGGCCGCTCTCGTCGGGAAGGCCGAGGTCGAGCACGACCAGGTCGAACGTGCGCTCCAGCATGAGCCGGTACAGGGCGCCCGCACTGCCGACGCCGCTCGCTTCGAACCCGAATTCCGTGAGCCCCGGGATCAGGATGTCCTCGCGCAGGACATCGTCGTCCTCGAGCACGGCGACGTACACGGGCGGGCCGGGATCGGAAGGCGGAACGGCGGCAGGCACGACGGCGACTCCTGGAGCCGGGCGGGAGGGAGTGGCCATTCTGCCAGCCCGGCGCGCGCAGCGAGGTGCCCTGTGGGGGCGGGGTGCGGCCGGGCGCGGGCGGCGGTCCAGGGACAGTGTCCCGATGGGTTCCCGAGTCGGCGCGTGGCGATGCGTCCATCGTGGCTGCCGCCGCCGATTTCGCGCGGCGCGGCCTCCCCAATCCCCACTCTGCGCACCGCCGTCCCACGCGCGCGGCGTGGACGTTCCAAGCCAGGCCTTGGCAAAGAGGACGTGGGCTCGCTATCGACGCGCGTCGCGCGCCTGCGCGCGGGCGTTGGCGATCAGTGTCCTGAGCAGGCCGCGGTCGGTGTGGCGCGAGACCGGCACCGCGCCGAGCCGGATCGCCTGGGCGCGCATCTCCGCCGGCACGTCGTAGTGGGCGCCGCTGGGCTTGTTCTGGAAGGCGCGGCGGGGAATGCCCAGCCGTGCCGCGACCGCATGCAGCTCGTCCAGCGTATCGGCCAGCAGGTGCGCCCAGCGCTGGCCGCGCCAGGCATGCACCGCATCGTCGATGTAGACGGCCATCGCGCGGGGATCAGGACGCCGGTTTGGCGTCCGCGTCCGCGGGCTGGGCGTCGCCGGCCTCGGCTTCGGCCGCGTCGTCCGCGTCCTCCTGCTCGCCCTCGAACTCGGCGACCAGCTGGGCCAGGTACTCGTCGGCGCTCTTGCCTTCGTCGGCCGCCAGATCGTCGATCATCTGCTGCAACTGCTCGGAGTAGTCCAGGCTGACGTTCTTGCCTTCCTTCTCCTGCAGATTGGCCAGATGCCTGAGCATGGCCAGCATCGGCACCGGGTTGTCGGCGCTGCCCATGGTCTGGCCGCCGATGCCGAGGATCCATTCGCCGCCGGCCTGCTGGCCGATCGCGGCCACGACGTGGCCATCGTCGTCCTGCAGCACGGCGTGGTTGGCGACCGGTTGCTCGCGATCGAGACGGGCGAACGGGCGCCGGGGCTGTTTCTTCTTGCGCTGATCGCGCTTGGCTTTGGAGTTGCGAGACACGGGGGAACCCTGGATTGCATGAGATGTGGTCATTCTAGGCGCTTGCCCGGCCGTGGGTGAGGATGTGGCCGCGCCGCAGGGGCGGCGCAATGTGCCGCTCGCCTGCGCTCAGTGCTGAGCCGATGTGTTGCTATCGGTGCCTGCCGCGGCTTCGGCGGCGCGCGCCAGTGCCGCGGCGGCGGCCACCTGGCCCGTGGTCGAGGTGTGCGCCGGGAGGCGGGCACCGGCCGCCGCGCTTGCAGTGGCCGGCGTGGCAGGCGGCGCAGCGCTCGCGGGCGCCGCCGT
>JASGDF010000162.1:0-7532 GCA_047607345.1 Pseudomonas sp. | reverse complement strand
GTCACTTTTCTTTGCTTGTGCAAAGAAAAGTAACCAAAAGAAAGCACACCCCGCCTACGCGCCGCCTTCGGCGGTCCGCTGCGCCGACGGGATTTTCGGACGCGACATCCTGTCGCGGCCGAAAACGGCGCACTCGTCCGCTACGCGGCCGAGGCCGGGGCAGCCGCCTCGCGGCGGCAGCCCGCCCGCCGGGGCGAAGCAGTGCTTCGCCTTTTCCCGGCGAGCCCATGTGCGCCGCCCTTCGGGTTTTTCCCGCCGGCTCCGCCGCTCCGACAGGGGCCCCGGTAGATCAAAATCCTTGAAGCAACAGCAACAGCAACAGCAACAGCAACAGCAACCGCAACCGCAACAGCAACCGCAACCGCAACAGCAGCCGCTCATGCGGCACCGGCTCCCGCGTCCTACCGCACCAGTTCCAGCCCCTCGTCCAGCCAACCGGTGATGCCGCCGATCATCAGCTTGACCGGGCGCCCCAGCCTGGCTAGGCGCAGCGCGGCTTTGTCGGCGCCGTTGCAGTGTGGGCCGGCGCAGTACACGACGAAGAGCGTGTCGGCTGGATAGCCGGAAAGCTTGCTTTCCACGATCTTGCCGTGGGGCAGGTTGGTCGCGCCGGGCAGGTGGCCCTGCGCGTACAGCGCGGGGGCGCGGACATCGAGCAGGACAAAGCCGGCATCGCCGGACGCCAGCGCCTCGTGCACGTCCCAGCAATCGGTTTCCAGACGCAGCTTGGCGGCGAAATGGCGCGCCGCGTCCTCGCTGGCGGCTGGCGCGTGCAGTACGGGGTTGGGCATCGATCGTCTCCTGGGTTTGGGATGAGGCCAGTGTGGTCAGGGCAGGGCGGTGGTTACACTGGCAGGATTGACGGACTGCGGTCATTTCCTGCCATGACGAGCAAGCCCCATCACGTGGTCGCGCTGGCGTATCCGGATCTGTGCCTGTTCGAGTTCGGCATCGCCGCCGAGCTGTTCGGGCTGCCGCGGCCGGAGCTGGACGTGGCCTGGTACCGCTTCGGCGTGGCGATGACCGCCAGACGGGTGCGCAGCGGCATCGGTGGGCTGCGGGTCGCCGCCGACGGCGGGCTGGCGCTGCTGCGCGGGGCCGACACCATTGTCGTGCCTGGTTGGAGCGGGCCGCAGGTACGGCCCTCGGCGGCGTTGCGCGACGCGCTGTGCGGCGCGCATGCGCGCGGTGCGCGGCTGCTGTCGATCTGCTCGGGCGCGTTCCTGCTCGGCCACTGCGGCCTGCTCGACGGGCGCCGGGCGACCACGCACTGGCGCTACGAGGCGCGCTTCCGGGAATGCTTTCCCGCCAGCACGCTGGTGCCGGACGCGCTCTACGTCGAGGATGGCCGGATCGTCACCTCGGCCGGTAGCGCGGCGGGCATCGACGCCGGCCTGCACCTGATCCGCAGCGACTTCGGCACCGCGGTGGCCAATCGGGTGGCGCAGCGCCTGGTGATGCTGCCGCACCGCGAAGGCGGTCAGCGGCAGTTCGTGGCCGGTCCGGTGCCCAGGCGTCGCGACGATCCGTTCGAGCGTGTGTTCGACTGGGCGCGGCAGCGCCTGAGCAGCGGCATCGGCGTGGCCGATCTGGCGCGGGCGGCGGCGATGAGCGAGCGCAATTTCCACCGCCGCTTCCGGCAGTCGGTCGGCGCCACGCCGGCCGACTGGCTGCGACAGGAGCGGGTGCGGGCGGCGCAGGCGTTGCTGGAGGAGGGACGTGTGGCACTGGGCCGGGTCGCCGAGGCCTGCGGCTTCCAGAGCCAGGAGGCGTTCCGCGCGGCGTTCCGGCGCGGCGTGGGCGTGGCGCCGTCGGCGTATCGCAGGAGTTTCGGGAAGGTGAGCTGAAGTGTGGGAGGGACTTCAGTCCCGACGGGGCTTTGCCGGGAGAGCTTCGTCGGGACTGAAGTCCCTCCCACAGACATACACGGCCCGAATGCCCGCATCAGCTACCCTGCGTCATCTCCCGTAGATGGATGTGGTCGCGATGTTCCGCTGGTTCGAATCGCTGGTAGAGGTGTTCCCCGCGCCTGAGGAGCGCACCCCGCCCGACGTGGTATGGCGCTTCTACCTGCACTACCTGCGCCCGCTGTGGCCGCTGCTGCTGGCCACGCTGGTCGCCGGGCTGCTGCTGGCGCTGGTGGAGGTGGCGATGTTCGACTTCCTCGGCCGCATCGTCGACATGGTCGCCGAGCGCCCGGGCGCGGATTTCTTCCGGCGCCATGCCGGCGAGCTGCTGTGGATGGGCGCCATCACGCTGCTGGCGCGCCCGCTGCTGGTGGCCACGCACAACCTGCTGGTCAACCAGGCGGTCGTGCCGGGGCTGAGCAACCGCGCGCGCTGGCTGATGCACAACTACGTGGTGCGGCAGAGCCTGGCGTTCTTCCAGAACGACTTCGCCGGGCGCATCGCCAACCGGGTGATGCAGACCGGCTCCTCGCTGCGCGAGTCGGCGGTGCAGATTGTCGATGCGCTGTGGTACATCGTGGTCTACACCGGCAGCGCGCTGTACCTGTTCGCGCAGGCCGATCCGTGGCTGACCGTGCCGCTGCTGGTCTGGCTGGTGGCCTACGTGGGGCTGATGGCGTACTTCGTGCCGCGCATGAAGACCCGTGCCTGGATCGCCTCGGACGCGCGCTCCAAGGCGATGGGACGGATCGTCGACGGCTACACCAACGTGGCCACGCTCAAGCTGTTCGCGCACGCCGGGCGCGAGCAGGGCTACGTGCGCGAGGCGATGGACGAGCTGACGGTCAAGACCCGCGCGCAGACCCGCGTCACCACCGTGATGGACACCGCGATCGCGATTGCCAATGGCTTTCTGATCGTCGACACCTGCGCGCTGGCGCTGTGGCTGTGGAGTCGTGGTCAGGTCAGCGTCGGCGCGATCACCGTGGCGACCGGGCTGGTGATCCGCATCCACAACATGTCTGGCTGGATCATGTGGACGGTCAATGGCATCTTCGAGCAGATCGGCACGGTGCAGGACGGCATGCAGACGATCTCGCGGGCGCTGACGGTGCAGGACGCGCCCGGCGCGCGCGAACTGCGGGTGGAGCGCGGCGAGGTGTGCTTCGAGCACATCCATTTCCACTATGGCAAGCGCGGCGGGGTGATCGCCGGGCTGGACCTTTGCGTGCGCCCCGGCGAGAAGATCGGCCTGGTCGGGCCCTCGGGCGCGGGCAAGTCCACGCTGGTCAACGTGCTGTTGCGCCTGTACGACCTGGAGCGCGGGCGCATCCTGATCGACGGGCAGGACATCGCCGGCGTCACCCAGGAGAGTTTGCGCGGGCAGATCGGCGTGGTCAGCCAGGACACCTCGCTGCTGCACCGTTCGATCCGCGACAACCTGCTGTACGGGCGGCCTGGTGCCAGCGAGGCGCAACTGCACGCGGCTGTGCGCAAGGCGCGCGCCGACGGCTTCATCGACACGCTGGTGGACGGCGAGGGCCGGCGCGGCTACGACGCGCACGTCGGCGAGCGCGGCGTGAAGCTGTCCGGCGGGCAGCGCCAGCGCATCGCGATCGCGCGCGTGCTGCTGAAGGACGCGCCGATCCTGGTACTGGACGAGGCGACCTCGGCGCTGGATTCGGAGGTCGAGGCGGCGATCCAGGACAGCCTGGACGAGCTGATGGGCGGCAAGACGGTGATCGCGATCGCGCACCGGCTCTCGACCATCGCGCGGATGGACCGGCTGGTGGTGATGGACCAGGGCGCGGTCGTCGAGACCGGCACGCATGCCGAGCTGGTCGCGCGCGGTGGGCTGTATGCGCGGCTGTGGGCGCGGCAGACCGGAGGATTCGTCGCGGCCGATGTATAGCGCGGGAATGTTGTTGTGGTGGTGACACCAGGTGTTTGAATGTGTTGTCTAGTGTCGTTATGGCGTATGTGAAGGTGGTCATTGGAAGTGGTTATTTAGCGTCTTCACTCCAGGTGGATAACGTTAGTAATTGGTGAAGCACGTGCCCATGCAGGCCGTTCGCCACTCGCCTCTTTCCGTCTGCTCGCGTATCCGCGCACTGGAGTTTTTCGCATGCCTGTTGTTCGTCCGGCGTCTTCCGTTCGGCTGTTTTCTCGCGTTTCCCCCCTGCGCAACCGCCTGGCCGCCGCGCTGTTGCTGGCGCTGCCCTGTGTCCATGCGCTTGCGGCAGATGCAGCGGCCGCCGCGGCACAGACGACAGATCTGGATGCGGTCAAGGTGCAGGCGAAGAAGGCCAAGGACACGGTCGCGACCAGCGCGCTGGGCGCACGCTCGGCGCTGGACACGCCGTTCTCGGTGACCGCGGTCGGCGAGGAGGAGATCGCCGAGCGCCAGGCGGTATCGTTGCTCGGAGTGTTCTCGCGCGACGCCAGCGTCTCGCGCGATGCCGGCACCGACTACAACATCTGGGCGCAGGCGCTGTTGGTGCGCGGGCTGTCGCTGGACTGGTCCAACAGTCTGCGCGTCAACGGGCTGCCGTTGATTGCCTACGGGGCCACGCTGCCGCTGGAGACCCTGGAGCAGGTGCAACTGCTCAAGGGCGCCAGCGGATTCCTGTACGGGTTCGGCGCGCCCGGCGGCATCGTCAATTACGTGACCAAGAAACCCACCGACGAGCCGCTGCTGAGCTTCGATGTCGGCTATCGCAGCGGCAGCCTGTTCAGTCAGCACCTGGACGCGGGCGGGCGCTTCGGCACCGAGGATCGTTTCGGCTACCGGCTCAACCTGGTCAACGAGCAGGGCGACACCTATTCCGGCGGCCATCTCGATCGCCATGCCGCCTCGCTGGCACTGGATGCGCGCGTCACCGAGACGTTGACCTGGAGCGCCGACCTGCTGTACCAGCGCAGCCACATCGACAGTCCCGACCCGACCTACATCCTCAACACCACCACCTATGCGTCGAACCGGTTGCCGAAGGCGATCGACGGCAGCAAGTCGCTGGCTTCGCCGTCGACCTACAACACCACCGAGTTCTGGGTCGCCAGCACCGGCGCGCGCTGGCAATTCGCGCCCAACTGGAGTCTGAAGTTCGACGTAGGCCGCACCCACACCGACTACCGCTTGCCGTACGAGCGCATCATCGTGGCCAACCAGGCCGGCGACTACAACGTGCGCCTGTTCGATGGCCTGGACATGTGGCGCTACGATTTCGCGCAGGCCTTGCTGCAGGGCAGCTTCAATACCGGGAGCGTTAGCCACGAGCTCACCGCCGGGCTCGGCTGGCAGAGCCTGGACACGATCCTGGGCGTGACCAACTACAGCCCCACCACCAAGGCCGGCAGCAATCTGTACAACTGGACCGCGGCGGATTGGACCATCTACGACGGCTGGCCGGCGCACCGGCGCACCAGCAACAAGGAGGAAAGCTCGCTGTTCGCCAGCGACACGCTGAAGTTCTCTGATCGCTGGTCGCTGTTGGCCGGCTTGCGCCATACCCGCTATCAGCAGACCTCCTACAACATCTATACCGGCCTGCAGACCCGCCAGTACCGCAAGGGCGTGACCACGCCGACGCTGGCGCTGCTGTACCACCCGTTGCCGGACGCCACGCTCTACGCCAGCTACGTCGAGTCGCTGGAGCAGGGCACGACCGTCGGCGTGGACTATGCCAACTACGGCGTCACCCTGGCCCCGCTCAAGAGCAAGCAGTACGAGGTCGGCGGCAAGTGGGAGCGGCCGGGCTGGAACGTCTCGGCCGCGCTGTTCCGGCTCGAACGCGGCGCCGAGTACGCCAACAGCGCCAACGTCTACGTGCAGGACGGCCAGCTGCGTTACCAGGGGCTGGAACTGGCCGGGAAATGGCGTGCCAGCGAGCGCTGGACCTTTGGTGCCTCGGCACTGTTCCTGGATGCCTACTATGTGAAGACCGACAGCGACTGGCTGGTCGGGCGGCGGGTCGAGGGCACCGCGCGCTTCAGCGCCGCGGCCGACGTGAGCTACAGCTTCGCCAACGTGCCGGGACTGTCGGTATTCCTCGATGCCAAGCACTGGGGCAAGGCGGCGGTCTACAACGTGGAGTCGCGTGGCTGGACGATCTACGCGCCGGGCTATGTGGTGACCAACCTGGGCGGCAGCTGGCGTACCGAGGCGCTGGGCCATGCGCTGACCCTGCGTCTGTCGGTGAACAACCTGTTCGATCGCCGTTATTGGCAGGCCGGTTCGTGCACCAGCTGCGGCGCGTTCTCGCCGGGCGCGCCACGCACCTACGCCTTCAACGCCAAGATCGATTTCTGATCGTGTGCATCACGGCCCTGCGAGAGCGGCACAAGCCGCTCCCGCAGGGCCGTTTTCATGCGCCCGGCTGCAACCAGCCGCCGCCGGGCAGCTCCCAGCGCTTGCCACCGAGCCAGGCATTGGCGGGAGCCTTGGCGTCGTAGGTCACGCTGTGGCCGTTGCCGCGCAGACGCGCCAGCCTGGCCTTGGCGTCGCTGCCGGCGATGGTCAGTGCCGCGACCGTGGAGTCGCCGCGCACTTCCCAGCGGCTGCTGGCATCGATGTCGAGTGTGGCGCCATGCACGCGGCCCTCCAGCACGCTGTCTTGCTTGAGGTCCACGGCGATGCTGCCACCGTTGTTGGCCACCAGATCGCCCGGCAGGTGCTGGTGCAGCGCATGCAGCACCGCGTGGCCGCCGTTGCCGTCCTTGCTGCCCCATTGGCCGTCGCTGGCCTTCACCAGCACGCCGGACGCCACCTTGAGCTGCACGCCTTCCAGGGTGATCTCGCCGGTCGCGTTGGTGACGTAGAACAGCGGGCCTTCGACGACCTCGAACGCGCCGCCTTGCTGCGTGTAGCGGCTGTGCTGGCCGTGCGCGTCGCCGGAGAAGCTCTGGTACAGCATCGCGCCCCACGACTTGCCGGCAGACAGCTGGCTGTTCTTCACTTCGATCGTGTTGGAGCCTTCGATCACCGCAGCCTCGGCGCCGGTGGCGCGCACGTCCGCGCCGTCGACCTGGATCGTGCCGGTCGAATACAGGCCCGGTGAACGGAAGCCATGCGCGAGCAGCTTGCCGCCCTCGACGCGGATGCTGCCGCCGCCACGATCGGTGGCCACGGCCGCGGCGCTGGCGTCGAAGGTCTCGATGTCGACCCGGCGCAACACGATCGTGCCGCCGTTGGCGGCATCGACGCCATGCGCGCCGTTGCCGTGCGCGACGATGCGTGCATCGTTCAACTCGGCGGTGCTGCCGGCGTCGGTGACCGAGACCGCATTGGCGCCGACGCCATTGGCGGACAGCTGTCCGCCGCGCAGCGTCACCTTGCCGCCGCCGGTGACCAGCAGCGCGGCATTGAGGCCGTAGAAGCTGCTGTTCTCGTGCGAGGAGCTGTCGCCGCTCTTGTCGATCTGGGGCTGCTCAAGTGTCAGGCGACCGCCCTGCTTGACCCACAGTGCCGAAACGTCGGCCTTGTCGGAGGCGTAGCGGCCACCGCTCGCGGCCTGCGCGCGCGCGTCGGTGACGGTGTGAACGGCGGCAAGCGTGTAATGGCTGCCCTGGCCGCCTGGCGGCGGGCCGCCCGGCGCGCCGCCGCCACCGCCCGGGGGAGGACCCTTG
>JASGDF010000161.1:0-4635 GCA_047607345.1 Pseudomonas sp. | reverse complement strand
CGGAAGGCCAGGGCATGCGCCCGGGCACCTACTGCGAGCCGAAGATGACCTCGGTGGGCTCGCAGGACACCACCGGCCCGATGACCCGCGACGAGCTGAAGGACCTGGCCTGCCTGGGCTTCTCGGCCGACCTGGTGATGCAGTCGTTCTGCCACACCGCCGCCTACCCGAAGCCGGTCGACGTCAAGACCCACCACACCCTGCCGGAGTTCATCTCCACCCGTGGCGGCGTCTCGCTGCGCCCAGGCGACGGCGTGATCCACAGCTGGCTCAACCGCATGCTGCTGCCCGACACGGTCGGCACCGGCGGCGACTCGCACACCCGCTTCCCGATCGGCATCTCGTTCCCGGCCGGCTCGGGCCTGGTCGCCTTCGCCGCGGCCACCGGGGTGATGCCGCTGGACATGCCCGAGTCGGTGCTGGTGCGCTTCAAGGGCCAGATGCAGCCGGGCGTGACCCTGCGCGACCTGGTCAACGCGATCCCGCTGTACGCGATCAAGCAGGGCCTGCTGACCGTGGCCAAGCAGGGCAAGAAGAACATCTTCTCCGGCCGCATCCTCGAGATCGAGGGCCTGCCGGACCTGAAGGTCGAGCAGGCGTTCGAACTGTCCGACGCCTCGGCCGAGCGTTCGGCCGCCGGTTGCACCGTGCACCTCAACAAGGAGCCGATCATCGAGTACCTCAACAGCAACATCACGCTGCTGAAGTGGATGATCGCCGAAGGCTACGCCGACGCGCGCACCCTGGCGCGCCGCATCAAGAAGATGGAGGAGTGGCTGGCCGACCCGCAACTGCTGGAGCCGGATGCCGATGCCGAGTACGCGGCAGTCATCGAGATCGACCTGGCTGACGTGCACGAGCCGATCGTGGCCTGCCCGAACGACCCGGACGACGTGAAGACCCTGTCCGACGTGGCCGGCGCCAAGATCGACGAGGTGTTCATCGGCTCGTGCATGACCAACATCGGCCACTTCCGCGCCGCGGCCAAGCTGCTGGAAGGCAAGCGTGACATCCCGACCCGGCTGTGGGTCGCGCCGCCGACCAAGATGGACGCCTCGGAGCTGACCAAGGAAGGCCACTACGGCACCTTCGGCAGCGCCGGCGCACGCATGGAGATGCCGGGCTGCTCGCTGTGCATGGGCAACCAGGCGCAGGCGCGCGAAGGCGCCACGGTGTTCTCGACCTCGACCCGCAACTTCCCGAACCGCCTGGGCCGCAACACCAACGTGTACCTGGGTTCGGCTGAGCTGGCGGCGATCGCCTCGCGTCTGGGCCGGATCCCGACCAAGGAGGAGTACATGGCGGACATCGGCGTGATCAACAGCAACGGCGACAAGATCTACCGCTACATGAACTTCGACCAGATCCAGGACTACCAGGACGTGGCCGAGAGCGTAGAGGCCTGAGCCTTGCCACCATGCGGCAATGAAGACGCCCGGCGATGCCGGGCGTCTTCGCTTCCGCTGGGTGGGGCCGTGGTTCGCGCAGCCATTTGATTCTGGGCACCAAGACCAGATCGGCACTGGAGATTGCCGAGACACTCGAGTCGCCCAAGGGGCGCAAGGTGCCCGTCGCCCATCGAGGAAATGAATCGCGGCAGCGACTCCTGACCCGCTTTCTGGCCGGAGATGGCGATGCGCGACCGGAGCGGGTCACCTTCCCCCATACGTGGGCGAGGTGACCGCAGGGCGGATCGGGGATCCGAGCAGGCCTGTACCGTCGGGTACGATGTGATCCGGACCGGCAAGATGCCTGCGATAAGACATGCAGTGGCCTAAGCAGACCCGCTGACCAGGGCGATCAGGCGCTCGGCGACCCGTTCCAGCGGTACTACCTCCTGCGCTGCTCCAAGCTTGAATGCCGCTCCCGGCATGCCCCACACCACGCTACTGGCCTCGTCCTGGACCAGGGTAGGCGCACCGGCCTCGCGCATCTGCAGCAGACCGCGGGCGCCGTCGTCCCCCATGCCGGTGAGGATCGCGCCGACCGCGTTCGGACCGGCATTGCTGGCCACCGACTGAAACAGCACGTCCACCGCCGGCTTGTGCCGGTTGACCGCCGGGCCGTCGTCGATGCGGGCACGCCAGCGGGCTCCGTCGCGGATGATGCGCATATGCTTGCCGCCGGGCGGCAGGTAGGCGTGGCCGGGCAGGATTGCTTCGCCGTCGCAGGCCTCGCGCACCGACATCGCCGAATGACGATCCAGGCGCTCGGCGAAGGCGGTGCTGAAACTGGCGGGCAGGTGCTGTGTCATCACCACCGCCGGTGCATCGGCGGGCATGCGCTCGAGCACGACCCGCAGTGCTTCGGTACCGCCGGCGGAGGCGCCAATGGCGATCAGCCGGTCGGTGGTACGAAAGCGTAGCGAGCGCACCGGCTCGGGCGCGGCCGGGGGCGTTCCCAGCGTGACCCTGACAGGAGCAGGGCCGCCAATCGCGCGTACCCGCGCCTTGGCCGCGGTCTTTACCTTGGTGATGATTTCGGCGGCGTATTCCTCCAGGCCGCGGGCGACATCGAGCTTGGGCTTGGAGACGAAGTCCACCGCGCCCAGCGCCAGCGCCTGTAGCGTGGTGTCGGCGCCGCGCTCGGTCAGCGAGGAGATCATCACCACTGGCAGCGGATGCAGGCGCATCAGGTTTTCGAGGAACGCCAATCCATCCATGCGCGGCATTTCGACATCGAGCGTGATCACGTCGGGATTGAGGCGCCGGATCTTCTCGCGCGCGACGTAGGGATCGGCGGCCACACCGATCACCTCGATCCCGCTGTCCTGGGAAAGGATCTCGCTCAGAATCTGCCGGACCACCGCCGAGTCGTCGACGATCAGCACACGGATGGGAGACTCGATCATTCGAACAGCTCCACGCCGCCAGTGACCGGGGCCTTGGACAGGCGGGCACGCACGGCCGATTCTGCGGCGGCGACCTCGGCCTCGTGGGCATGCGGCAGGCGCTGCACGACCACGCGCCCGGTCGGCGGGAAGAACCATATCTTGCGCGGATGGATGCCCATCAGGTCCTCGGCGACGATCGGGATGTGTTCGGCCTGCAGATAGTTGCGCACGAACTCGGCATTACGGGTACCGACCGGGTTGCTGGTGAAGCCCTTGAGCACGTTGGCACCGCCGAACACCTTGGCCTCCAGGCGCTTGCGGTGGGCGCCGCGCTTGAGCAGGTCGTTGATCAACAGTTCCATCGCGTAGCTGCCGTAGCGTGCCGGGGCGCCGTCGCCGACCTGGCCCTCCGGGAGCAGGAAGTGGTTCATGCCGCCGATCTTCAGGACCGGGTCGCGCAGGCACGCGGCCACGCACGAGCCTAGGATCGTGGTCAGCGCGGTGTCGTCGTCGACCACCAGGTACTGGGTCGGCAGCAGCTTGGCGGCCAGGGTCTGGAAACGGGTGTCGTGGTAGCGCATCACCTCGTCGATCTTCAGCTGACCGCTCATGCGGGTACTCCGGCCCTGCTCGCCCGGCGGTACAGGGTGCGTCCGCAGGGCTGGATCAGATCGGCCGCGTGCAGGTAGTTCTCCGAATGACCGGTGTAGAGCAGGGCATCTTCGCCAAGATGCAGGACCAGGCGCGAGAGAATGTCGCGCTGGGTGGACTTGTCGAAATAGATCATCACGTTGCGACAGAACAGCGCGGCGAACGGGCCACCGACGTCATAGCGCGTGGCCAGCAAGTTGAGCTGGCGGAACTCGACCAGCTGGCGCAGCGCCGGCACCACCCGGCACTTGCCCTCATTGGCACCGCTGCCGCGCTGGAAATACTTGCGCTTGACTGCGGTGTCCAGCGTGGCGATGCGCTCGATCGGGTAGACACCGCGCGCGGCAGTCTCCAGCACCTGGGTGTCGATGTCGGTGGCGAGGATACGCACCGGCGGGTTCAGCGTGCCGAACGCCTCGCAGGCGGTGATCGCGATCGAATACGGCTCCTCGCCGGTCGAGGCGGCACAGCACCACAGTTTCAGCGGGGCCCGGCCAGCATGGCGCCTGAGTTCCTCGTGCAACTTGTCGAAGTGGTGGGGCTCGCGGAAGAACGAGGTCAGATTGGTGGTCAGCGCGTTGGTGAAGGACTGCCATTCCTCATTGGCGTCGCTGCTGGCCTCGAGCCGGTCTAGGTAGTCTCGGAACGAGCGCAGCCCCAATGCACGCAACCGCCGCGACAGGCGGCCGTACACCATGTCGCGCTTGGCCGGCGCGAGAGCGATGCCGGCGCGCTGGTAGATCAGGTCGCAGACGCGGCGGAAGTCGCGGTCGGCGAACTCGAATTCCCTGGAATCGACGGATGTGTCTGCAGACGTCATGGGCAGCAACGTGAGGTATTGATGGCGGTATCGGCCGCTGCAGGGAAACTCTGAAGCCCCGACTGGGAGAAAAGGCATCGATACGCTTGATGTCACACGCCGCGGCGCTTCCGTGAAAGGTCGCAGAACCTCGATGGCGCTGACTGTCCACCGCCCTGGTGAGCGAGCAGACAAAGAAAAACCCGGCCGAGGCCGGGTTGATCCATGGCGTCCCCACGGGGATTCGAACCCCGGTCGCCACCGTGAAAGGGTGATGTCCTAGGCCTCTAGACGATGGGGACGCGTAACCTGAATTTTTGCAGCATCCCGGATGGCCTGTTATCCGGAAAGT
>JASGDF010000160.1:0-13776 GCA_047607345.1 Pseudomonas sp. | reverse complement strand
GCGTGCTCGGGGCCGCGCCGGCCCCGGGCCTGCGCCGGATTGCCTGAGGACCGCGCGATGAGGGGGACGATGACGGACCTGAGGCGCGCCTGGCACGTGGCGGCGGCACTGGCGCTGCTGGCGCTGGCCAGCGCGTGCGCGCGTGCGCCACAGGCTGCGGATACGCATGCCGAGGAGGCGAGCGCCACGCCGGTCGCCGGCGGCACGCTGACCTGGGGCGTGGAGACCGAACCGGCCACGCTGAACCCGCAGCTCAATGGCCAGGCCAAGGTCTACCTGCTGTTGCGCAACAGCTACGAGAGCCTGCTGGCGCGAGATGCGCAAGGGGGATTCGTGCCGTGGCTGGCCAGCGGCTACTCGGTTTCCACGGACGCGCGCAGCTTCAGCTTCACGCTGCGCGAGGACGTGAAGTTCAGCGATGGCAGCGCACTGGATGCGGCCACGGTGGCGCGCAACTTCGCCGCGCTCGCCGATCCGCGCTACACCGCCGGCACGCCGCATGCCGGCCTGGTCGAGCTGATCGAGCGAATCGACACCCCTGACCCGCACACCATCACCTTCACCCTCAAGCGTGCCTATGCCCCCTTGCTTGGCTATATCGCCAACGTGCCGCTGCTCGCCGCCTCGGCGTTCGACAAGCCCGACATCAAGACTGGCGGTCCCGACATCGCCGGCACCGGTCCATTCGTGATCAAGACCTACCAGCCCGGCCAGCAGATCGAGTTCGTGCGCAACCCCGACTACCACTGGGCACCGGCCACCGCCGTCCACCAGGGACCGGCCTACCTGGAGCGGCTGATCTATCGGTTCCTGCCGGAATCGTCCGTGCGGATCGGCGCATTGCGTTCCGGGCAGGTCAACGTGATCGAGGGCGTGCCGGGACAGGACGCCGCGCCGCTGCGCGAGGACCCGTCGCTGCGCTACCTCGAAGCGGCCAACACCGGCACGCCGTATACGCTGTATTTCAACGTGCAGCGCGCGCCTACCGACGACGCACGGATCCGCCAGGCGCTGGTGGAAGGACTGGACATCGATACCTTGGTGCAATCGATCTACCGTGGCCAGCGTCAGCGCGCCTGGGGCATCACTTCGCCGGTGGATCCGCTGTATGACGCTTCGATCGAGCATGGCTACGGCAATCACGCCGAGCAGGCCAATCGCCTGCTCGACCAGGCCGGCTGGAGCGCCCGCGACGCGCAAGGCTACCGCGTGCGCGATGGGAGCCGGCTGTCGATCGCGCTGCTGGATACCTCAGTGCTGCTGCGCGACCAGCGCGACTTGCTGTTGCTGGCCATCCAGGCCCAGGCCCGGCAGCGACTGGGCGTGGAGCTGCGCTTCGAGCAACTTGACGCCGGCAGCTATTTCACGCGCGTACTCGGCGGCGACTACGGGATCCTGGCCAACTCCACCGTGGAGGTAGACGGGCGGGCGATCGACGTGCATTACCTGCCGGGCGCGCGCGGCGGCTTCCTCAACCTCAGCCGCGCCCAGGACCCTCAACTGGGGCAGTGGCTGGACGCGGCCTCGGCCAGCCAGGATCCGGCCGAGCGCCGGCGGATCTACGGGCAGCTGCAGCAGTACGTGATTCTGCAACAGCATCTGGCACTGCCGCTGTACCTGCCGCAGGACCAGGTGGTGGCGCAGCGCCGCGTGCATGGCCTGGGCTTCCGGCCGCTGTTCCGGCTGCCCGAGAACGCCTACGACGTCTGGATCGAGCACTGACCGGCGGTTGCCGTGATGCCACCGCCCTCCTCGCGCCCCCTCGCCGCCTCCCGCCCACGATGAAGCTCAAGCTGCCTTCCGCTGTTGCCCGCCACGCCGATGTCAATCTTCGCATCGCCCTGCTGGCGGCCTTGCTCGCGCCGCCGCTGGCACGAGCCGACACGAGCTCCACCGCCGACCAGACCTCGACCCTGGACACGCTGGTGGTGACCGGCTCGCGCGCCGGCGGCCGCACGGTCAAGAACAGCTCCACCCCGATCGACGTGATCTCGGCGCAGGACCTGGCCGCGACCGGCCAGGCCAACCTGCTGGAAGCCTTGCAGTACACCTTGCCTTCGTTGAGCAGCAACCCCGGCGGCGCCTCCGGCGAGGAGCAGCTGATCCGCAGCTACCAGCTGCGCAATCTCGCGCCGGGCTATACGCTGGTGCTGGTCAACGGCAAGCGCCGCAATGTCAGCGCCTATGCCAGCGGCGTCGGCGGCGCGTTCCCGGCGCAGGCCTGGACCGACCTGGGCCTGATCCCGGTCGCGGCGATCGACCACATCGAGGTGCTGCGCGACGGTGCCTCGGCGATCTACGGCTCGGATGCCATCGCCGGGGTCATCAACGTGATCCTCAAGTCGCAGGCGCAGGGCGGCAGTGCCTCGATCGAGAGCGGCCAAAGCTATGCCGGCGACGGCAGCCGCACCACCGAGCGCGCCAACCTGGGCCTGCCCTGGGGCGAGGATGGCTTCGTCAACATCTCCGTGGAAAACACCGCCCAGCATCATGCGATCCGCCGCAATCGCTACCGCGACTCGGTCAATACCGGCGGTGCGGGCGGTACTGCCGACGCCAGCCTGAGCTCGCCTTCGTACCGCTTGAAGTCGGCGGTGCTCAACGCCGGCCACGGCATCGGCGAGAACGCCCAGTTCTACGCCACGCTCACCACGGCCGACCGCACCGCCGAGGCCATCAAGATCTATCGCCTGCCGAGCACCATCGCCAGCTACAACAGCGGCGCGCTGTCGGTGTGGCCGACCGGCTTCCAGCCGATCGTGCAGACCAAGGAACAGGAATACACCGGCACCGCCGGGGTCAAGGGCAGCCTGGCCGGCTGGGACTACGACCTGAGCGCGACCTGGAACCGCAGCACGGTACGCACCTACACCAACGATTCGGTCAATTACTCACTGACCTATCCCGGCAGCCCGACCGACTTCTACGACGGCAAGGTGGACTATCGCCAGGCGATCGCCAACCTCGATCTGCGCCGTGGCTTCGAGATCGCCCACCTGGCCTCGCCGCTGGAGGTCAGCGCCGGCGTCGAATACCAGCACGAGCAGTACCGGCGCAGCCCGGGTCAGTGGGAGTCCTATTACGGCTATGGCGCGGTCACGGTGGTCGGCTTCAGCCCCGACAATGCCGTGGACGCCAGTCGCGACAGCGCTGCGGCCTACGTCGGTGCCTCGACCAGCCTCAGCTCGCGCTGGTACCTCGATGCCGCGCTGCGCTACGAAGACCATTCCGACTTCGGTGGCGTATCCACCGGGCGCCTCTCCACCCGCTTCGACTTCAACGATGTGTTCGGCTTGCGCGCCACCGTCAGCAACGGTTTCCACGCGCCCAGCCTGGCCGCGCAGTACTACCAGGCCACCAACAGCTACCCCGGCGGCATCCAGCTGTTCGCCGCCCAGGTCGGATCGGCGGTCGCGCGCGCGCTGGGCGCCAGCGACCTGCAACCGGAAAAGGCGCGCAACTACAGCATCGGCCTGACCTTCGACCCGAGCCGCGATTTCCACCTCGCGCTGGACCTGTACCAGATCGACCTGCGCAACCAGATCGGCTTGTCCAGCTATATCGGCTACGACGCCAGTGACTCGGATGCGATCACCGACTACAGCGGCACCGTGTTGACCAGTGCGCAGAAAGCCACCATCGACGCGCTGCTGGCCCAGGCCGGGATCAGCATCGCCGACGGCGAGGCCTATTACGCCAGTTATTTCACCAACGTCGGCGACACCCGCACCCGCGGCCTGGAACTGACCCTGGAGGCGACCCAGGACACGCGCTGGGGCAAGCTGCGCTGGAACTACGCGCTCAACTACGGCAAGACCGACGTCACCCGGGTCGCGGCGATCCCCACGGTGCTGCAGAGCCTGCCCAACATCGAGCTGCTCAGCGAATCGACCGAGTACAACCTGCGCTACGGCACGCCCAAGTACACCCAGGTGGGCGGCGTGAACTGGAGCCGGGGCCGCTGGAGCGTGAATCTCAATCTGCAGCACTACGGGCCGATCAAGCGCCTGCGCAACGGTTACTACTACCAGATCGATCCCAAGCTGCTGACCAACCTGGGCGGCAGCTACGACTTCGGCCACGGTTGGAGTGTCGATCTGGGCATCGACAACCTGTTCAACGAGAAGACCAGCAAGGTTCCGTATGCGGCCTGGAGCAGCAGCGAGCGCGCGCTCTACAAGGTGGTCTACGATGGCACCTACGACCGCGTCAGCACGCTCGGCGGCTACTGGTACGGGCGGATCAACTACCGCTTCTGAGGTCACCGGACCCTGCCATGCATTCCACCGTCAATACCGCGCCGCGCGCCTGGCCTCGGCTTGTGGTTGCCCGAAAACGCCTGCGTGGCGAAGTGAGGCGGATGCACCCGAGCAGATGGCTCTTGCTGGCGTTGCTGCTGCCCGCGCTGGCCGTGGCCGCCGACGAGGCGGCGGTGGCCAACGCCGCCCGCAACTCGCTTGCACAGTGGATCGAGTTCCTGCGCCTGCCCAACGTCGCCTCGCGCAGCGACGCGGAGATCGCGCGCAATGCGCAATGGGCGCGCGAGGCCTTCGCCGCGCACGGCTTCCAGGCCCAGCTGCTGGCGGTGGACGCCGCGCCGATGGTGTTCGCGCAATGGCCGCAGGCCTCGCCGCAACAGCGCACGGTGCTGTTCTACGCGCACCTGGACGGGCAGGCGGTGCTGCCGCAGGACTGGCACCAACCCGATCCGTTCGTGCCGGTGCTCAAGGCAGGCAGCGCCGACGGCGGCTGGAACAAACTGCCATTGCAACGGCTGCTGGAGTCCGCCGCGCCCGATCCGGAATGGCGCGTGTTCGCGCGTTCGGCGGCCGACGACAAGGCGCCGATCGTGATGCTGCTGGCGGCGCTGGACGCGCTGCGCGCACAGGGCCGCGCGCCGGCGGTCAACGTCAAGGTGATCCTGGATTCGCGCGAGGAATCCGGTTCGCCGACGCTGGCACAGGTGGTCGCGCGCTACCGTGTGCTGCTGCAGGCCGACGCGGTGGTGATGCTGGACGGGCCGATGCACCGTAGCAACCGCCCGACCCTGGTATTCGGCCATCGCGGCGGGGCTGGCGCGACCCTGACCGTGTATGGCGCGCGTACCGAGCTGCACAGCGGCCACTACGGCAACTACGCGCCGAACCCGGCGTTCGCGCTGGCGCGGTTGCTGGCCGGGATGAAGGACGAGCATGGCCGGGTCACGATCCCCGGCTTCTATGACGGGGCCTCGCCGGACCATGCGGCGCTGGCCGCGGTGCCCGACGACGAGGCCGAGATTCGCCGCCGGATCGGCATCGCCACGCCCGAGCAGGTCGGCGCCAGCTATCAGGAGGCGATGAACCTGCCCACGCTCAACATCACCGCGATGCAGGCCGGCGCGATCGACAGCCATCGCTCGATCATCCCCGACCGCGCCAGCGCCAGCCTGGACCTGCGCACCGTGCCGGGCACGCCGCCCCAGCGCCAGCTGGCGCTGCTGCGCCAGTACGTGCTGGACCAGGGCTACCACCTGGTCGAGGGCGAGCCGAGCGAGCAGGAGCGCGCGCGCTATCCACGGCTGGCCTCGTTGCGCGGCGGCGGCGGTGGCGAGGCCTTGCAGACCCCCCTGGATGCCCCGGTCGGCCGCTGGGCGCAGGCGGCGCTGACCGCCGAGTTCGGCCAGGCGCCGATACGCATCCCGCTGATGGGCGGTGGCGTGCCGAGCGCGCCACTGGCCGAGGGACTGGGCGTGCCGATCCTGCTGTTGCCGCTGGTCAACGCCGACAACAACCAGCACGCGGCCAACGAGAACCTGCGCATCGGCAATTACTTCGATGGCGTGCGCAGCCTGCATGCATTGCTGACGCGGCCGTTGCCTTGAAGTGCCGGGACTCGGGATTCGTGAGCAGCTCCAGTCGCGATGAGGCATTCCCGATAGCAGATTGGCACCGCGCGGATCGTCGTCCTCGCGCAGGCTGCTGAAACTCGACGCTGATCGGGGAACGGGAGAGTCCCGTTGCGGCCGATGGCCCGAGGCCACCCGGAGTCGCTCCCACGAATCACGAATCCCGAATCCCGGTTCTTTGCAGATTTCCAACGCTCATGTCTGTGGCGAAATCCGGCTATCGATTGTCGTGATCGGCAATGGTCCGCAACGCCGCAGAAAATTGGAATAGGGTTCCCACCCGCGCCGCACGAGCCACCCTCCGATGCCAGAACGCCGCCATCTTCCGCTGCCGTCGTGGACACCCGTTTCCCGTGTGCTGCGGCATGCACCGCTGGCGTTCGCGCTGGTCGCCGCGCATGCCGGCGCGGCGGAAAATGCCGGCGCCGATGCCTCCACGCTGGACACCGTGCTGGTGACCGGTTCGCGCAGCAGCACGCGCACGATCAAGAACAGCTCCACCCCGATCGACGTGATCTCCTCGCAGGACCTGGCCGCCACCGGCAGGGCCAGCCTGCTGGAGGCCCTGCAGTACAGCCTGCCTTCGCTGAGCCAGAACGGCGGCTACCAGAATTCATGGGTACGCGGCGCGCAGCTGCGCGGGCTCTCGCCCGGCTACACGCTGGTACTGGTCAACGGCAAGCGCCGCAACACCAGTTCCTTCGTCGGCAAGGGCGAGTGGCCAGGGCATACCTGGACCGATCTGGCGCTGATCCCGGTCGCGGCGATCGACCACGTCGAGGTGCTGCGCGACGGTGCCTCGGCGATCTATGGCTCGGACGCGATCGCCGGGGTCATCAATGTCATCCTCAAGTCGCAGTCCGAAGGCGGCAGCGTCTCGCTGGAAAGCGGCCAGAGCTACGATGGCGACGGCAGCCGCACCACCGCGCGCGCCAATCTCGGCCTGCCCTGGGGCGAGAACGGCTTCGTCAACGTCTCCGCCGAGAACACCGCGCAGCACCACGCGATCCGGCGCGTCTCCTACCGCGATTCGCTCAGCATCGGCGGTGCGCGCCGCGATGCCAATGCGATCTACTCCAGCCCGGCCTACCGGCTCAAATCGGCGGTGCTCAACGCCGGCTACGGGATCAGCGACGACACCCAGTTCTATGCCACGGTCACGGCTGCGGACCGCAGCAACTACGGTATCCAGAACTACCGCCTGCCCAGCACGATCGCGGCGAACAACAGCGGGGCGTTGCAGGTCTGGCCGAACGGTTTCTCGCCGGTGACCAAGACCCGTGACGCCGAGCAGACCGCCACCGCCGGGATCAAGAGCGTACTGGCCGGCTGGGACTACGACATCAGCGCCACCTACAACCGCGACACCTTGCGCGGCTATACCCTGAACTCGGTCAACTACCTGCTGGACTATCCGGGCAGTCCGACCGACTTCTACGGCGGCAAGATCGACTATCGGCAATCGCTGGCCAACCTCGACCTGCGCCGTGGCTTCGAGGTCGCCGCGCTGGCCTCGCCGTTGGAGGTCAGCGCAGGCGCGGAGTACCAGTTCGAGCAATACCGGCGCAGCCCCGGCCAATGGGAGTCCTATTACGGTTCCGGCGCGCAGGCCTCGGCCAGCTACTCCACCGACGACGCGGTCGACGTCAGCCGCAACAGCAAGGCGGTCTATGCCGGCGCTTCGGCCAATCTCACCTCGCGCTGGTTCCTGGACGCCGCGGTGCGCTACGAGGATCACTCCGACTTCGGCAGCGTCGCCACCGGGCGGTTGTCCTCGCGCTTCGACGTCAACGACGCATTCGGGTTGCGCGCCACGGTCAGCAACGGTTTCCACGCGCCGAGCCTGGGCGCGCAGTATTACCAGGTCACCAGCAACTGCCCCTGCGCCAACTACCTGGTCGCCTCGGTCGACTCGGCGGTGGCGCGCGCGCTCGGCGCCAGCGATCTGAAGGCGGAGAAGGCGCGCAACTACAGCGTTGGCATCACCTTCGATCCCAGCCGTGATTTCCACCTTGCACTGGACCTGTACCAGATCGACGTGAGGAACCGGGTCGGTACCTCCAGCTATATCGGTTACGACGCCTCCGATGCGGACGCGGTCACCGACTACAGCGGCACGGTACTGAGCAGCGCGCAAAAGGCCACCATCGATGCGCTGCTGGCCAGTGCCGGAATCAGCATCGCCGATGGCGATGCTTACTACGTCAGTTACTTCACCAATGTCGGCGATACCCGCACCCGCGGCCTGGAGCTGACCCTGGAAGCGACCCAGGACACCGCCTGGGGCCGGCTGCGCTGGAACTACGCGCTCAACTACGGCAAGACCCAGGTCACGCGCGTGGCGGCGGTTCCGGCGGTGCTGCAAAGCCTGCCCAACATCGAGCAGCTGAGCGCATCCAGCGAGTACGACCTGCGCTATGGATCGCCCGAATACACCCAGCTGGCCGGCGTGACCTGGAGCCGCGGCCGCTGGAGCGCCAACCTCAACTTTCAGCACTACGGCCCGATCAAGCGCCTGCGCAACGGCTACAAGTACCAGATCGATCCGCGCCTGCTGACCAACCTGGGCGGCAGCTACGACTTCGGTCATGGCTGGAGCGTCGATCTGGGTATCGACAACCTGTTCAACGAGAAGACCCGCAAGGTGCCCTACGCGGCCTGGAGCAGCAGCGAGAAAGCCATCTACAAGGAGGTTTACGACTACTACGATCGAGTCGGCACCGTCGGCGGCTACTGGTACGGGCGGATCAACTACCGCTTCTGAGTAGTGCCGGAGCGCAGCCGGAACGCCGCGCGCCTCAGCGTGACGGGGTGCGGCTGCGCCGTTGCAGCCATTGCCCCAGCAGCAACGCCGGCAGGAATGCCAGCAGCTCGCGGTTGCCGTTGGCCAGCGAGGCCAGCGCCGGGCCGGGGCAGTAGCCGGCGATGCCCCAGCCGATGCCGAACAGCAGCGCGCCCAGCAGTAGCGCCCGGTCGATGCGGCCGGGCGGTGGCGGCTGGAAGCTGCCTTCCAGCAGCGGCGCCGGACGCCGCCGCGCAAGTTGGAAGCCGGTCAGCGCGACCGCCACCGCTGCGCCCAGCACCCACAGCAGGCTCGGGTCCCAGGCGCCGGCCAGGTCCAGGAACGCCAGCACCTTGCGCGGGTCGGTCATCCCGGCCAGCGCAAGGCCCAGGCCGAACAGCAGGCCCGACAGCAGCGCGGCCAGGCCGCGCTTCACAGCGCGATCCCGAGCGCGTGCCGCAGTGTCCAGGTGGTGGCGAACGCGGCCAGCAGGAACACCACGGTGGCGGCCAGCGAGCGTGGCGACAGCCGGGCCAGCCCGCAGACGCCGTGGCCGCTGGTGCAGCCATTGCCGAGCGCGGTGCCATAGCCGACCAGCAGCCCGGCCGCGGCCAGCAGCGCGACCGGCAGCGGCGGCCGCGGCACCGGCGCATGCCCGCCGAGCAGCAGGAACAGTCCGGCGCCCAGTACCAGCCCGAGCAGGAACAGCGCCTGCTCGCCGGGCGCCGGGCCGGTGAGCGCGCGCCCCAGGATGCCGCTGACCCCGGCGATGCGGCCGTTGAGCCACCACAGCGCTACCGCGCCGGTGCCGATCAGCGCGCCGCCGGCCAGCGCCGCGAGCGGGACGGAGCCGGTCACGGTCAGAAGATCCAGGCGAAGCCGATACCCAGCAGGTTCTCGGACAGTTCGATCCCGGCCTCGCCGCCGCCGAACGCGGCCGGGATCGAACCACTGCCGGACACCCGCCGGGCCGGGGCGTGGGTGTAGTAGGCGCTGATCTCGTTGCCGCCGGGGGTGGTCCAGGTCGCGCCCAGGGTCAGGTGGGTCTGGACCACGCCCGGTGCCAGGATGTTGAAGAAGGTCTGGCTGGACGGCACCGGCTGGCTCGCGTGGCTGGCGCCGGCGCGTATGGTCAGGCGTTCGCTGAGCGCGTAGGCACCGCCCAGCTTGTACACGGTCACGTCGCGCCAGCCGAAACCGGCGCCGTCGTCGGCGCCCAGCGGCACGCCTTGCAGTAGCGACGCCAGCGGGTTGGCGATGGCGCGCACGCCGCCGTAGTCGATTCGCTGCACCTCGGCGGCCAGGGTCAGCGCCGGGCCGGCGCGCCAGCTCAGGCCGGCGGCGTAGCTGGCCGGCACGTCGAAGCTGCCGCCCCCGGCGAACAGCCCGCGATAGCGGTCGAATTCGCTGGCCTCGATCTTCGAGGACCAGGCCAGCCCGGCGCTCAGCGACGGGCTCAGCTGCCCGATCCAGCCCAGCCGCAAGCCGACCCCGGTGGAGGTGTCGGCGCCGCGATCGCTGACGCTGCCCGGCGACTGCGAGAAATTGTCGAACAGGCCGATGCCCTTGGCCTCGAAGCGCTGGTAGAGCAGGTTCGCGCCGATGCCCAGCGCGTGCCGCTCGTTGAGCCGGATCGCCAGCGAGGGGGTCACGAACAACTGCTCCAGGTTCACCCCGGCCGCGCCGCTGGCGCCGAAGGCTGCATACGGATTCTGCGCGTAGTCGGTGTTCATGCCGCCGTTGCCGTACAGCGCCACGCCCCAGGCCAGGCGCTCGCCGAGGCGGTGGCTGTAGCCGAACTCGGGCAGGAAGAAACTGTTGCGGCCGTTGCCGGCGTAGTGCCCGTCGGCGCCATAGGCATTGCCCTGGATGTCGGCGCTGCGCCGGGGCGCGAACCAGGTCAGGCCGACATCCAGACGATCACCGACCAGGGCAGTGCCGGCCGGATTGGCGGCAGCGGCCAGTGCGTCCTGCGGCAGTGCCACGCCGATGCCGGCGATGCCGTTGGACTTGATGCTGTTGCCGTGGCTGAAGTAGCCATTGGTGGCGGCGGCCAGCCCCGGCGCGAGCAGCGCGGCGGCCAGCAGTGTGCGACGGGATGCGCGATGAACGGAGGCGGACATGGCGGCTCTCGGGTGAGGGGCCGGCGCGGTGCCGGCCGGTCCTGCGCAGGCTATCGATGTTCTGACCGGTCGCGGCGGCCAGGCTGCTGGCGAAAGGTTGTCTGCTGATTGCCGAAGATCATGATTCTTCTGTGCGTCCGTACCTTCTTTGCAGATTCCCAACGCTCATATGACTGGCGGGATGTTGCCAGCGGCTGGCGTGATCGGGGATGGCCGGAGCTGCCGGGAAAACCTTGAATAAGGCATTGCCGCGCTGTTGCGGCCTTTTGCGAAGCCTCCATGCCGTCCATGCCGAAGAATGCTGTCCTTGCCGTCCTGTTTGCTGTCCTGGCCGCCTGCGCGCGCACGCCATCGGACGCCGGGACGGGAGATAGCGGCGCGGCGGCGCAGCCGGTATCCGGCGGCAGCCTGACCTGGGGTGTGGAGACCGAGCCGCAGACGCTCAACCCGCACATCAATGGCCAGGACAAGGCCGCGCTGATCCTGCGCAACAGCTACGAAAGCCTGCTGGCGCGCACCGAGGACGGTGGCTTCGTGGCGCGGCTGGCCTCGGCCTGGGAGGTCTCCGACGACGGCCTGACCTATACCTTCCATCTGCGCCCGGACGTGAAGTTCAGCGACGGCAGCGCGCTGGACGCGGCCACGGTGATCCGCAACGTCGAGACGCTGCGCAAACCGGGCTATACCCCGATTGCCGTCCACATCTTCTACCTCAACCGGATCGCCGACCTCCAGGCGCCCGATCCGCATACGCTGCGGATCACCCTCAAGCAGCCCTATTCGCCGTTCCTGGGCTATTTCTCGAGCCTGCCGCTGCTGGCGTCCTCGGCCTTCGACAGCCCGGACCTGAAGGCCGGCGGCCCCGGCATCGCCGGCACCGGGCCGTTCGTGATCAAGCGCTACCAGCCCGGTCAGCAGATCGAGTTCGAGCGCAACCCGAACTACCGCTGGGCACCGGCCAATGCCGCGCACCAGGGGCCGGCGTACCTGGATCGCGTGGTGTACCGCTTCCTGCCCGAATCGTCGGTGCGGATCGGCGCGCTGCTGTCCGGGCAGGTCGATCTGATCGAGGGTGTGCCCGGACAGGAGGCGGCGGCGCTGCGCGACAATCCCGAATTCCAGTACCAGCGCGCGCTCAATCCCGGCACCCCCTACTCGCTGTTCTTCAACGTCGAGCGCGCGCCGACCGACGATGTGCGGGTGCGCCAGGCGCTGGTCGAAGGCCTGGACATCGACACCCTGGTGCAGTCGATCTATCGCGGCCAGCGCACCCATGCCTGGGGCATCACCTCGCCGGTCGATCCGTTCTACGACGCGACGATCGAGAAGAGCTACGGCAACCATCCCGAGCAGGCCAACGCGCTGCTCGACGCGGCCGGCTGGCGCGCGCGCGATGCCGAGGGCTTCAGGGTACGCGACGGCAAGCGCCTGTCGATCGTGCTGCTGGATACCCCGATCCTGTTGCGCGACCAGCGCGACGTGCTGCTGCTGGCGGTGCAGGCCCAGGCCCGCCAGCGCCTGGGCGTGGAGCTGCGCTTCGAGCAGATCGACGCCGGCAGCTACCTGAACCGGCTTCTGGGCGGCGACTACGGCGCGCTGTCCAATTCCAATGCCGCGCCCGACGGGCTGGACATCGAGAACCACTACCTGCCGCAGGGCCAGGGCGGTTTCATCAACTTCAGCCGCAGCACCGCCCCGCCCTTGCGGCAGTGGCTGTCCGCGGCGGCGGCCACCAGCGACGTCGCCGAGCGCAAGCGCCAGTACGCGCAGTTGCAGCAGTTCGCGCTGCGCCAGCAGTACCTGGCGCTGCCGCTGTACCAGCCCGAGGACCAGATCGCATCGGCGCGGCATGTCCACGGTGTCGGCTTCCGGCCGTACTACCGGTTGCCGGAGAACGCCTACGATGTCTGGGTCGCCAGGTAAGCGCCGATGAGCACGGTCGATTCGCTGCCGTTGCGCACACGCCGCCGCCGCGCCTTGCCGCCGGCCCTGCGCGCGGTGCTGGCGCGCATCGGCAGCGGCCTGCTGGTGCTGTGGGCGGTGGTCACTCTGGCCTTCCTCGGGGTCTACGCCGCGCCCGGCGATACCGCGCAGCTGCTGATCGGGCAGAACCCGCTCACCCCCGAGCTGGAAGCGGCGGTGCGCGCGGAGTGGGGCCTGGACCGGCCGCTGTCGGTGCAGTACCTGGACTACCTCTCGCGGGTGCTGCACGGTGATTTCGGCCGCTCCTATGTGCTCAAGACCGACGTGGCCGGGCTGGTGCTCTCGCAGCTGCCGTCCACGCTGGCGCTGACCGCCGCCGCGGCGCTGGTGGCGCTGCTGCTGGCGGTGACGGTGGCGGTGGCCGCGGCCGGCTCGCGCTGGGGCGGCCGCATCGCCACCCAGGTGGAACTGGCGCTGGCGGCGGTTCCCTCGTTCTGGCTCGGGATCATGCTGCTGTTCGTGTTCAGCTTCACCCTGCGCTGGTTCCCGGTGTCCGGCGCCGACGGCCTGTCCGCGCTGGTGCTGCCGGCGTTCGCGCTCGGCCTGCCGCTGGCCGCGGTGCTCGGCCAGGTCCTGCGCAAGGAGCTGGAGCGCGCGCTGGAGCAGCCGTTCGCGCTGACCGTGCGCGCCTGGGGCGTGGGCGGGTTGCAGCTACGCCTGCGCCACGGCCTGCGCCACGCCGCGCTGCCGGCGGTCACCCTCGGCGGCTGGCTGATCGGCTCGCTGATCGGCGGGGCGGTGATCACCGAGCAGGTGTTCGGCCGCCCCGGCCTGGGCCGGACCCTGGTCAGCGCGGTCCAGCAGAAGGACCTGCCGGTGGTGCTGGCGGTGGCGGTGATCTCGGCGCTGGTCTACGTGGTGAGCAGCACCCTGGCCGACCTGGCCTGCCTGTTGATCGATCCGCGCCTGCGCGAGCGGCCGGCCGCGCCGGAGGTCGGGCGATGAGCGCGGTCGGCCTGGCGGTCCTGGTCGGCATGGGTGCTGCTCACCACTTAGACCAG
>JASGDF010000159.1:0-6589 GCA_047607345.1 Pseudomonas sp. | reverse complement strand
CGGCCGGGTAGTGCTTCATGCGCGAGCCGAGTCCGACCTTGCCCAGCGATTCCTCGATGCGCTGCTTACGCTCGGCGGCGGGCATGCCGCGGTAGCGCAGCGGCACGTCGACGTTGTCGAACAGGTTGAGGTCGGGGATCAGGTTGAAGCCCTGGAAGATGAAGCCGATCTTGCGGTTGCGCAGCCGCGAGCGGGCGTCGTCGCCGAGGTGGCTGACATCCTCGCCGTCGAGCAGGTAGGTGCCGCTGGTGAAGGTCTCCAGCAGCCCGGCGATGTTGAGGAAGGTGGTCTTGCCCGAGCCGGACGGGCCGGTGACGGCGACGAACTCGCCCTCGCGCACATGCAGGTCGAGCGAGCGCAGCGCGTGGGTTTCCACCTGTTCGGTGCGGAAGACCTTGGAGACGGTGGTCATTTGCAGCATGGTGTGGGTTCCTTTGTGGGAAGGGGGGCGGGACCCGGGACCGGGGACCGGGGACCCGGGAAAGCCAAAGCAGCACAGCGGGATTGAGGGGGCATTACCGACCAACGATCTCCGGGTCCCGGGTCCCGGGTCCCGGCTCTACCGCACTGTCACCCGCTCGGCATCGCCGAACTGGTCGCTGCCGGAGACCACGACGCGCTCGCCCGGTTGCAGGCCGGACAGCACCTCGACCTCGCCGAGGCTGGCCGCGCCAAGCTGGACCGGGCGGCGCACCGCGCTGCGCCCGTCCATCACGTAGGCGTAGCGGCCGCCGGACTGTTCGACGAAAGGGCCGCGCTCGACCTTCAGCACGTTGCGGCGGGTGTCCAGCAGCACGCGCGCGCTCATGCGCTGGCTCTGGCGCAGGCCTGGCGGCTGCCGGTCGGAGAAGCGGATGCGCGCGGTGACCTCGCCGTTGACCACTTCCGGCGACACCGCCGAGATCGCGCCGGGGAACGGCTCGCCGCTGCCGCTGGTGAGCTGGGCCGGCATGCCGATCGCCAGGTCGCGGGCGAAGCTCTCCGGCACCTTGATCTCGACCTCGAACTTGCTCAGGTCGACCACGCCCAGCACCGGCGCGTTGGCCGCGACCTGGGTGTGCTGCACCGCCTGCACCTGGCCGACCTGGCCCTTGAACGGGGCGCGCAGGGTCAGCGCGTCGACCTGGCGCTGTACCTCGTCCACCACCGCCTGCTGGCGCTCGGCGAGCAGGCGCTTGTTGCGCGCGTCCAGGTCGCCGGCCTGGCTCTTGATGGCGGCCTCGCGCTGGGCGTTGTCCAGGGTCAGGTCGGTCTTCTTCAGCGTGTCCTGGGCCTTGGCCAGGTCGACCTGGGCGACCGCGCCGCCGTCGAAGGCGCGCTGGTAGCGCTCCAGGTCGCGCGCGGCGGCCTGGCGGTCGATCTGCGCCTGGTCGTTGAGCTTGCGGCCTTCGGCCTTGGCGAGGGTGGCGTCGAGCGCGGCGCGGCTGGCCTCGGCCTCCAGGCCGGCCAGGGTGGCGCGTTCCTGCGCCAGCTTGCTGCGCAGCTCGGGGCTGTCGATCACCGCCAGCTCCTGGCCCGGCTCGACCACGTCGCCGGCGACCACCTTCAGGTCCACGGTGCCGGCCGAGATCGCGTACAAGATCGGGCTGTTGGCGGCGATCACCCGGCCGTCGGCGGCGATGTCGCGGACCAGGTCGCCGCGCGTGACCTCGGCGATACGCACCCGCGAGGCGTCGAACGAGCGCGTGCCGGCGCTCCAGCCGGCGATCGCCCAGCCGATGCCGGCCAGGACCGCCAGCGCGGCCAGCGCCGGCCAGCGCCAGCGTCGCCATGCCGTGCGCGATGGGCGGGAGGTGAGGACCTGGTCCTGCGCGGAGGTGTCGCGGATCATCGAAAACGTCGCCCCGGTGAAGTCGGCAACCATCAAGCAGGCGCCGTGCCAATCGCAAGTGATTGAATCCAAAGCGGTCGCTCGCGGGATGAGGCGTGTCCGGGTGTCCGCGGACAGCGGTGCGGACGCTTGTCCGGTCGTGGTCATGGACAGGACAGGATCGGACAACGGTAGAATCCCGGCCTTTCCCCGGGATGACGTCATCTATGTGCGGTATCGTCGGCGCGATCGCGGGTCGCGATGTGGTTCCGGTCCTGATCGAGGGCCTCAAGCGCCTGGAATACCGCGGCTACGACTCCTCCGGGATCGCCGTGCTCGACGACGGCCTGATCCATCGCGTGCGCCGCACCGGGCGCGTGGCCGAGATGGCCGCTGCCGCCGCAGCCGAGCGCTTCGAGGCCACGCTCGGCATCGGCCACACCCGCTGGGCCACCCACGGCGGCGTCACCGAGGCCAACGCCCACCCGCACCTCAGCCACGGCGTGGTGCTGGTGCACAACGGCATCATCGAGAACCACGAGGCGCAGCGCGAGAAGCTGCGCGCGCTCGGCTATACGTTCGAGTCGCAGACCGACACCGAGGTGATCGCGCACCTGATCCACCACCATCTGGCCCAGGATGGCGTGGATCTGCTGGCGGCGTTGCAGCGCACCGTGAAGCAACTCAGCGGCGCCTACGCGCTGGCGGTGATGAGCCAGGACGAGCCGGACCGCTTCGTCTGCGCGCGGATGGGCTGCCCGCTGCTGGTCGGGATCGGCGAGGGCGAGAACTTCGTCGCCTCCGACGTCTCGGCGGTGGTGCAGGCCACGCGCCGGGTGATCTTCCTGGAGGAGGGCGACAGCGCCGAGATCCGCCGCGACGGCGTGCGCGTGTTCGACGCGGCCGACGCGCCGGTCGAACGCGAGCTGCACCTGTCGGACGTGTCGCTGGCCTCGCTGGAGCTGGGCCCATACCGGCACTTCATGCAGAAGGAGATCCACGAGCAGCCGCGCGCGCTGGGCGACACGTTGGAGGCGGCGATCGATGCCGGCGGCTTCCCGGCCGAGTTGTTCGGCCGGCACGCGGGCGAGGTGCTGGGCGCGATCGAAGGCATCCAGATCCTGGCCTGCGGCACCAGCTACTACGCCGGGCTGACCGCGCGCTACTGGATCGAGTCGATCGCCAACCTGCCGTGCAGCGTGGAGATCGCCAGCGAGTACCGTTACCGGCGCGCGCATGCGCATCCGAAGCACCTGGTCGTGACCATTTCCCAGTCCGGCGAGACGCTGGACACGATGGAGGCGCTCAAGTACGCCAAGTCGCTCGGCCATCGCCACACGCTGTCGATCTGCAACGTGCCCGAGAGCGCGATCCCGCGCGCCAGCGAGCTTGTCTGCTACACCCGCGCCGGTGCCGAGATCGGCGTGGCCTCGACCAAGGCCTTCACCACCCAGCTGGCGGCGCTGTTCCAGCTGGCGGTGGTGCTGGGCAAGCTGCGCGGGCGGGTCGATGCGGCCGAGGAGGCCGGCTACCTGGAGCAGCTGCGTTTCCTGCCGGGCAGCGTGCAGCACGCGCTCAACCTGGAGCCGCAGATCCAGGGCTGGGCCGAGCGCTTCGCCGGCAAGCACAACGCGCTGTTCCTGGGGCGTGGCCTGCACTACCCGATCGCGCTGGAAGGCGCGCTCAAGCTCAAGGAAATCTCCTACATCCATGCCGAGGCCTACCCGGCCGGCGAGCTCAAGCACGGCCCGCTGGCGCTGGTCGACGCGGCGATGCCGGTGGTGGTGATCGCGCCCAACGACAGCCTGCTGGAGAAGGTCAAGAGCAACATGCAGGAAGTGCGCGCGCGCGGCGGCGAGCTGTTCGTGTTCGCCGACCAGGACAGCCACTTCACCGAGTCCGAGGGCGTGCAGGTGATCCGCACGCCGCGCCACACGGGGCTGCTCAGCCCGATCGTGCACACCATCCCGGTGCAACTGCTCGCGTATCACACCGCGCTGGCGCGCGGCACCGACGTGGACAAGCCGCGCAACCTGGCCAAGAGCGTGACGGTGGAGTAGCGCGTCGGCCGGCGGTTGGGCGAGTCAGCCCCGCAGGCCCTGAGGACGCGCCGGCTTGGTCGTGCTCAATCGCGCGAGGTATTGGAGATGATCTCCACCCAGTAGCCGTCCGGGTCCTTGATGAAGGCGATGTTCTTCATGCGGCCGTCGCTCAGACGCTTCTGATACGGGACATCGAGCGCATCGAAGCGCGCGCAGGCGGCGTGCAGGTCCGGCACCGACACGCAGATATGGCCGAAGCCGCGCGGGTCGGCGTTGCCGTCGTGGTAGACCGGGCCATCCTGGGTCTCGGTGCCGTGGTTGTGGGTCAGCTCCAGCACGCCGGGGATGCCGGCCATCCACACGCGGCGCTGCGCGTCGTCCTCGGGCAGTTGCACGCTTGCCGGCAGCAGCGCGAGGAAGTACAGGCTGAACTGCGCCTCGGGGAAGTCGCGCCGGTCGATCAGGCGGAAGCCGAGCACGCGGGTGTAGAAGTCCAGCGACTTCGCGCTGTCCTTCACCCGCAGCATGGTGTGGTTGAACACGAAGCCGGCGGTCTCGGCCGGCGGTTGCGGCGCGACGCCGGGCTGGTGCGGGAAGTCGGTCAGGCTCATAGTGGCTCTCGCTCTCTCAGGTGCATCAAGGAAACAGTGCGGGTCATGGTAAACGGGGCGGCAGCGGCGAGGCCAAGCACACCGGAGCGGCGTGGCCGCGCGCGCAGGGCTGGAACTTGAACGCCGGTGGTATCGAACGCGCCGATCCGCTCGCGAGGCTGCTTGCCTGCCCCGTGGCGGACGTGATCGCGCTGGCCCGGCAACTGGTCGAGGCGGGGCAGGCGCCGCGCGCGGCGGCGCTGCTGGATCAGGTGGTGCCGCGACGCGCCTTCGCGCCCGAGTTGCATCAGGCGTGGGCGTGGGTCCACTGGCAGAACGACGCGCCCGAACGCGCCGAGGCGATCCTGGCCGGGCTGTTGCGGCAGGCACCGGACCACCTCGATGCGACCTTGCTGCTGGCCGAACTGCTGCGCGCCCAGGCGCGCCTGCAAGCCGTGGCGCGGCTGCTGTGCGGTTATGCGCAGGCCGCGTCGCGGCCGCAGCCGGTGTTGCGCCGGATCGCCGGCTTCCTCGACGCCAGCCGGCTGCAGGCCGAGGCCTTGCAGGTCTGCGAGCTGGGACTGCATCAGGGGCCGGACCCGGAGCTGCTGGCGATGGCGGCGGGGCTATGCCTGGTGTTGGGGCAATTCGACATGGCGCGCCGGCACGCACTGGCGGCCTGGGACGGCGGCGCCGACCTGGAGGTGCGCTTCCTGCCCTACCTGCTGGCGATGAGCCGGCGCTGCCGCGATCGGCACGACCCGGACCTCGAACGCATCGGTGGCTGCATCGCCACGCTGACGCGTCCGCGCGCGCGCGCCACCGCGCATTTCGCGCTGGCCAAGCTGCACGACGACCTCGGCGAGCATGCGCGGGCCGCCGCGCACCTGCGCAGCGCCAACCGGCTTGCCGCGAGCGTGGTGCGCGACAACGCCGCGGACTGGGAAGCGCTGGAGCGCGCCGTGGTCGCCGAGCCGCCGCTGCGCGCGCCGGCGCCGGTGGCCGACGACGCGCCGGTGCCGGTGTTCATCGTCGGCCTGCCGCGCACCGGCTCGACCCTGCTGGCGACGCGGCTGGCCCGGCATCCGGGCGTGCGCGACCGCGGCGAGCTGCCGACCATCGCCTTCCTGCGCCGTGGCCTGGCCGGCAGCGGCCGGCTGGGCGAGCCGGCGGCGATGCGCGAGGCGGCGGCGCTGTACCTGCGCCACCTGGTGCAGGACGACGCGCCGGCGCGCTGGTACCTGGACAAGGCGCCGATGAACGGGTTCCACCTCGGCTTGATCGCCGCGCTGTTCCCCAACGCGCGCATTCTCTGGTGCCGGCGCGATCCGCGCGACACCGCGCTGTCGATCTGGATGCAGCATTTTGTGCCCGGCGAACTCGACTTCGCCTACGACTTCGCCGGCATCCGCCGCGTCGGCGCGAGCTGCGCGCGGCTGCTGGCGCACTGGCAGACGTGGGTGCCGACGCTGCCGCTGCAGGTGGTGGACTACGAGGCGCTGGTGACTCGCCCGCAACAGACCCTGGCGCGGGTGTTCGGTTTCCTCGGCGTGCCGATGCCGGAGCAGGCCGCCGCCGCGGCGGCTACCGGTGGTGCCGACGGCGCGATCGCCACCGCCAGCGCCTGGCAGGCGCGCCAGCCACTGCATGCGAATTCGCTGGGTCGGGCCGGGCGCTACGCGCGCTGGATTCCCGAGCTGGCCGGGTTCTAGCGCGGCCGCCGCGCCGGTGCACCGTAGAGCGGAGCTTGCTCCGTTGGCGCTTTCCCGGCAGCTGACTAGCGCCGACTGTCAGTTGTCGCAGCAAGACCGACCGTCGTCCCCGCGAAAGCGCACTACTGTCCGGAGAACTTTTGGGAGGGGGGGGCGTGCCAGGCATGGGGGGCAAGGACTTCCCGTATCCGTACCGGCTCGGAACTCGGATCGTGGCTTGCGCACCAATCTCTCCCCCTCGTCATCCCCGCGCAGGCGGGGGTGAGGGCGGGTGGCTTGCGAGCCATTGGCTCGCACCCGGCCGAACGCCCTCGCGCGGTGCGCGAGGGCTGGGGATCGAAGATCCAGGGACTTTCGTGCAGATGGCCGCGCAAGTCACTGGGCTCCCGCCTGCGCGGGAGCGACGAGCAGGATTTCTCCAGACAGCAGTGCGCG
>JASGDF010000158.1:0-11932 GCA_047607345.1 Pseudomonas sp. | reverse complement strand
GCTGGACACCTGTGGCTGCCTGCTGGCCGGCCTGCGCACGCCGGCCGCGCGGGCCGCCGGCCGCGCCGCCACGCTGGATGGCACGTCCAGGAGCCTGCTGGCGCATCGGCTGGGCGTGGCCGCCGCGGCGCTGGACTATGACGATGGCCATTACGAGGGCGGCGGCATCCATCTCGGCGCGGTGATCGTGCCGGCGCTGTTGGCCGCGCCGCCGGCCGATGGCGACGGCGAGCGGCTGTTGACCGCGCTGGCGGTCGGTTACGAAGTGGCGATCCGCGCCGGCTGGTTGATGGCGCCACGCGCGCCGGGCGATCCCTATCACACCAGTGGCTATGCCGCCTGCCTGGGCGCGGCCGTGGCGGTGGCGAAGCTGCGCGGGCTGGATGCGGGCGGGATACGCGGCGCCTTGCGCATCGCGGCCGCCTACGGCCCGATCGCGACGTTGCAGTTGCCGGCGGTCAAGGAATCGATCGGCTGGGCGGCGGCGACGGCGATCACCGCGGTCGACCTCGCCACGGCCGGATTCGTCGATGCCGCGGGCGCGCTCGACGCGCCGTCGCCGCTGGGGATCGCGGCCACGCCGTTCGCCACCGCGCGCGCGGCCGAGCCGTTCGTCGCCGGGATCGGCCGCGATTGGCATGCGCCTGCCGCCTACTTGAAGCCCTATGCCTGCTGTCGCGGGTTTCATGCCGCGCTCGACGCCATCGTCGAGCTGCTGGCCGAGACCGGCGTTGGCGCCGGGCAGGTCGAGGCGGTCGAGGTGGAGGTGATGGCGCCGCTGGCGATGCTGGACTATCTGCCGGCGCCGACGACCGAGCATGCCCAGTTTAGTTTCCCCTTCGCGATCGGTTGCCTGCTGGCGAGCGGCCAGGTGCTGCCGGCGAGTTTTCTGCCGGCGGCGCTGGCCGATCCCGGCGTCAACGCCGCCGCCGCGCGGGTGCGCCTGCGCGCGAACGCCGAGCTGGTGCCGCTGGCGGCGCATGCCAGCTATCCGGCGCGGGTGTCGCTGCGACTGCCGGGCCAGGTGCTTTGCCGGCGGATCGACCACGCCTCCGGCAGCGCCGCGCGCCCGCTCTCGGAGGCGCGGGTGACCGAGAAGTTCCTGGCCAACGCCGCCCTGGTCATGGCGCCATCCGCCGGCCAGCAATGGCTGGAGATCCTCTCCGCGCCGGTGCCGCGCACCGACGCGCTTCTGCGCGCCCTTTCCTCGATCCTCCAGGAGTACTAACGCATGCACATCAGCGTCCTCGGCGCCACCGGCGGAACCGGCCGCACCATCGTCGAGCAGGCATTGGCCGCGGGCCACCACGTGAGCGCGCTGGTCCGGCGCCCGCAGGCCTTCCCCCTGGCGCACGCGCGCCTGCGCGTGGTGGTCGGCGATGCGCGCGACCGGCAGGTCATCGAGACGCTGGTCGAGGGCGCCGACGGCATCGTCTCCAGCCTGGGCCTGCCCGCCGCCGGCACCACCCGCGCGGAGATCGACGATAGCGAGAAGGTTGACGTGTGCGTGGTCTCGACCCGCCTGTTGTTCGAGGCCATGCCGCGCCACGGCGTGCGCCGGATCGTGCTGATGAGCACGCACGGCGCCGGCGGCAGCCAGGATGGTTCCGAGTACGTGCGCTGGCTGCGCGATCTGGTGCGCAACCGCGTGCACGACAAGGACGACATGGAGGCGTTCATCGCCGCCAGCGATGCGCCGGTGGACTGGACGGTGATCCGCAATCCGGCCATCTACGACGGGCCGGCCGGGCGGCCGCACGAGGTCTACACCAAAATCACGTTGAACCGCTCCTCGCGCATTACCTATGCCGACCTGGCCGCTTTCACGCTGTCAGAGTTGCAGGCGCCCAGGCACATCGGCCAGTTCCTGACGATCACCGAACCGCAGGACGATGCCGCGCTGATGCGGGCGGCCACGGTGGCGCCGGTATGCGCCTGAGCCTGCGCGAGGTGGCCGAGCGCGCGGCCATCGTGGATTGCCTGAACCGCTACGCGCAGGGCGTGGACCAGCGCGACTGGCCGCTGTACGCCAGCGCCTTCAGCGACGACGCGCGGATTGAGGTGCCGGGTTATCTCGACGATGCGCTCACGCCGGAGGCATTCCGCCGGTTCCTGTGCGAGACCTTCGATGCCACGCGGCTGTCCGGGCAGCACCTGCTGGGTAACACCCGATTCGTCGCCGGTGCCGGGGGCATGCGTACCGTCACCGAGTTCCTGGCGGTGACGCTGGAGCGCGACCCGCGCGATGGCCTGGCGCGGCGCCAGGTCGCCGCCGGGCTCTATATCGACGACCTGGTGCGCGGCACGCGCGACTGGCGAATCCGTCGGCGCGTGCTGGTCCGCAAGAGCGACGACGTTCATCGCATCGCCTTCACCGGTGATGCCGCGCGGGCGGTGACGGCGACCCTGGCCGATGCCGCTTCCTTCACTTTCTTTGATGGCAACCCGAGGTAGGACGGACGATGGGCCACTTGTCGGAGCGCGAGGTCGTCGCGCGGGCGGAAATACTGGAGACGCTGGTCGCGTACTGCCAGGCACAGGACCAGCAGCACTGGGATCTCTACGACGCCGTGTTCGCGCCGGAGGCGACGATCGCATTGCACGGCATGCCACTGCCGCCGATGTGCGCGGACGCGTTCAAGGCGTTCCTGGTCGACTTCAACAGGACGCGGATCTCCGGCCAGCATCTGCTGGGCAACGTGCTGTACCGGATTGCCGGTGATACCGCGCGCACGCTGAGCGAGGTCATCTATCTGACCCTGCACCCGACCGACGAGCCGGGCGTGGTCAAGCGCATACGCGGCAACGCGCTGTACGTGGATGATCTGGTACGCGGGGAGGACGGTTGGCGCATCCGCAAGCGCGTGATCGCGCAGAAGAACGTGGAGACCGACCAGGCGCACTACGACGACGCGTTGCTGGCCGGCATCCGCGCGGCGGCCGCGCGCGACTGGTCGGCCGATCTCGACGGAGACCTGGCATGAGCGAGAAGGACATCCTGCTGGTCGGCTCGACCGGTACGGTCGGCGCGGCGGTCGCCGCCGCGCTGCGCGCGCGGGGCCACCGCGTCCTGGCCGCCGACTACGGTGATCCGGATTCGCCGATCGACATCACCGACAGCGCCTCGATCGCCGCCGTCTACCGCAGGGCGGGGCCGCTGGACGCGGTGGTCTGCACGGTCGGCGAGGTGCCGCTCAAGCCGTTGCTGGAATTCACTCGCGCCGACGTCGAGGCCGCGGTCGCCGGCAAGCTCGCCTCGCAGGTCGATCTGGTGTTGCAGGGCCTGGGCCAGGTGCGCGCGGGCGGTTCGTTCACGCTGATCTCCGGGATCATGTCCTGGCTGCCCTGGCACGGCGGGATCGGCGCGACCATCGCCAACGGCGGCATCGACGCCTTCGTGGTGGGCGCCGCCGCGCAGCTGGGCCAGGACCGCAGGATCAACGCGGTAAGCCCGACCATCATCCAGGAGTCGGTGGATAGGCTCGGGAGCAATCCGTTGCCGGGGCATCACCCGGTCGCCGCCGCGCGCGTGGCCGAGGCTTTCCTGCGCTCGGTGGAGGGCCTCGAAACCGGCAAGGTGTTCGCGGTCGGTTGAGGTCCGGCGATCGTGTGGCCATGCGGTGTGCTCCGTTCCCGCGATGCTCGCGGCGGGGCTCATCCAGACGTGCTGGCAGGCATCGTCAACGGCACCACGCCGGGAATGGTCTCGCAGGCGATCCCGCGCGCGCGCAGCACCGATTCCAGCGCGCCGTCGACGAAGCCGGCGCCGGGGCGCAGGCAGACCGCCTTGTGGCCGGCGGCAACGATTTCCGACAGCCGTTCGGGCAGTGTGTCGTCCACTGGCAATGGTTGTAGTTCGGCGTCGCGCCGGGCCAGTTCGAGAATCGCAGGCGCCACGCCGTCGCCGACCAGGATGAGGTCGGCCAGGTTGAGCTGACGCAGCGCCTTCAGGGTCAGCAGGCCGGGATCGTCACCGCCGCAGCCGACCAGGGCCACGCTGCCGCGCATGGGCAGTTCTCCGGTGCTGGCCAGCGCCGCCTCGAATGCGCGCTCGGCCGCGTCAAGGTTGCCGGTGCGCAGCAGCACCGGCACCTCGCCGTCGAGCACCTGCTCGAACCAGCGCCGGCGCAACGCGGTGTCCGGCAGGCGCTCGCGGATGCGCGCGCGCTGGCGTGCGAACAGTTCGGCCAGATCGCCGAGCGAGTGGTCCAGCTCGGTTTCCAGGCGCTCGCGCAGGCGCCGCGCCAGCATCGGCGCGGCGCCTGCGGAGGAGATCGCGATGGTGAGCGGGGCACGGTCGACGATCGCCGGGACGTGGTAGCTGGAAAGCTCGGTGTCATCGACCACGTTGACCCAGCGCCGGCGCTCGCCGGCAGCGGCGGCGACGCGCCGGTTCAGCGCGGTGTCGTCGGTGGCGGCCACCACCAGCCAGGCCGGGTCGATCCAGTCCGGATCGAATTCGCCTTCGATCCGCTGCAACCGACCCTGCCGCAGCAGCACTTGCAGTTCATCGGAAAGTTCGCGCGCATGCAGGCTTATCCGCGCGCCGGCGCGCAGCAGGGCCTGCACTTTGCGGGTGGCGACCGAGCCGCCGCCGATCACCAGGACCGGCCGCCCATGCAGGTCGGCGAACAGGGGGAACAACGGCATGCGGACTCCATCGGTACTCGCGCGAGAGATATGTTGCATGGCACCATCGGGGCACGTCCACGCCCCGCCTTCGCCAATGCGTGTTTTGCTGGTCAACGATACCGAAAAGCCGATAGGCCAGCTGCGCGAGGCGCTCGAGTGCGCCGGCTACGAGGTCCTGGAAGAAGTCGCCACTACCCGGGCGCTGCTGCTCTCGGTGCAGCAGCAGCAACCGGACATGGTGGTGATCGACGTGGATTCGCCCTCGCGCGACACCTTGGAGCAGCTGGCGATGCTGCACGAGCGCGCGCCGCGTCCGGTGGTGATGTTCTCCGGCGATGGCGACGACCAGCTGATCCGCGCCGCGGTCGGCGCCGGGGTGGCGGCCTATGTGGTCGACGGCCTGTCGCCGGCGCGGCTGGCGCCGGTGCTGCAGGTGGCGCTGGCGCGCTTCGAGCAGGAGAGCGGGATGCGCCGGCGCCTGGACGAGGTGCGCCAGGCGTTGCAGGACCGCAAGCTGATCGATCGCGCCAAGGGCCTGCTGATGCAGCGGCGCGGCCTGTCCGAGGCCGACGCGTACGCGGCGCTGCGCCAGCAGGCGATGAAACAGGGGCTCAAGCTGGCCGAGGTGGCGCGGCGCATCGTCGACATGGCCGATCTGCTGGGATGAGGAAATGAACGAAACCGACCCGACCGTGCTGCGCGTGGCCTACATGCCGCTGATCGACTGCGCGCCGTTGCTGGCCGCCAGCCGGCTCGGCCTGGACCGCGCGCAGGGATTGCGCCTGGAGCTGCGGCGCCAGGCGTCCTGGGCGGCGGTGCGCGACCGGTTGTTGTCCGGCGAGGTGCATGCCGCGCACGCGCTGGCCGGCCTGGTCTACGGGATAGAGCTGGGCGTGGCGGGGCCGCGCGCGCCGATGGCCGTGCTGATGACGCTCAATCACAACGGCCAGGCGATCACGCTGGCGTCGCCGCTGGCCGATGCGCTGGCGGCCGGGCGCACGCTGCCGCAGGCGCTGGAGCGGCTGGGGCGGCGCGCGGTGTTCGCGCAGACCTTCCCGACCGGCACCCATGCGCTGTGGTTGTACTACTGGCTGGCGGCCTCGGGCGTGGACCCGATGCGCGAGGTCGACGTGCTGACGATCCCGCCGCCGCAGATGCCGCGCGTGCTGGCCGAGGGGCTGATCGACGGCTACTGCTCCGGCGAGCCATGGGCGGCGCTCGCCGAGGTGCAGGGACCGGGTCGGCGGGTGATCCGCAGCGGCGAGATCTGGCCGGGGCATCCGGAAAAGGTGCTGGCGTGCAGGCGGGATTTCGCCGCGTTGCAGCCGGAGCTGGTCGAACGCCTGAGTGCCTGCGTGCTGGCCGCATGCCGCTGGCTCGACGCCAGCGCGGACAATCGCGAGCGGTGCGCGCAGTGGCTTGCCGAACCGGAGGTCATCGGGCTGCCGGCCACGCAGCTGGCCGCCTGCCTCGGCGACGCTTCCGCCGACCCGGCGGCACTGGCGTTCCATCGGGATGGCGCGGTCAACATGCCATGGCTGTCGGACGGGGAGTGGTTCCTGGCGCAGTTCCGGCGCTGGGGCTGGTGTACGGGGCTGCCGGAGCAGGAGGCGCTGTTGCGCGATGTCCACCGGCTGGATAGCTATCGACGCGCCGCCGCGCGGATCGGGGTGGAAGTGCCGGCGCAGGAGCGGCGCGTGGTGCGGCTGTTCGATCAAATCGCGAACGATTGATGCGGCTTGCTGTGTTGTGCATGTGTTCTTGCACAAGCATGGTGCGTAACGCACGCATCCGGGGCGTGGTGGGTCTCGCGGAAGATGCCCACGAGCCGAGGCAAGTTCGATAAGTCCTTTTTTATCAAGGGGATGAGCAGGATCGGTCGGGTCTGGTAAACCTGGCACGTTGATTGCTTTATCTCGGCTGCGGGGGCAACGGCGCTCCCGCTCACAACTAGATTCAGGCGCGGCGGGCCAACGGCGGTCCGACGCGTCCAGGACAACGGCGTCCTTCCGGTGCGAACCGGAGGGGCGCCGTTTTTGTTTTCCGCCAACGCACATCCGGAGATGCATGCATGAATCGCTCTTTCTGGCGATCGGGGCACACGCCCACGCTGTTCGCGTCGTTCCTGTACTTCGACCTGAGCTTCATGGTCTGGTACCTGCTCGGTCCGTTGCAGGTACCGATCGCCGAGGCGCTGGGGCTGGATACGCAACAGCGGGCCTTCATGATCGCGGTGCCGATCCTGTGCGGCGCGGTGCTGCGGCTGTTCCTGGGGATGCTGGCCGATCGCATCGGCGCCAAGCGCGCCGGGGTGCTGGCGCAGCTGGCGGTGATCGCCACCCTGTTCGGCGCATGGCAGCTGGGCGTGGGGAGCTTCGGCCAGGCGGTGGCGCTGGGCGTGCTGCTCGGCATCGCCGGGGCCTCGTTCGCGGTGGCGCTGCCGCTGGCCTCGCGCTGGTATCCGCCCGAGCACCAGGGCACCGCGATGGGCATCGCCGGTGCCGGCAATTCCGGCACGGTGCTGGCGGCGCTGTTCGCGCCGGCGCTGGCGGCGGCGTTCGGCTACCGCAACGTGTTCGGGCTGGCCTGCATCCCGCTGGTGGTGGCCTTGCTGGTGTTCGTGCTGGCCGCGCGTGATGCGCCGGTGCCGGTCGCGCGCAAGCGCCTGGCCGACTACGGCAAGGTGCTGGTCGGCAACCGTGATTCGTGGCGCTTCATGTTCTTCTACGCGATCACCTTCGGCGGTTTCTCCGGTTTCGCCAGCGCGTTGCCCGGCTATTTCCACGACCAGTTCGGTTTCGATGCGCGGCATGCCGGCTGGGCCACCGCCGCCTGCGTGCTGGCCGGCTCGGTGATGCGACCGCTCGGCGGGGTGATCGCCGACCGGGTCGGCGGCACGCGCTCGCTGCTGGGGGTCTACCTCCTGGTCGCGGTGCTGGTGGCGGCGGCTGGCACCGGCCTGGGTGGCGCGGCGACATCGCTGGCGCTGTTCGTGCTGACCCTGCTGTTCCTGGGCGCCGGCAACGGCGCGGTGTTCCAGCTGGTGCCGCAGCGCTTCGGCGCGGAGATCGGGGTGATGACCGGGCTGATCGGCATGGCCGGCGGCATCGGCGGGTTCGTGCTGGCGGCCGGCCTGGGCGTGATCAAGCAGCACAGCGGCAGCTACGCGCCGGGGATGTGGCTGTTCGCGCTGTGCGCGCTCGGCGGCTGGGCGCTGCTGGCGGGGGTCAAGCGCGAGTGGCGCAGCCAGTGGACCGCGACCGGCGCGGCGCGGGTCTGAAGATCCCGCGCGCGATCTCCTCCAATCCGACTCCAAGGACATTTCAATGAGCTATCTGGTTCCCTCCGAACTCGCCAGGAAGATGATCGATGCGGGCGAGTCCAAGATTTTCATGTCGACCCGCGACACCTTGATCCGCGCCTACATGGCCGGCGGAATCCTGGCGCTGGCGGCGGCGTTCGCGGTGACCATATCGGTGCAGACCGGGCAGCCGCTGCTGGGCGCGGTGCTGTTCCCGGTCGGGGTCTGCATCCTGTACCTGCTCGGCTTCGACCTGCTGACCGGGGTGTTCACGCTGTGCCCGCTCGCGGTGATCGACCGCCGTCCAGGCTGCGACTGGTCCGGGGTGCTGCGTAACTGGGGCCTGGTGTTCGCCGGCAACTTCGCCGGTGCGTTCACGGTGGCGGTGTTCATGGCGATCATCGTCACCTTCGGCTTCAGCGCCATGCCGGACGCGGTGGGACAGAAGATCGGGCACATCGGCGAGTCGCGCACGCTCGGCTACGCGGCGCACGGCGCGGCCGGCATGTTGACGCTGTTCGTGCGCGGCGTGCTGTGCAACTGGATGGTGTCCACCGGCGTGGTCGGCGCGCTGATGTCCTCCAGCGTGTCGGGCAAGGTCATCGCCATGTGGATGCCGATCATGCTGTTCTTCTACATGGGCTTCGAGCATTCGGTCGTCAACATGTTCCTGTTCCCCTCCGGGCTGATGCTGGGAGGGCAGTTCTCGATACTGGACTACCTGGTCTGGAACGAGATCCCGACCGTGCTCGGCAACCTGGTCGGCGGTCTGGCCTTCGTCGGCCTGGCGATCTACTCGACCCATGCGCGCACCGCCGAGGCCCGGTCCGAACCGGCCGCCGCGCTGGCGGTTCGGGGCAATTCCTGATCCGGCGCCCGCGCACCCTCACTGTCCAGGCGCTTCTGGAGGCGCATCCATGAAACAACCCAGACTGATCGTCATCGGCAACGGCATGGCCGGCATCCGCACCGTCGAGGAGCTGCTCAAGCTCGCGCCGGACATGTACGAGATCACCGTGTTCGGCGCCGAGCCGCACCCGAACTACAACCGCATCCTGCTCTCGCCGGTATTGGCCGGCGAGCAGGACTTCGACGACATCGTGCTCAATCCGCTGTCGTGGTACGCCGACAACGGCATCCGCCTGCACCTGGACAAGGAGGTCGTGCGGATCGACCGGGTGCGGCGCCGGGTGATCGCCGCCGACGGCAGCGAGGCCGAGTACGACCGGCTGCTGATCGCCACCGGCTCGGTCCCGTTCATCCTGCCGGTGCCGGGCAAGGACCTGAAGGGCGTGATCGGCTACCGCGACATCCACGACACCCAGGTGATGATCGATACCGCGCGGATCAAGCGTCACGCGGTGGTGATCGGCGGCGGCCTGCTCGGGCTGGAAGCGGCCAACGGACTGAAGCTGCGCGGCATGGAGGTGACCGTGGTGCACCTGGCCGGCTGGCTGCTGGAGCGCCAGCTCGACCCGGTGGCCGGCGGGCTGCTGCAGAAGTCGCTGGTCGAGCGTGGCCTGAACTTCCGCCTGCAGGCCACCACCCGCGAGATCCTCGGCAACGCCGACGGCGAGGTGGTCGGGGTGAAGTTCGCCGACGGTAGCGAGATCCCGGCCGACCTGGTGGTGATGGCGGCCGGCATCCGCCCGAACACCAAGCTGGCCGAGGAAGCCGGCATTCATTGCTCGCGCGGCATCGTGGTCAACGACAGCCTGCAGACCTTCGATCCGCGCGTGTACGCGGTCGGCGAGTGCGCCAACCACCGTGGCATCGCCTACGGGCTGGTGGCGCCGCTGTTCGAGCAGGCCAAGGTCTGCGCCAACCACCTGGCCCAGTACGGCATCGGCATCTACAAGGGCTCGGTGTCCTCGACCAAGCTCAAGGTCACCGGCATCGACCTGTTCTCGGCCGGCGACTTCATGGGCGGCGACGGCGCCGAGGAGATCGTGCTGTCCGATCCGGCCGGCGGGGTCTACAAGAAGCTGGTGATCCGCGACGACAAGCTGGTCGGCGCCTGCCTGTACGGCGATACCGGCGACGGCGGCTGGTACTTCAAGCTGCTCAAGGACGGTACCCCGGTGCAGGACCAGCGCGATGCGCTGATCTTCGGCGAGAGCGCGCTGGGCGATGCCGGCACCGGCGGCCAGGACCGCGCTAGCGCGATGGCCGACAGCGACGAGGTCTGCGGCTGCAACGGCGTGTGCAAGGGCACCATCGTCAAGGCGGTGCGCGAGCAGGGCCTGTTCACCGTCGATGACGTCAAGAAGCAGACCAAGGCCGCCAGTTCCTGCGGCTCGTGCACCGGGCTGGTCGAGCAGATTTTGATGAACTGCCTCGGCTCGAACTTCCAGGAGACCCCCAAGACCAAGGCGGTGTGCGCCTGTACCGACCTCAGCCATGGCGAGCTGCGCAAGGCGGTGCGCGAGCACCGGCTGCTCAGCCATGTGCAGGCCTATGCGTTCCTGGAGTGGCGCACGCCCAACGGCTGCGCGACCTGTCGGCCGGCGCTGAACTACTACATGCTCTCGACCTGGCCGCACGAGGCGCTGGACGATCCGCAGTCGCGCTTCATCAACGAGCGCGCGCACGCCAATATCCAGAAGGACGGCACGTTCTCGGTGATCCCGCAGATGAAGGGCGGGGTGACCAATGCCAGCGAGCTGCGCCGTATCGCTGATGTCGCCGACAAGTACGCGGTGCCGATGGTCAAGGTCACCGGCGGCCAGCGCATCGACCTGCTCGGGGTGAAGAAGGAGGACCTGGTGAGCGTGTGGCGGGACCTGGGCATGCCCTCCGGCCACGCCTACGGCAAGTCGATCCGCACGGTGAAGACTTGCGTGGGCAGCGAGTTCTGCCGGTTCGGCACCCAGAACAGCACCCAGATGGGCATCGACCTGGAGACGATGCTGGCCAACATGTGGAGCCCGCACAAGGTCAAGCTGGCGGTGTCCGGCTGCCCGCGCAACTGCGCCGAGTCGGGGATCAAGGACGTGGGCGTCATCGCGGTCGATTCGGGCTGGGAGATCCACGTCGGCGGCAACGGCGGCATCAAGACCGAGGTCGCGCGCTTCCTGGTCAAGGTCCGCACCGCCGAGGAGGTGAAGGAGTACACCGGCGCCTTCCTGCAACTGTATCGCGAGGAGGCCTACTACCTGGACCGCACCGTGCACTACATCGCGCGGGTCGGGCTGGACTACATCAAGCAGAAGGTGGTGGACGACGCCGAGGGCCGCCGCGCGCTGTACGAGCGCCTGCTGTATTCGCTGGAAGGGCTGTCCGATCCGTGGGCGGTGCGTATCGCCGGCGAACGCGCCCGCGAGTTCCAGCCATTGCGGATCGCCGCGCCGGCCGCGGCGGTGGAGGAATGAGCATGGGTACCGTCACGAACTGGGTGCGCGTGTGCGCGCTGGACGAACTGCCGCCGCTCGGCGCGCGGGTGCTGCTGATCGAGGGACTGGAACCGATCGCGCTGTTCCGCACCGCCGACGACGAGGTGTTCGCGCTGCGCGATCGCTGCCCGCACAAGGGTGGGCCGCTGTCGCAGGGCATCGTCAGCGGGCGCAGCGTGGCCTGCCCGCTGCACAACTGGAACATCGGCCTGGACGATGGCCACGCCTGCGCGCCGGACGTGGGCTGCGCGCCGCGCTATCCAGTCAAGATCGAGGACGCGGTGGTCTGGATCGTGCCGGTGGCCGCCGAGCAGCCGCAGGCCGAGCCGGCATGAGCGAAGGCATGGCGCCAGCGACAGCGATGGAGGACGGCGCCGGCACGGTCCGGCGCACCACGCGCTCGACCTGCTGCTACTGCGGGGTCGGCTGCGGCGTGCTGATCCACAGCGAAGCCGACGCGCAGGGCGAGCGCATCGTCGGCATCGACGGCGATCCGGCGCACCCGGCCAACCACGGCCGGCTGTGCAGCAAGGGCCGCACCCTGCCGCAGACCATCGCCGGCCATGCCGGGCGGGCGCTGCTGCCCGAGCTGCGCGCGCAGCGGCAG
>JASGDF010000157.1:0-5783 GCA_047607345.1 Pseudomonas sp. | reverse complement strand
GGCTCTCGGCCATGCGCTCGGCGGCGCGGCCGGTGGGCGCGGCCAGGGCGATGCGCGGCGGCGCGTTGCCCGATGCCCGGGCCTGGGCGATGCGCAGCAGCAGCAGGCGCGCGATCGTGGTGGTCTTGCCGGTGCCGGGACCGCCGGTGACCAGCAGCAGCGCGCGGCGCAGGGCGAGCGCGGCGGCCTGGGCCTGGCGGTCCTCGCCCACACCCTCACCCGCCCTTTGGGCACCCTCTCCCGCAAGCGGGAGAGGGGATATGACATTGGGGAACAGCCGGGCGAACAGCGGTGCCAGCGCGGCGGGGTCGAAGTCCGGCAGCGGGTGCGCGGCCAGCCGTTGCAGGCCGGCCGCGAGGCGGCGCTCGTACTCGCGGTAGCGGCGCAGGTAGAGCAGGCCGTGCTCGAGCACCAGCGGGCACTCGGCATCGGCGGGCACGTCCGCGGCGGGCTGGGCGACCCAGCGCGAGGCGGCCAGCGCGCGCTGCCAGTCGCCCGAATCGGGCAGGCCCGGGGCCGGGCCGTCGCGGGTCTCCAGCAGCACGCCGGCCCGGGCCGGGTCGAGGCCAGCGTGGCCGCTGGCCACCGCCAGCGAGGCCAGCGCGCCGCCGGCCAGCACCTGCGCGCCGGTATCCGGCGCCAGCCGGTGCAAGGTCTGGGCGAAGGCGACATCCAGGGTGCGCAGGCAACCGCTGCGCTGGAGCGCGTCGAACAGGGTCATGGCGCGGACTCCCGGCACGCCTGCGCCACCGCCGTCGGTGGTCGCCGGCAAACGCAGGGAACGGCGGCATCGGCATCGGCGGCGACACCCACGATCGATGCCGTCCCGCCGTAGCGCCGAACTTGCTCGGCTGGAGCGTGCCCGGCAATGCGCCAGCCCAGCAAGCCCGGTTCGGCAAGAGGTCTTGCGAGCGTGTTCATGCCAGCGCCTCCGGCAAGACGTGACCGGCGAACAGGGCATCCACCGCCTCGACCAGCGCCGGGTCGAAGCGCCAGGCGTGCACGCCTGGAGACGGCACCCGCGCGGCGTCCAGGCCGCGGCAAAAGAGATAGCGCACGCCACCGAAGTCGCGCGCGTAGTCGTAGGCTTCGCCCAGGCGGAAGCGCAGCCAGCGGTGCAGCGCGACGGTGTAGATCAGCGCCTGCAGTTCGTACTCGCTATGCGCCATCGCGCGGGCCAGCGCGTCGGGGTCGTAGGCCGGCAGCCGGTTGGACTTGTAGTCGAGCACGTACCAGCGGCCCTCGAAGTGGTAGGTGAGGTCGATCAGGCCGGTCATCAGGCCTTCCAGGCGCTGGCGCGCGCCGAAGGCCCGGCGCTCGGCGACCACGCCGAAGCGGTGCAGCAGCGCCAGCAGCGCGTCAACCCGGGTGGGCTGCATCGCGAAGTGGAATTCCATCTCGTTGCGGCGCTGCGCCTCGGGCAGCTGCGCCAGCGCGGTGCCCTCGGGCAGCGCCACGGTGAGGCTATGGCCGACCAGCGCGGTGAGCATGGCGGTGCCGTCGGCGAGCTCGTCGCGGGCATAGCCGCCACGCTGCAACGCCTCGGCGATCAGCTCGGCCTGGCCCGGTGAGGCCGGCTGGCCGGGGCGCCAGCCCTGCCAGGCGGCGAAGTCGGCGCGCTCGAACACCTCGTGCAGCACCACGCCGAAGCGGTTGCCGGCAAAGCGCGGGTCGAACGGCTCGGCCGGTGCCGGCACGGCGGCCGCGGCGTCGCCGGCCGGCTCGTCGCTGCCGCCGCCGCTTTCCTCGGTGGCGCTGGCCATCGGGTCGGCGATCCCGGCGTCGGCGTTGGCGAGCTGGGTGAAGCTGTAGACCCACCATTCCGGGGCGACATGGCGTTGCGCGACGCGGGCCGGCGGCACCTGGCCCGCGGCGGCAAGCGGCAGCCGCTCCGGCGTGGCCGGCGGAACACTGGCATCGAGCACGACCACGCCGGGGCCGGCGGCGGCCTGCAACGCCTCCGGCTCGGCGACCATCGCCGCCAGCGCGGTACGGGCGTGCTGGTAGAACGGGCCGGTCGCGATCCACAGCGCATGCTCGGCGCGGGTCAGGCCGACGTAGAGCAGGCGCGCGTCCTCGGCGCGCTGTTCCTGGCGCCAGGCAGTCTCGGCGGCGCTCCAAGCGAGGTCGTCCTTGGCGGCGCTCCACTTCGCGGTGTTCCAGTGCAGGCAGCGGCCGTCGACCGGATCGTGCACGACGCAGCAGCGCCCGGGGCCGGCATCGGGACGGCCGATGCCCAGGTAGGGCAGGAACACCAGCGGGTACTCCAGGCCCTTGGACTTGTGCAGGGTGACGATCTGCACCCGGCGCGCGTCCGATTCCAGCCGCAGCAGCTGGGTCTCGTCGCCGGGGTCAGCCGCGGCGATCCGGCGCGCGAGCCAGTCCACCAGCCCGTGCGGGCCGAGCGCGCGGGCGTCGGCCTCCTGCAGCAGTTCGCCCAGCTGCAGGTAGTTGGTCAGGCGACGCTCGCCATCGACCAGCGCCAGCAGGCGCCGGCCATGCGCGGCGCCGAGCTCGCCGACCAGCGCTAGCGGGCCGCCGCGCTGCCAGCGCTCGCGCCAGTCCAGCGCCTGCTGCTGCCAGCGGCGGTGGCGCTCGCCGTCGTGGTCGAGCGCGGCGAGCGCGGCGGCGTCCTCGCCGATCAGCACGGTGGCCAGCGCGGCGCGCAGGCGGGCGTCGTCGCCGGGGTCGAGCAGCGCCTGCAGCAGCGCCAGCAACTCCAGCGCCTCGGCGGTGGCGTACAGGCTCTGCCTGCCGGCGGCGACCGCGGGGATGCCGGCCGCGCCCAGCGCCTGCTGGATGCGGGTGGCCTCGCCGTGGCTGCGCACCAGTACCGCGATGTCGCCGGGCTGCACCGGGCGCCCGCCGACCGTTGCGGTGCCGGCACGGCCGGCGGCCAGCCAGTCGCCGATCGCGGCGACGCAGGCGGCGGTGCACAGTTCGCGCGCGCGGCCGGCGCTCCAGGGCTTGGGCTTTCCCTTCGCCGGCGGCGGCGGCTCCGGCGCGCGCCACAGGGTCAGCGCCGGCGCGGCGACATCGTCACGTTGCAGGTCCGCGTCGCGGCGCTGGGTGCCGGGCTGCACCGGGTGGAAGGCGATGCCGTCGGTGAGGAAGGCCTCGGCGTAGCCGGCCTGGGCGTACAGCGCGTCGATCGCGGCCAGCAACGCCGGGCGCGAGCGGAAGTTGTGGCCCAGCGGCGGGGCACGCTCGGCGCGCTCGGCCGCGGCCAGGTAGGTGCGCACGTCGCCGCCACGGAATCCGTAGATCGCCTGCTTGGGGTCGCCGATCAGCGCAAGCAACCCCGGTTCCGCGCCATCCTCGTCGGCGCCCGGCGCCTGCGGGCCGAACACCCTGGAGAAGATCGACCACTGGCGCTCGTCGGTGTCCTGGAACTCGTCCACCAGCGCGACCGCGTACTGCGCGCGCAGATGCCGGGCCAGCACCACGCCCTGCGGACCGTCCAGCGCGCGCGCCACACCGTCGACCAGGTCATCGTAGGTCTGCACGCGGCGCTGGCGCTTGAGCCGGTCCAGCCGCGCGATGGCCTGCTCGCGCAGGGCGTGCAGCAGGCGGATGCGACGCCGGGCGCGCCACTGCTCCAGCTGCGCGAGCGCGGCGAGGTAGGCGTCGACCTCGTGGGTCATCGGCGAAGTCGGGGTCTGCCCGGTAGCCTTCTTGTTGGTGCCGCCGGCCAGTTCGGCGGCGGTGAGCTTGACCAGCTTGGGATGCGGCGGCGGCGGATCGTCCGGCGCGGCGGCGAAGCCTTCGAACCAGTGCCACAGCGAGGCGAGCCAGTCGGCCTTGTAGCTGACCTTGCTCAGCACGCCGCCCTCGGCCGCGGCCATCACCGCCTCGAAGAAACCGGTGCCATGGGTGCGGAACGCAGCGGCCAGCGCGGTGGCCGCTGCGTGCAGCGCGGCCAGCGGTGCGGCGCCGTCGTCCGCGACGGCCGCCGGCAGCAGCCGTGGATGACGCACCAGCTCGCGCAGGTCGGCGGCGAGTGCATCGGGGCCGCCCGGCCACAGCGCGACCAGGTCTTCCGCCATCGCCGGATCGGCCGCGCGCGCGCGCCACAGGTCGGCGGCGACCTCGGCCAACAGCTCGCGGTCGTTGGCCAGCAGCTCGGGCGCGGCGAAGGCCTGGCCGCTTTCCAGCGCGTGCTCGCGCAGCACGCGGGCGCAGAAGCCGTGGATGGTGAAGATCGCGGCGAGGTCGATGTCCTCGGCGGCCTGCTGGAGGCGGTGGCGCAGCGCGGCGGGCGATTCGTCCGTCGTGGCGAGATGGGCGTCGAGGATCTGCCGGGTAAGCGCGGCGTCGGGAGAGTCTGGCGATTCCTGTACCGGCGATTCCTGTAGGAGCGACTTCAGTCGCGATGGGGCTTTACCGGGAAGGCCCTTCGCGACTGAAGTCGCTCCTACAGAGGGTTCGAGGGGTTCGAGGGTTTCAGGGGTTTCCGTGGGCACCAGCGTCGCGGCCAGGGCCAGGCGTTCGCGGATGCGGCGGCGCAGTTCCTGGGTGGCAGCCTCGGTGAAGGTGACCGCCAGGATCTGGCCGATGCGCAGGCGCCGCTCGACCACCAGCCGGGTCACCAGGGTGGCCAGGGTGAAGGTCTTGCCGGTGCCGGCGCTGGCCTCGATCAGGCGCACGCCGGCCAGTGGCAGCTCCAGGTAGGGATCGCGCGGGGCGCTCATTCGGCCGCCTCCTGCGCGCCGTGCCAGTGGCGCCAGCTCTCGGCCAGCCGCGCCGGGTCGAGCGCGGGGCCGGGCTCGCCGCGTTCCAGCAGCGAGTACAGCCGGTGGCTGGTGACGGCGAACACGGCGAACTGCGCGGCATCGTCGAACGGGTCGCGGCCGCGGGTGACCAGGCGCAGTTCCGGCGAGGCCGACTCGCCCCAGCCGAAGCCGGCCTGCCATTGCCCGGCGGCGTCCTTGATCGCCTTGTCGAGGTCGTCGGCGTGCGCGGCCTGGTGGTACTTCCAGCTGCTGTACGGCGCGAACGGCAGCGGCGCGCGCAGGCCGGCGCGGTACAGCGCCAGCAGCTCGGCCAGCGCGGCGCGCGCCTGCGTCGGCGGCAGCGGCACGCGGTCCATGGGATGCGGGCCGAGGCTGTCGTCCTGCTCGTGGAAGCGCACGTAAGGCGCGGTCTCCCCTGCCGCGCGCAGCAGCAGCCACTCCAGGCCGTCGCGGATCGCCGCGCGCGCGCCGGGCGCGCCGATCTGCACGCGGCCGAGCCCGGGCGCGTACCAGCCGTGCAGGCGGCCGTGCAGCGACGTGCCGTCGATCTCGACCTGCAGCCGGCGCGACCGCGCGGGCGCGTCGCCGCGCCACTGCCGGAACGCATCGGCGTAGGGCCGCACCGCGTGCAGATGCTGGTCGAGCTGGCGCCGGCCGAGCGGGCCGGACGGCAGCAGCGCGCGGGCGCGCAGGCGCTCGTACAGGCCGTCGCGGTCGCCATCGAGCGCGGCGGCGAACAGCTCGCGCTGCAGGGCGTGCCGCTCCAGCCCGCCAGCGGGCGCCAGCAGCGGCTCCAGGTCGCTGTCGGCCGCGGCCGGTTCGGGCAGGCGCAGGTGCAGGCGCTGGCGCAGGAACTGCCCGGCCGGGTCGGTGAACAGCCGTCGCAGCTCGTCGAGCGAGACGCTGACGGGTGGGTCGGCGCCGTCCTCGGGCAACGCGCCGGCGACCCACGGCGCCAGCGGCTGGCGCTGCCCGGCCAGGCTGTCCACCGCCGGCCGCCAGGCGCGGCGGTAGCTGAAGCGGCGTGGGTCGGCCCCGCCCGCGCCGGTG
>JASGDF010000156.1:0-6853 GCA_047607345.1 Pseudomonas sp. | reverse complement strand
CGTGCGGCCTGGCGGTGCTGGCGGCCGCGGGGCTGGCGCTGGCGGCGGAGACGCCCGGTGCGGTCGCGCTGCTCGTGGCCGGCGGCGTGTTCGCGCTGTGGCGTCATGCCTGCCGCAAGCGCCTGGGCGGCATGACCGGCGATACCTGCGGCGCGCTGGCCGAGCTGGTCGAGGTTGCGGTGCTGGTAGCGCTGGCGCTCTGGTCGTAGCGCCGCGCTGGCTTGGCGAGAGCGTTATCGGGAAGGCTCCCGCCGGGCAAACCCGGCACTATGGCGTGCGACCCTCATGGTGGCCGGTGCGGCTCTGCCACCGCCCGGCGCACGCCCGGCCCGAACGCCGCGGTCTCAGGTCGGTTCGCCGCAGGCCAGCCAGTGTGCGCAATCCTTGCCGAGCTCGGCGCGCGCGTGCCACTCGTAGGCTGCGCCGGCCGCTGGCGTGAGTGTGTCGCGCCAGCGGCCGGCCCGGCCCGCGCTGAAGAACGCACGCCCGTCGTCTTGCCACAGTCCCGTGCCGTGCGGCACGTAGCGCGCGGCATGCGCCTTCATGTAGCCGAAGCTGCAATGCTCCAGGATCGCCGGCCACGCGGCCGGCTCGATCCGGATATCGAGGAAATCCGCGATCCGCCGGATCTCGCCGGGCAGGTCGGCGCGCAGCCGGGCGAAATGCACGAACAGCACCTGGTCGTGTCCGCGCAGCGGCCACCAACTGCGGACGCCTTCCCAGAAAGGCCAGAACGGGTGGCCGTCGCGTTCCAGCCAGGTCTGGAAGTATTCGGTCGGCGATGCCTGTGGCGCGGCCAGCACGCGTAGCCGGCCCGGCGCGGTTCCCGCCGCGTCCAGCCTGGCCTGCGCGTCGCGCGCGACCGCGCGCTGGTGGTCGTACAGGCTGCAGGCGATGTCGCGTCCGTCGCGTCCGACGTAGAGATACTTCGCGCCTGGATCGAAGGCCAGCGCATCGGCCGGTAGATGGGTCTTGATGAAGCGCCTGTGGGCTTGCGCCTGGAGCAGGGCCAGCTTGGTCGCCCGGTCCGGGTGGACCGAATCCAGCCAGGGGGACAGGGCGGCGACGTCGACTTCGGCCCGTCCGCCGAACACCAGCTGGGCCACGATCTGCTGCACCAGCGTGGTGCCGGCCTTCGCGTAGCTGGCGATGACGATGTCACCCTGGCGATAGCGCAAATCGTTCCAGGCCGCCGAATCGAAGAAGCGGTTGGGGTACTCGCGCCGCTTGGTCGGGGTCGCGGCGTTCATCGCGGGTCGCCGGCGCGCGTGGCGTGCGGATCGTCGCGGCGGCACCGCGCCCGCGCGGTCAGGTCCAGGCGCACGCCGAGCGGGCGCAGCACCAGTGCCGGGAACGGCCTGGGCTGGGCGTCCGCGGCCGGCGCCACCTCGAAGGCGCGGACGATCGCCGCGATGACCGCGGTCATCTGGGCCATGGCCAGGGCGCCGCCGACGCAGTGGCGGGCGCCGCCCCCGAACGGGAAATAGGCGTAGCGCGGCGGGTCGGCCTGCCGTCGCGGCGGCAGCCAGCGTTCGGGGGCGAACGTGTCGGGGGCCGCGAAGTACCTGGGGTCGCGGTGGCTGACCCACTGGCTGACCACCACCTGGGTGCCGGCGGGAACGTCGAAGTCGCCGAGCCGGGTGTCGCGCATCGCGATCCGGCCGGTCATCCAGGCCGGTGGATACAGGCGCAGTGATTCGCGGACCACCGCCCCGGCGTAGCGCAGGTCCGCCACCGCGTCCGGGTCGAGCGGCGCGCGCTCGCCGAGGCGCGCCTGCAGCTCGGCGAGCACACGTCGCTGCGCGTCGGGATGGCCGGCCAGCAGGTGCAGCGTCCAGGTCAGCCCGTCGGCCATCGGCTCCAGTCCCGACATGACCATCGTGGCCAGTTCGTCGCGCAGCCAGGCCGAGCCGCCGCCGGGGTCGGCGTGCAGCAGCGCGCCCAGCAGGCAGGGACGCCGATCGGCCGGGCCGGCGCGGTGGCGGGCGACGATGCGATCGAGGCCACGATCCAGCCGCGCGTGCGCGCGGCGCAGGCGCAGGTTGCCCGGGGTCGGCAGCCAGCGCGGGAAACGCACCGGGCTTCGGGTCAAGCCCATGATCGCATCGACCGTCGCCACGAAATGGCGGGCCTCGTCGCGTTCGATCGGCGCAGCGAGCAGCACGTCGCCGCCGACCCGCAGGCACAGGTCCTCCATCTCCCGGCGGATGTCGCGATCGGGCGGTAGCTCGCGCCAGCCATCGAGGCTCGGACCGATCGCGGCCAGCGCGCGCGCGACGCCGTCGCGGACCTGCATGGAATGGAAGACGCCTTGCAGCGTCTGTCGCTTGGCCCGCCATTCGCCGCCTTCGCTGTTCATCACCGAGGCGGGAAAGGCCGACGTATCCGTCCGCGTGGTGCCGGGCGCGACCTTGGCGTAGACGCCGTCGCGATCCTGGAACACCTGCCGGACCAGCTCGGGGTGGCTCGCCAGGTAGGTATGCCGCGCGATCCGGGAAAGGTCGCCATAGCGGTCCGCGCAACGGCGCAGGAACCCTAGTGGATCCTCGGCGAAGTCGAGCGCGTTGCCGACCAGGAATCCGCCGCGCGGACCCGGGGGCAGGCAGGCGCCAGCGGCGCTGGTCATGGGCGCGATCCCTGCGTGTGCGGTCCGGTGAAGAAGGGGAGGATGGCGTGGGGGAGACTCGCCTCCCGCCACGCCGGACGACGCGTGGTCGGGTCAGTAGGTATAGATGTAGCCGAGCTTGTAACCACCGCGCAGGCCATGGACGAGGCGGGCCATCATGAAGATCAGGCGTTTCATTTCGACTCCTGGGCTGGGGAGGAATGCCGGATCGACGGGATCGCATCGATCCGTCCGACACCGATGTCACGGCGCCGTGGCGTATCGTGGAATGCGGCGCGGGCGATCGTCAATCCGGCCTCCAGGATGGTCGGCGGCGGCGGTGCGAAAGCCGCCTCGTTGAATGCGCGATTCTGCGGGCTCGGTCACGCGATGAGCGCGCGGGTCAGCGCATTTTTCGCAAAACCGTGTTCAGCGCGGGTATCGGCAAGTGGTCGGTCGCGCCGTTTGCGCGCGGACCGCTGCGTTATAGTCCGGCCGCACCGCCGGAGAGTCCCCCACTTGCAGACCGGTCATTCCATGGATACCGACTACGATGCGATGGCGCATTTCTACGACGCCTGGCACGACCGTTGGCCCGAGAACGTCAAGGCCAACTGCATCGACGCGCTGTCGGAACTGGCGGGCGGCGGCGAGGCGCTGGAACTGGGGATCGGCACCGGGCGCCTGGCCCTGCCGCTGGCCGCGCGCGGTCTGCGCGTGTCCGGCGTGGACAGCTCCGAGCAGATGCTCGCAAGGCTGCGCACCAAGCCGGGCGCGGAGCGGCTGCACGTGGCCTGCGGCGATTTCGCGCAGATCCCGCTGCCCGGTCCGTTCGACCTGGTCTACATGGTGGTCTCGTTCGGCTACCTGCTGACCCAGGAAGCACAGCTGAGCTGCTTCGCCAGCGTGGCGCGGGTGCTGGCCCCGGCGGGCGTGTTCGTCGTGCAGACGGTCATGCCGGGAGAACGCATCTTCCATCGCGGCGCCGGCATCGAGGAGGTCTTCGACGTCCCGTCCCCCGATGGCGACGCCGAGGATTGCCTGATGCTGCTGTCCTCCAGGACCGACCTGGTGCGGCAGTGGATCGACCAGCGCGTCATCGTGGTGGGCGGCCAGCGCACACGGATATTCCGGCATCGGCGGCGCTACGTGTGGCCGACCGAATTGGATCTGATGGCGCGCATCGCCGGGTTGGAACTGCGCGAGCGCTGGGGCGGCTGGCGGCGCGAGCCGTTCACCGCCGCCAGTCCCAGCCAGGTCTCGGTGTACCGGCGCGCCGGGGCCGGGGAGGCATCCGGGTAGTGGCGCGGGCCGGCGGGACGGGTACGGGGCAGGCATGCGCAACCCACGCGAGGACACGGCAATGGGCCTGAAGGTGATCGGCGCCGGGCTGGGACGCACCGGCACGCTGTCGCTCAAGCTGGCGCTGGAGCGGATCGGCTTCGGCCCCTGCTACCACGCGATGGAAGTGGCCGCTACGGTGCGCCGCTCGCTGCCGCTGTGGAACCGGGCGGTGCGCGGTGCGCCCGATTGGGATGCGATCTTCGACGGCTACGCGGCCACCGTCGATTACCCGGGGTGCTGCTTCTGGCGCGAGCTGATGCAGCGCTACCCGGACGCCGGGGTGGTGCTGACACTGCGCGATCCCGACGACTGGTTCGATTCGGTGCACGCCACGATCTTCTCGCCCGAGCGGCGCAACCCGCTGCTCGGCAGCGATGGCGCGGAGCTGAGTGACTTCTTCAGGCGTGACTTCGGCGAGCGGATCGGCGATCGCGCGTTCATGACCGGCTACTTCGAGCGCTGGAACCGCGCGGTGATCGAGGCGGTGCCCGCGCAGCGCCTGCTGGTGCTGCCGATGGAGGCCGGCTGGGCGCCGCTGTGCGAGTTCCTGCGGGTGCCGGTGCCCGACGTGGCGTATCCGCGCGTGCACGCCCGGGGCGGCACCGATGCGTCGCGTCCGCTGCCGCCGTCGGCGCCGGCCGAGCTGGAGGCGCGCATGCGTGGCTACCTGGATCGCCTGTGTGAGCAGGCGTTCGCGCGGCCTGCCTGAGCTCCGTGCCCGGCGCGGCCGGTGGCCGTTTCAGGACGCCGGCGCGGCGGCGCGCAGCGTCCGGTACGGCGGCGTGGACATCACCATCTCCGCCAGCGAGTAGGCCAGCTCGCGCTCGGCCAGCACCGCGCCGTCGGCGCCATGGTCGAGCAGGTGCCTGACCTCGGCATCGCTGTGCGCCCGCGCCAGCAGGGTCAGGGCCGGGTTCATCGCGCGCAGCTTGGCCAGCGCCTCGCCGGCCTCCAGCGGCTGCGGGATCGCCAGGATCGCGATCTTGGCGCGTTCCGGATGCGCCTCGGCCAGCACCAGGTCGGCCGCGGCGCTGCCGCGGATGCCGGGGATGCCCTGGGCGTGCGCGCGCTCGACGTGGTCGCGGTTGTCGTCGATGACCAGCACCGGCACGCCGCGCTCGCGCAGCAACTGCGCCAGCGCGGCGCCGACCCGGCCGTAGCCGATCACGATGGCGTGGTCGTGCAGCTCCAGTGACGGGCCGGGCGGGATCTCCGGCTCGGCCGGCAGCGGCGTGGCCTGTGCCTGCTTGGCCTGCCAGCGGTCCAGCCAGGTGAACAGGAACGGGTTGGCGATGATCGACAGCAGCGCGCCGGCCAGGATCAGGTCGCGCCCGGTCTCCGGCAGGATCGCCAGGCCCACGCCAAGCCCGGCCAGGATGAAGGAGAACTCGCCGATCTGCGCCAGGCTGACCGAGATCGTCAGCGCGGTCGCGGTCGGATGCCCGAACGCGCGCACGATGAAGAACGCGACCACCGACTTGCCGACGGTGATGGTCAGGAACGTGGCCAGCACCTGCCAGGGGTGCTCGACCAGGATGTGCGGGTTGAACAGCATGCCGACCGAGACGAAGAACAGCACCGCGAACGCGTCGCGCAGCGGCAGCGAGTCGTTGGCGGCCTTGTGGCTCAGCTCGGACTCGTTGAGCAGCATGCCGGCGAAGAACGCGCCCAGCGCGAACGACACTCCGAACAGCATCGCCGAGCCGAACGCCACGCCCAGCGCGATCGCCAGCACCGACAGCGTGAACAGCTCGCGCGAGCCGGTCGCGGCGATCTTCTCCAGCACCCACGGGATCGCGCGGCGCCCGACGATCAGCATCACCGCCACGAACGCGGCCATCTTCAGCAGCGTCCAGCCCATCGCCGCCAGGATCGTGCCGGTGCTGTCGTCTTCGCCACCGTTCAGCGCGCCGGCCAGCGCCGGCAGCAGCACCAGGGTCAGCACCATCGCCAGGTCCTCGACGATCAGCCAGCCGATCGCGATCTTGCCGCGCTGGGTCTCCAGCAGCCGGCGTTCCTCCAGCGCGCGCAACAGCACCACGGTGCTGGCGACCGACAACGCCAGCCCGAACACCAGTCCGTGCAGCGCCGGCCAGCCCATGCTCCAGGCCAGTCCCCAGCCCAGCACGGTGGCCACCGCGATCTGCGCGACCGCGCCGGGGATCGCGATCCACTTCACTTCCAGCAGGTCTTCCAGCGAGAAGTGCAGGCCGACCCCGAACATCAGCAGCATCACGCCCAGCTCGGAGAGCTGGTTGGCCAGGTCCTGGTTGGCGACGAAGCCGGGCGTGAACGGGCCGACCACCATGCCGGCGACGAGGTAGCCCACCAGCGGTGAAAGGCGCAGCTTGTTGGCCAGCGCGCCCAGCACGAAGGCGACGGCGAGGCCGACGGCGATGATGTCGATGAGGCTGGTGTCGTGGTGCATTCGGTCCGGGGATAAGTGAGGAGGGCGGCTGACGCCGACGTGGAAGGCGTTCGATCCTCCGCCGCACAGGACGCGGGGAAGGTGGGCGAGGCACGGTTCGTGGGCGATGGCGAGGACGGGTCGACGCGGCGGCCGTGAGTCGTCCGGTCCCCTCGCGCCGCCGGGAAAGCCTCCCCGCGAACCGCGCTCCGTCTGGCGACAGGCTTGCGAGTGTCGCCGATGCGGGGGGATCAGGGCAAACCGCGGGGCAGGAAATCCGACGAGCCGCAATGCTTGGCGCGCCGCCGCGCGAGGTGATATCGCCGTCGCGGGTCTGTAGGAGGGACTTCAGTCCCGACGGGGCTTTCCCTTTGAATCCGCGCACATGGATGTGCGCCGCTCTTGCGAGGGACTCGCGCTACAGCCCCGTCGGGACTGAAGTCCCTCCTACAGACCCGCGACGGCGATATCACCTCGCGCGGCGGCGCGCCAAGCAT
>JASGDF010000155.1:0-13577 GCA_047607345.1 Pseudomonas sp. | reverse complement strand
TGGGGCTTTACAGGGAAAGCCCCATCGCGACTGAACGGCGTCGGCATGCCGACGCCACTCCTACGCAGGATGGCGGCTTGTCTAGGCCTGCGCGCTGGCGCACGATGCCCGGCATGAGCGAACAGCATCAGCGCGATCCCGATAATCCCGCCTGCGTGATCACCTGCGCCTACTACGATGGCCAGGGCCGGCGCCACGACATCGGCCTGGACCGGATCAGCGAGGAACTCGAACGCGACGTGGCCGGTTTCGTCTGGGTCGGTCTGTACGAGCCCGGCGAGGACGTGCTGCGCCTGTTGCAGGCCGAGTTCGGGCTGCACGACCTGGCGATCGAGGACGCGCTCAAGGCACACCAGCGCCCCAAGGTGGAGAACTACGGCAACTCGCTGTTCGTGGTGGTCAACACCGCGCAGCTGGTCGAGGAGCGGATCCGCTATGGCGAGACTCACACCTTCCTCGGCCAGCGCTTCCTGCTGACGGTGCGCCACGGCGCCTCGCTGTCCTACACGCCGGTGCGCGCGCGGATGGAGCGCGAGCCGGAGATGCTGGCGCTCGGTCCGGCCTTCAGCCTGTACGGCATCCTCGACTTCGTGGTCGACAACTACCTGCCGATCATGGACGCGTTCCGCGACACGCTGGATTCGCTGGAGAAGGACATCTTCTCGGAAAGCTACAAGCGTCGCACCGTGGTACGCCTGTACGAACTCAAGCGCGAACTCAACAAGATGCGGCTGGTGGTCGCGCCGCTGCAGGACGTGCTCGCCCACCTCAAGCGCAACCCGAGCCACCTGGTCCCCGACGAGATCGTGGTGTACCTGCGCGACGTGCTCGACCACGCGGTGCGCATCAATGACGCGATCGACACGCTGCGCGAGATGCTGGGCACCGCGCTGAGCGTGAACCTGTCGCTGGTGACACTGGCACAGGGCGAAACGGTCAAGCGCCTGGGCGCCTGGGCGGCGCTGCTGGCGGCGCCGACCCTGATCACCAGCTGGTACGGCATGAACTTCACGCACATGCCCGAGCTCGGCGGGCGCTATGCCTACCCGATCCTGATCGGCGGCGTGGCACTGTCATGCATCGTGCTGTACCGGCTGTTCAAGCGCGCGCGCTGGCTATGAAGCCGGCTTCTGTGGGAGGGGCGTCAGCCCCCCCGGGTTTCACCGGGAACGCCCGTCGGGGCTGAAGCCCCTCCCACAACGCGCCCCTCAACCGTTCTCCTGCAGCGCCAGCTGCACGTCCAGCTGGCGGCGCTTCTCGTTGCGCGCCATGATCCACCAGCCGATCGCCGCGGCCACCGACACCGCCAGCACCAGGATCGTCGCCAGCGCGTTGATCTTCGGGCTCAGGCCCATCCGTACCGAGGAGAACACCTTCATCGGCAGCGTGGTCGAGCTGGGGCCGGCGACGAAGCTGGCGATCACCACGTCGTCCAGCGACAGCGTGAACGCCAGCAGCCAGCCCGACACCAGCGCCGGGGCGATGATCGGCAGGGTGATCAGGAAGAACACCTTGAGCCGGTTCGCGCCCAGGTCCATCGCCGCCTCCTCCAGCGAGCGGTCCAGCTCCTGCAGGCGCGAGGACACCACCACGGTCACGAACGACAAGGTGAAGGTGACGTGCGCGATCCAGATCGCGGCCACGCCCTTGGGCGCGATCCCGATCACCCCGCCCAGCGAGACCAGCATCAGCAGGATCGACAGGCCGATGATGACCTCCGGCATCACCAGCGGCGCGGAGATCAGCGCGCCGAACAGGGTCTTGCCGGGAAAGCGCCGCAGCCGGGTCATCGCCATCGCGGCCATCGTGCCGATCACCATCGAGGCGGTCGCGGTCCAGAACGCGACCTCCAGGCTGATCCGGGCCGCGTCGAGCATCGACTGGTCGCGCAGCAACTCGCCGTACCACTTAGTCGAGAAGCCGGCCCAGACCGTGGCCAGGCGCGAAGAATTGAACGAATAGACGACCAGCAGCAGGATCGGCAGGTACAGGAAGCCGAAGCCCAGGCCCAGCACTCCCCAGGTGGTAAGACGGCTGCCGCGCGTGGCGCTCATGTCAGCCTGCCTTCCAGCTCGCGCTGCTGATAGCGGTTGAAGATCAGGATCGGCACCATCAGCAGCGCCAGCATCACGATCGCCACCGCCGAGGCCACCGGCCAGTTGCGGTTGTTGAAGAACTCGCCCCACAGCACCCGGCCGATCATCAGCGTATCCGGCCCGCCCAGCATCTCCGGGATCACGAACTCACCCACCGCCGGGATCATCACCAGCATGCAGCCGGCGATGATACCATTGCGCGACAGCGGCAGGGTGATGGTCGAAAACGCCTTCCACGGCCGCGCGCCGAGATCGTAGGCGGCCTCCAGCAAGCGCTGGTCGAGCTTGACCAGGTTGGCGTACAGCGGCAGCACCATGAACGGCAGGTAGCAGTAGACGATGCCGATATAGGCCGCGACCGGGGTGTAGAGGATATGCAGCGGCTGGTCGATCAGGCCGATGCCCAGCAGCAGCCGGTTGAGTACGCCGTTGCTGTCGAGGATGCCGATCCAGGCGTAGACGCGGATCAGGAACGAGGTCCAAGACGGCAGCACCACCAGCATCATCGCGATGTTGCGCGAGGACGGCGACATCCGCGCGATCACATAGGCCATCGGGTAGCCGATCAGCAGGCACAGCAACGTGGAGATCGCCGCGATCTTGATCGAGCTGAGATAGGCCAGCAGGTACTGGTCGTCGGCCAGCAGCGAGAGGTAGTTGCCCAGGTTGAGGCGTACCGTCAGCGCCGAATCGACATACTCCAGCAGCGGCGTGTAGGGCGGCATCGCGATCGCCAGCCGGCTGAAGGAGATCTTCAGCACGATCAGGAACGGGATCGCGAAGAACACCAGCAGCCACAGGTACGGCGGCGCGATCACCGCCCAGCGGCCGCCCGGCAGCCAGCGCTTGAGGGTGCGCGGACTCATGAGGTCAGCACCACGCCGTCGTTGTCGTCCCACCACACCCAGACCTCGTCGCCCCAGGTCATGCCCTCGCTGTCCCAGCGCTTCTGGTTGGCGAAGTTGGATTGCAGCTTGAGGCCGCTGGGCAGGCGCACGTGGAAGATCGAGTGGCTGCCGAAGTAGGCGATGTCCTCGATGGTCCCGCGCGCCTTGTTGTATTTCTGCTCGGGCTCGGCCTTGGTGATCCAGACCTTTTCCGGGCGCACCGCGAAGGCGACCTCCTGCCCTTCCACGCCGGTGATGCCGTGGCTGATGTAGATCGACACCGGGAACTGCGGGCTGACCACGGTCACGTAGTCGGGCTGGTCCTCGCCGATCGCGCCCTCGATCATGTTGACCGAGCCGATGAACTCGGCGGCGAAGCGGCTGTTGGGCGACTCGTAGATGTCATCGGGGCTGCCGACCTGGCGGATCCGGCCGTTCTCCATCAGCGCGATCCGGGTCGCCATCGTCATCGCCTCCTCCTGGTCGTGGGTGACCATCACGCAGGTCACGCCGGAACCTTCAATGATATTGACCAACTCCAGCTGCATCTTCGAGCGCAGCTTCTTGTCGAGCGCGCCCATCGGCTCGTCCAGCAGCAGCAGCTTGGGCCCCTTGGCCAGCGAGCGCGCCAGCGCCACGCGCTGCTGCTGGCCGCCGGAGAGCTGGTGCGGCTTGCGCCGGGCCAGATGGCCGAGCTGCACCAGTTCGAGCATCTCGCCCACACGCCGGCGCACCGCGTCCTTGCCCAGGCCGTCCTGCTTCAGCCCGAACGCGATGTTCTGCTCGACGGTCATGTGCGGGAACAGTGCATAGGACTGGAACATCATGTTGATCGGCCGCTCGTAGGGCGGCAGCGCGTCGATCGGCTGGCCGTCGAGGACGATGCGGCCCCTGGTCGGGGTCTCGAAGCCGGCCAGGCAGCGCAGCAGGGTGGACTTGCCGCTGCCCGAACCGCCGAGCAGCGCGAAGATCTCGCCCTTGCGCACCTCCAGGCTGACGTCGTCAAGCGCGACGAAGCCGTCGAACTCCTTGCGCACGCTGCCGATCGAAAGATAGTTGTCCTGGCGCTCGGGCGCCGTGGCGTCGTGGGAAGGATGCTGCTGCCGGGCCTCGGTCGACACCATCGAACACTCCTGATCGGTTATGGATCACGAACGCCGCACACCTGCGCGCTGTCCGCCGGGCCAGTTTAGCGGGACCGTTTGACAGGCAACAGCATGCCACGTCCGACTGTGATGCAGGTGACACCGTCGCTGCCTCGCGAGGCTGTTCCACAGCAGAACGAGGAACCTGGCAGGAGCCCAGCGGGCTGAGCGGTGATCCGCGCGCCAATCTCTGGATCCCGGCCCTGGCGAGGATGGCCAGGACAGGATTCGATGCGCAGGCCCCGATTCGAATTCAGCAGCCCTACCTCGCCGGCTCCGGCGCCTGCCAGCCCAGGCCCAGGCTCTTCTGCAGCCCGATGTAGTCCACCAGCAGCCTGATCCGCGCCTGCGCCAGGCTGTCGCGCGCGGACAACTGCTGGCGCTGCACGTCGAGCGCGTCGATCAGCGAGGTCGCGCCGGCACCCTGGCGCTGCTGCACCAGGTCCGACGCGCGGATCGCCGCGTCGGTGGCCTCGCCTGCCGTGGCCACGGTCCTGCGCGAGGCGCCGAAGCGCGCCAGCGCGCTGTTGGCGTCCTGCAGCGCGGCCAGCACCTTGGACTCGTAGCGGGCCGCGTACGCCTGGTTGCCGGCCCTGGCCTGGGCGACCTGCGCGCGGGTCTTGCCGAAATCCAGCAGGTTCCACTGCAGCATCGGCACGATCATGGTGGAAGCCGAATCCGCGCCCAGTCCCGCCGGCGAACTGGCGCCCATGCCGAGCACCCCATGCAGTGTGACCTGCGGGAAGTACGCCGACAGGGCCTGGCCGATCTTGGCCGAGGACGCGGCCAGCTGGCGCTCGGCCTGGCGCACGTCCGGGCGCCGCCGGATCAGCGCGCCGGCATCGTCCACCGGCACCACCGCGGGCAGCTCCGGCAGCGGCCGCGCCTCGGCCAGGGTGGCGTCCAGCGCGCCGGGCACGCGCCCGGTCATCAGCGCCAGCTGGTCCAATGATTCCTGCAATGTCGCCTGCAGGTCCGGCAGCACCGCCTCCTGCTGGCGCAGTTGTGACAGCGCGCGCTCCACGTCCATCTGCGGTGCCGCGCCGCGCTCGCGCCGCTGGCGGGTCAGCGCCAGCATCTGCGCGGCCTTGTCGCGGCTGTCATGGGCGATCGCCAGGCGCTGCTGGGTACCCCGGTAGTTGGCGTAGGCTCTGCCGACCTCGGCGGCGAGCTGGACCTGCGCATCGGCCAGCTCGGCCTCGTCGGCCTCGGCCTGCGCCTGCGCCTCCTGCTGCGCGCGGCGGCGGCGGCCGAACAGGTCCAGTTCCCAGCTCGCGTCGAAGGCGACGGTATAGAGATTGACGTCGTCCGGTGCCTGGATGCCCTGCCCGGCCGCGACGGCATCCACACCGTCGACCAGCGAATCCGGCAGCTGCGCGTGCACGTAGGCGGCGGTGGCCCCCACGCCAGGCGCCCGCTCGGCCCGGCGCTGCCGCACTAGCGCGCGCGAGGCGGTGAGCCTAGCCTCGGCGGCGCGCAGGTCCGGGCTGTTGGCCAGCGCCTGCTCGACCAGCCAGGTCAGCTGCGCATCGTGCAGCGCCTCCCACCAGCGCTGCGGCGGTGGCGCGGCGGTGACGATGGCCGGGTCGGCACGGTGCAGCCGCGGCTGCGCCAGCGCCTCGCCGGCCACCTCGGGCTTGACGTAGTCCGGGCCGAGCATGCACGCCGACAACAGCAGCGGCAGCGCGGCGGGCAACAGCAGCGGGCGGAACGGGAAACGCGCAGTCATCAGTGCATCACCATGGGACCGCCGCCCTTCGGCAGCGGCTTGAGCAGGAAGATCAGCGGGAACGTGCAGACCACGATCACCCCGAAGATCCAGAACAGGTCGTTGTAGGTCATCACCAGCGCTTGCTGCTGCACCAGCTGCGCGAGCCGACCGAATGCCTGCAAGGCGGCATCAGCACTGTCCCCCTGCACCTGCGCACCAAGCGCTTGCAGGTAATCCTGCGCCTGCGGCGAGTTGGCCGTGGTCGAGCTGCCGATCATCTGCAGGTGGAAACTCAGCCGTCGCTCCTGGAAGGTGGAGATCAGCGCCAGCCCGACCGAGCCGCCGAGGTTGCGCGCAGCGTTGAACAGCCCCGAGGCGTCACCGGCGAACTCCGGCGGCACCGCGCTGATCGCGGCCTGGTTCAGCGCCATCATCGCGAACGCCAGGCCCACGCCCTGCAGCAACTGGCCACTCACGAAATGCGCGCCGACGCTGTCGGCGCTCAGCGCCAGGTTGACGAAGCACGCGCCGGCGAACGCGGCCAGGCCCACGCCCACCATCACCCGCACGTCCACGTTGCCCAGCATCCACGGCATCAGCGGCATCAGCAGCACGGTCGGCACGCCGCCAAGCAGCAGCACGTAGCCGGCCTGTTCGGTGTTGTAGCCGGAGATCACCGCCAGGAACTGCGGGATCATGTACATCACCCCGAACAGGATCATGCCCACCGCCATCACCATCACGAACACCGCGGCGAACGCGCGGTTGCGCAGGACCGACAAGCGGATCACCGGCTCGCGGTGGAACACCTGCGACAGCAGCAGCGCGCCGAAGCCGAGCGCCGACAGCAACGAGAGCATCACGATCAGCTCCGATTCGAACCAGCGCTCGCGCTGGCCCTCCTCCAGCACCACCGTCAGCGCGCCCAGCCCGGCGGTCAGGCCGAAGATGCCGAGCCAGTCGGCCTTCAGCAACCCGCCCAGGTCGGCCTTCTCGTGCTTCAGGCCCAGCAGCAGCAACGCCACCAACCCCGCGCAGATCGGCACGTTGATGAAGAACGCGTAGTGCCAACTGAGGTTCTCGGCCAGCCAGCCGCCGAGCAGCGGGCCGATCACCGGCCCGAGGATCACCGTCATGCCGAACAGCGCGGTGCCCTGGGTCTGCTGCTGTGGCGGCAGCCGCGTGCCGACGATGGTCAGCGCGGTCGGGATCAGCGCGCCCCCGGCGAAGCCCTGGCCGATACGGCCGAGGATCATCATCGGCAGCGTCGAGGACAGGCCGCACATCACCGAGAACGCGGTGAACATGACCGCGCAGATCAGCAGGAAGTTGCGCAGCCCCAGCGTGCGCACGAACCAGCCGGCCAGCGGGATCATCACGATCTCCGAGACCAGGTAGGCAGTGGAGATCCAGGTGCCCTCGGTGCCGCTGGCGCCGACCTCGCCCTGAATCGTCGGCAGCGCGGCGTTGACGATGGAGATATCCAGCGTCGCCATGAACGAGCCGATGGTGCCGGCGGCCACCGCCAGCCAGGCGCCGGCGTCGGCCTTGCGCGGCAGGCCGGTGGCCGGCGCGGCGGCGGCACTGGCGCTCACTGCGCCGCTCCGCCCTTCGCGTCCTCGCGCGCGGCCTGGTCCACCGCGTGTGCCTCGGCGTCACCGGCCTTGCGGGTATCGACAGTGACCACCGCCGACATGCCCGGCACCAGCACTCGGCGCGCCTCGGCGCCGGCATCAACCCGGATCCGCACCGGCACGCGCTGTACGACCTTGGTGAAGTTGCCGGTGGCGTTCTCCGCCGGCAGCAGCGCGAACTGCGACCCGGTGCCAGGGGAAATGCTCTCGACCGTGCCATGCAGCGTCACCCCGGACAGCGCATCGACCTCGATCTCGACCGGCTGGCCGGGGCGCACCCGCCCCATCTGGGTCTCCTTGAAGTTGGCCTCCAGATACAGGTCCTCGACCGGCATCACCGTCATCGTGCGGGTGCCGGCGGCGATGAACTGGCCGACCTGCACGGTCTTGTTGCCGATGCGCCCATCGATGCGCGCGGTCAGCCGGGTGTCGTCCGCCGCCAGCCGAGCCGCCTCGGCATCGGCCTCGGCCTGTCTGAGCGCTGCCTGGGCCTGTCCGGACTGCGCCTCGGCAGCGCTGGCCTGACTTTGCGCGCCGCGCACCTGCGCGAGCGCACCGTCGTACTGGGCCTGGGCTCGCTGCAGGTCGTGCTTCAGGCTCTCCAGGTGCTCGGGCGTGTCGGCGCCGGAGGCCGCCAACGGCGTGAAGCGCGCGACCTCTGCCCTGGCCAGGGCCACGCTGGCGCGGGCCGCGACCACCTGCGATCGCGCCTGCGCTAGCTGGGCGCCGCTGCCCTGCAGGTTGGCCTGGGCGGCGGCGATGTCGGATTGCCGCACCGCGATCGCGGCCTCGGCCTGTTCGAGCTGGGCCTGGTAGGTGCGCGGATCGATCTGCAGCAGCGGCTCGCCGGCCTTGACCCACTGGTTGTCCTTGACGAACACCGCGGTGACATAGCCATTGACCCGCGGCGCGACCGCCACCGCATCGGCCTTCAGGTAGGCGTTGTTGGTCTGCTCAAGGTAGCGGCCGACCAGCAACCAGCGCGCGAACCAGACCAGCAGCAACGCCAGTACCACCACGCTGATCGCGATCAGTGCCCACCGCACCTTGGGCTTGGCCAGCGGCGAAGGCCTTGCCCGCCTGTCCGACTGACGATCGTCCGTCCCGTCGCCGGGGGACGCTGCGCGCGCACGGGTCTGATCTTCATCTGAGTTGCTCAATGCCAAGATTCCCTGGGTTGCCGTTGTTGCATCGCAACCAGATCATACCGGACGCCGACGTATGGTCGAGGCAACACCTTACGCCTGAGTTAAGCCGACCGGCGAAGCCGGTTCGGCTTGAATGAATTGTTAGGCCCCGCCACTGGGCTACTCAAGTACACGACAGAAAACACTGTCACCCTTGGTGTAGCTTGCAATTTTGGCGGGCCACTTTTCGACGGATGCCTCTGCGTAGCCCAATCTCTTGAGCAATGCAATGGACCGCACATTCTCTGAGTTCACTGTGGCCCAGAAACTATTGACCACAAATTTTTCTACCACAAGTTGCTCAAGCCACTGCACCGACTCTCGTGCATATCCCTTGCCCCAGTGACGGTGGCCGAATAGGTACGCGATCTCCGCTCGGCTCTCAATAACAGTAGCTTCAATTCGACCAATGCATTCTTTCGTCTGTTTTGACCGTACAACGAAGTCAAGCCAAACTTCCGAAGCTCGATGTGTCGGAGGGCCAGCCACCATTCGATCAACTGACTCAACGAACTGGGCTTGGGTCGGTACCTCTTGGTCTTCAATGTGCGCGTAGACGCGCTGATCGCACAGCACCATATACAACTCACTTGCATGGTGGCTGGCGATGCGTTCGTAGAGAAGACGCCTGGATTTGGTTTTCATGTCTCGCTGGGAGTGAGCGTGCGCGTAGCCCAACTTCCGATTACGCTCCCCGGCATGGATCGCAGCGGGCAGCCAGTGCCGCCCGCTGCGCATGGATACTCAGCGCCCGGTCTTCAGCTCGGTCCAGATCCGGGTGTACTGCCGATCCACCTCCGGCGGCATGATCGCCAGGCCGAACAGCTTGGCCATCGTCTCCGGCGGCGGGTAGATGGTCTTGTCCTCACGGATCGCCGCATCGATCAGCGGCGTCGATGCCGGCACCGGGTTGGGATAGCTGACGAAGTTGCTGTTGGCCGCGGCCACTTCCGGGGTCAGCAGGTAGTTGATGAAGGCGTAGGCGTTGTCGGGATGCTTGGCGTCCTTCGGGATCGCCAGCATGTCGAAGAACTGCAGCGCGCCTTCCTTCGGGATCGAGTAGCCGATGTGCACGCCGTTCTTGGCCTCCTCGGCGCGCGAGCGGGCCTGCAGGATGTCGCCCGACCAGCCCACCACCAGGCAGGTGGTGCCCTTGGCCAGCGCATCGATGTACTGGCTGGAGTGGAAGTTCTGGATGTAGGGCCGGATTTCCTTGAGCTTGGCCGCGGCCTTGGCGATCACCGCCGGGTCGGTACTGTTGGGATCCTCGCCCAGGTAGTGCAGCGTGGTCGGGATGATCTCCGAGGCGGTGTCGAGGATGGTGACGCCACAGTCCTTGAGCTTGGCGATGTTCTCCGGCTTGAATACCAGGTCCCAGCTGTTGACCACGTCGGTGCTGCCGAAGGCGGCCTTGACCTTGTCGATGTTGTAGCCGATGCCGGTGGTGCCCCACAGGTACGGCACCGCGTACTGGTTGCCCGGGTCCTGTTGCGCGATCCGCTTCATCATCTCCGGATCGAGCTTGTCCCAGTTCGGGATCTTGCTGCGGTCCAGCGGCTGGAACACGCCGGCCTGGATCTGACGGCCCAGAAAACTCAGCGACGGTACCACCACGTCGTAGCCACTGCCGCCGGCCAGCAACTTGGCTTCCAGTACCTCGTTGCTGTCGAACACGTCGTAGGCGACCTTGATGCCGGACGTCTTCTCGAAGTTCGGCACTGTGTCCTCGGCGATGTAGTCCGACCAGTTGTAGACGTTCAGTACCTTCTCGCCGGGTGGCGCCGCAGCATCGCCGACCTGGGCCGGTTTACCGCTTTCCCCGCAACCGGCCAAACACAACGTGGCCAGCGCCATCCACATCGCATGTTGCTTCATCGTGGTCTCCATGGGCCGCCCGAAAGCGGCAGTAGGCAGGCGCCGTACAGACGCCCGGTGGTTACCCTCCCCGTTAAAACCTTTGGCGCTGTTCGCATTGAGTAGTGAATGTGGGAGGGACTTCAGTCCCGACGGGCTGTACCGGCCAAGCGTCGGGACTGAAGTCCCTCCCACAAGAATGCTCGTCCTCGACCGAGGCCGAACGCCTTGACAATGCCATCCATAGCCAATGCGAACAGAGCCAAACCTTTTGCTTGGCATTGTGTGTCGACGCCGCTTCTCCCATGAGAGGGAAGCGGCCCAGGCCCGGCGGCGCGCGCCGGATGTTCAGGCGTGTGCGGGCCGGTGACTTGCGCGCAACACGCCTGCCCTCTCATCCAGGGAAGGCAACATCAGCGGCCCGTCTTGATCTCCGTCCACAGCCGCGTGTACAGCTGATCGACCTCCGGCGGGTTGATCGAATAAGTGAACATCTTGGCCTTCACCTCGTCCGGCGGGTAGATCGTCGGATCGTTGCGAATTTCCTCGGACACCAACGGCGTCGCCTTGGGCACCGGGTTGGCGTAATGGATGAAGTCGGTGTTGGCCGCCGCCACTTCCGGGGTCAGCAGGTAATTGATGAAGGCGTAGGCGTTCTCGGGGTGCTTGGCGTCCTTCGGGATCGCCAGCATGTCGAACCACTGCGGCGCGCCTTCCTTCGGGATCGAATAGGCCACCTTGACGCCGTTGCCGGCCTCCTCGGCACGGTCGCGCGCCTGGATGATGTCGCCCGACCAGCCCACCGCCAGACAGGTGCTGCCATTGGCCAGCGAGCCGACGTACTGGCTGGAATGGAAGTTCTGCACGTAAGGGCGGATCGTCTTGATCAGATCGGCGGCCTTCTGCAGCTCCTCGGGCTTCTGGCTGTGCGGGTCCAGACCCAGGTAGTTCAGCGCGATCGGCAGTAGGTCGGAAGGCGTGTCGAGGATCGTCACCCCGCAGTCCTTAAGCTTGCTGATGTTCTCCGGCTTGAAGATAAGGTCCCAGCTGCCGGCGATCTCGGTGCTGCCGCCGAAACGCTCCTTGAGCTTGTCGACGTTGTAGCCGATGCCGGTGGTGCCGATCATGTACGGCACGCCGTACTGGTTGTCCGGGTCCTGCTGCGCAATGCGCTTCATCACGTCCGGATCGAGGTTGGCCAGGTTCGGGATCTTGCTCTTGTCCAGCGGCAGGAACACCCCGGCCTTGATCTGGCGGCCGAAGAAGTTCAGCGTCGGCACCACCACGTCGTAGCCGCTGCCACCCGCGAGCAGCTTGGCCTCGACCATCTCGTCGCTGTCGAACACGTCGTAGACGACCTTGATGCCGCTGGCCTTCTCGAAGTTGGGAACGGTGTCCTCGGCGATGTAGTCGGAATAGTTGTAGACGTTGAGCACCTTCTCCTCGCCGCCGGGCGCCTTGGCGGCGTCGGCGTCGGGCTTACCGCCACAGGCGGCGAGCAGGCTGGTGGCGAGGGCGACGGACAGGATTCGCAGCTTCATGGGGGTCTCCACAGGGTCCTGGTAATAGGTGGGGGCCGGCCGCGGCCGGAACCGTTGCAGCCTACGCTATTTGCCCAATGCCGCGGCAGTGTCGTCGAGCGCCTTCCAGGCCTTGTCGAACAGTTCGTCGACCTGCTCGCGGTCGATCACCAGCGGCGGCGACAACAGCATCGCATCGTGGGTGGCGCGCAGGATCAGGCCACGGCCGAGCGCGAAGTCTCGGCACAGCGCGCCGACCTTGCCGCGCTCGTCGAAATAGCCGCGCCGGCGCTTGTCCGGCACCAGCTCCAGCGCGCCCATCAGCCCGGCGATGCGTGCCTCGCCCACCAGCCGGTGCTCGCCCAGCTCGGCCCAGCGCTGCGCCAGGTACGGGGCGACCTGCTCGCGCGCGGTCTCGACGATGCGCTCCTCGCGCAGGATCCGCAGGTTCTCCAGCGCCACCGCGGTGCAGACCGGATGCCCCGAATAGGTGCAACCGTGCGCCAGCTCGCCGCCCTGCGCCTTCAGCACCCCAGCGACGCGGTCGTTGAACAGCGCCGCGCCGAGCGGGATGTAGCCGGAGGTGATGCCCTTGGCGATGGTCATCACGTCCGGCTGGAAACCGAAGTACTGCGAGCCGAACCACTGCCCGGTGCGACCGAAGCCGCAGATCACCTCGTCGGCGACCAGCAGCACGTCGTATTTGCGACAGATCCGCTCGATCTCCGGCCAGTAGCTGCGCGGCGGGATATATACGCCGATCGCGCCCATGATCGGCTCGCCGATGAAGGCGGCGACGTTGTCCGGGCCGAGTTCGAGAATCTTGTCCTCCAGCCGGCGCGCGGCCAACAGGCCGTATTCCTCCGGGTCGAGCTCGCCACCGTCGCCGAACCAGTACGGCGGATCGATGTGGGCGATGCCCGGGATCGGCAGCCCGCCCTGCTTGTGCATGCCCTTCATGCCGCCGAGGCTGGCGCCGGCGACGGTGGTGCCGTGGTAGCCGTCGTGGCGGCCAATGAAGATCTGCTTGTGCGGCTTGTCCTGCACCGCCCAGAAGTGCCGCACCAGGCGCAGGATGGTGTCGTTGGCTTCCGAGCCGGAATTGGTGAAGAAGGCATGGTTGATGTCGCCGGGCGCCAGCTCGGCCAGCTCGGCGGCCAGGCGGATGGTCGGCTCGGTGGTGCACTGGAAGAAGCTGTTGTAGTAGGCCAGCTCGCGCATCTGCCGAGCCGCGGCCTCGCCCAGTTCGGCGCGGCCGTAGCCGAGATTGACGCACCACAGCCCGGCGAAGGCATCGAGCAGCTTGTGGCCTTCGGCATCCCAGACGTAGACGCCCTCGCCACGGGTCAGGATGCGCGTGCCCTTGGCGGCCAAGGCGGCATTGTCGTTGAACGGGTGCAGGTGATGCGCCGCGTCGAGCGCCTGCAGAGTTTGTATCCGATCCATTCCGACTCCCCTGTTTACCATTGCCTTTGGCTCTTGCATGTAGGAGCGACTTCAGTCGCGATGGGGCTTTCCCGGTAAAGCCCCATCGCGACTGAAG
>JASGDF010000154.1:0-26717 GCA_047607345.1 Pseudomonas sp. | reverse complement strand
GTTGCGCTGGCTGGCCGCGCACGCCGCCGCGCTCGGGCTGGACCCGCAGCGCATCGCGGTGGCCGGCGACAGTGCTGGCGGCAGCCTGTCGGCGGTGGCCTGCCAGCAGCTGCGCGGCAGCGAGGTGGGCTTGCGCGCGCAGGTGCTGTTCTATCCCTCCACCGACCTGACGCCCGCCGCCGACGCGTTGCCTTCGCGGCGCGAGAACGGCGCGGTGCCGCCGCTGACGACCGCGCTGATGAAGACGCTGTCCGACCCGTTCGTGGCCGGCTTCGATCCGCGCGACCCACGGCTGTCGCCGCTACATGCGCCGGACCTGGGCGGCCTGCCGCCGGCGCTGATCTTCACCGCCGCCTGCGACCTGTTGCGCGACGACGGCCGCGCCTACCGCGATGCGTTGCTGGCGGCCGGCGTGCCGGTGGAGTACGTGGAACTGCCGGGCATGGTCCACGGCTTCATCGAGATGGCCGGGGTGCTGCCGGCCGCGGTGCAGGTGCTGGCACAGGCCGGCGCCTTCCTGCGCGAACGGCTCGAATGAAGTGACGATCCGCTCCTGCGGCAGGCGCTACGGCCCTCCCGCGCTGCCGTGCTGCCGGCGCCGGAACGCATTCGGCGAGCATCCGGCGTTGCGGGTGAAATAGCGGCTGAAGTACGCCGCGTCGGCGAAGCCCAGCCAGCTGGCGACCTGCTGCACGCTCAGCGAGGTGTAGACCAGGCTGCGCTGCGCTTCGAGCATCACTCGCCGTTGCAGCAGCTGTAGCGGTGGCGCGCCGGCGTGGCGCCGGCACAGCGCGCCGAGGTGGCTGGCGCTGAGCCCGAGCCGATCGGCGTAGCGTTGCAGCGGCCAGTGTTCGCGATAGTGCCGGTCCACCAGCGCGAGGAAGTCGCGGACATGCCCGACACCACGGTCATGGCCCGCGTCGGCACCGGGCATGGCCTGGTGCAACATCCGCCGTGCGGTCCAGACCAGCACCTGGCCGGCCAGTGCATGCAGCATCGGCGCGCGGCCGTCGCGGCGGTGCGCGTGCTCGGCGGCGATCCCGGCGAAACAGGCATCGAGCAGGTCGCGGTCGCGTCCGATTTCCAGGCATGCCGGGCGCTCCAGTGCCGGCGCCATCTGCGGCCATTGCGCGTGCCAGGCCTGCAGCAGCGGCGTGGAGAGGGTGACGATGTGGCCGCGGATGCGGCGGTGGAAATCGAAGCCGTGTACATGCAGCGGCGGCATCCACACCAGCGTGGCCCGATCCACCCGCTGGCTGCGTCCGTCGATATGGATCCCGGCCGGACCGCTTTGCACGTACAGCAGCTGCGACAGGTCGCGGTGGCGATGCGGGCGGATCTTCCAGTCGTGCAGGCGGCTGCGCGACTGGATCGATTCCCAGTGCAGCGCATCGGCGGCCGTCGCCTCGCCGGATTCGCCGTACAGGCCGAACGCAGGGACGGAGTGATGCGCGGGCGGTTCGGTGATCGCAACCATCGTCGAAAAGTGCAGGAAATCCTCCGGTTAGTCCATTGGCATCGGCGATATGCGACGGAACACTGGCAAAAAGTACCGTAAAGATGTGTTTTGGAGGCTGCATGAGGACCACCGTCGCCATCGTCGGCGCGGGCCCGGCGGGGCTGCTGCTCGGGCAGCTGCTGTTGCGCCAGGGCATCGACAACATCGTCATCGAGCGGCGCTCGCCGCAGTACGTGCTCTCGCGGATCCGCGCCGGCGTGCTGGAGCAGGGCACCGTCGAGCTGCTGCGCGCGGTCGGTGCCGACGCGCGGATGCAGCGCGAGGGCATCGTCCACCATGGCTTCGAGCTGGTGCTGGACGGCCGCCGTGAGCGCATCGACCTGAGTGGCCCGACCGGTGGCCGCGCGGTCACCATCTACGGCCAGACCGAGCTCACCCGCGACCTGATGCAGGCGCGCGGCGAGACCGGCGGGGTCAGCGTCTACGAGGCCGACGATGTGTCGCTGCACGGCCTGGATGGCGACCATCCCTGGCTGGAGTACCAACAGGGCGGCGCACGCGTGCGGCTGGACTGCGACTACATCGCCGGCTGCGATGGCTTCCATGGCATCAGCCGCGCCTCGATCCCGGCCGGGGTGTTGCGCGAGTATGAGCGGGTCTATCCGTTCGGCTGGCTGGGCGTACTCGCCGACACCGCGCCGGTCGGCGAGGAGCTGATCTACGCACGGCACGCGCGCGGCTTCGCGCTGTGCTCGATGCGCTCGCCCACGCGTACCCGCTATTACGTGCAGGTGCCGGCCGGCGAACGCGTGGAGGACTGGCCGGACGCGCGCTTCTGGGACGAGCTGCGCGCGCGCCTGCCGGACGAGGTGGCCGCGCGGTTGGTCACCGGTCCGTCGATCGACAAGAGCATCGCGCCGTTGCGCAGCTACGTCGCCGAGCCGATGCAGTACGGCCGGCTGTTCCTGGCCGGCGACGCGGCGCACATCGTGCCGCCGACCGGGGCTAAGGGTCTGAACCTGGCCGCTGCCGACGTCGGTCTGCTGGCGGCGCTGTTCGCGCAGGCGCAACAGTCCGGCGACGCCGCGCTGCTGCAGCGCTACTCGGAGCTGGCCTTGAAGCGGGTGTGGAAGGCGGTGCGCTTCTCGTGGTGGATGACCACGATGCTGCATGATTTCCCGGGCGAGGATCCGTTCGAGCGGCGCCTGCACGCCGCCGAGCTGGACTACCTACTGGGCAGTGCTGGCGGGCGCGCGACGATCGCCGAGAACTATGCGGGATTGCCGCTGGAGGTTGGGTGAGGTGGAGTTTGTTTTGGGCTAAAGGCTTTCGCCCTTTCGGGCGAGTCACTTTTCTTTGCTTGTGCAAAGAAAAGTAACCAAAAGAAAGCACACCCCGCCTGCGCGCCGCCTTCGGCGGTCCGCTGCGCCAGCGGGATTTTCGGACGGGGCTCCTGCCCCGGCCGAAAACGACGCGCATCCCTGCGCGTCGCCCCTGCGGGGTTCTTCCCGCCGGCTCCGCCGCTCCGACAGGGGCCCCGATAGATCAAAATCCTCGAAGCAACAGCAACAGCAACAGCAACAGCTCTCTCGCTACCGTCGTCCCCGCGCAGGCGGGGGTGAGGACGGGTTGCTTGCGAGCCACCGGCTCGCGCCCGGCCGAACGCCCTCGCGCGGTGCGCGAGGGCCGGGGATCGCAGACCCAGCGACTTTCGCTCAGAGCGCGTCGGCGCGATACCCGGTGTCGATGCTGATGCTGCCGCCCAGCGCGCGCGAGACGCAGGCGCACAGCTTGCGATTCTCGCGGTGCTGCTCGTCGCTGAGGAACACGTCGCGGTGGTCCAGGCCGTCGCCGCTCTCCAGCACCTCGACCTGGCACAGCCCGCATTCGCCGCGACGGCAGTCGGCCATCATCGCCACGCCGGCCGCCTGCAGCGCATCGAGCATCGACTCGTTCTCGGCCACCGGCACCTCCAGGCCCAGCCCCGGCAGCCTGACCACGAACGGCCGCGCCGGCGCGCTGCCGCTGTTGCCGAAGGTCTCGAAGTGCAGCCGCGCGCGCGGCCGACCTGCGGCCTGCCAGTGCCGGCGCACCGCGTCGAGCATGCCCAGCGGTCCGCACACGTAGACCTCCGCGGTCGCGGAGAGTGTCGCGATCTCCCTGCCCAGGTCGGGCGCGCCCGCCTCGTCGTCGCAATGCACCTGCAGGCGCTCGCCGAGGGTGTCCCGGAGCAGCGGCAGGTAGGCCATTGCGCCGCGCGAGCGGCCCACGTAGAGCATGCGGAAGGCCGGGTGCCGCTGCGCCAGCCGCTGCGCCATGCCCAGGATCGGGGTGACGCCGATGCCGCCGGCCACCAGCAGGATCTCGGAGGCGCGCTCGTCGAGCGCGAAGTTGTTGCTGGGTGCGGATGCCTCGACCACATCGCCGGGCGCCAGCGTCCACATGTGGCGCGAGCCGCCGCGGCTTTCCGGCACCGCGCGCACCGCGATCAGGTAACGACCGTCCGCGCGCGGCTCGCCGACCAGCGAGTAGGAGCGGGTGTCCTCGCGCCCGTCCAGGCGCAGGCGGAAGTCGAGGTGGCTGCCGACCGTGAACGGGCGCGCATGCGCGCCGGCGTCGAGCAGGATTTCGCGCACCCCGTCGCAGGCATCGGCGACGGCGATCACGCGGGTGGGGTACCACTGGTTGTCCTTGCGCATGGCGGGGGCTCCGGTTGTGGTGAGAAAGAAAAGGTCAGCGTCGGCGCCGGATCAGCGCGCCGCCGTGGACCCGGCCGATCGCTTGCTGGTCGCGCAATGCGTAGCGGAAGTTGCGCTGTGCCAGGCGCGCGTGCTCGCGCATCAGCGCCTCGGCGCGCGCGCCCTGGCGCTGCTCGATCGCCTCGACCACCTGCCGGTGCTGGTCCTGCGCCAGGGTCAGGATCAGTCGCGCCTCCGGCACCATCGCCTGGGCCATCACGAAGCCGTTGGGCGAGGCGAACGGCAGCTGCACGGTGCGTGCGAACTCGCGCGCGAGCAGCTCGCTGCCGGCCATCGCGATCAGCAGCGCGTGCAGCTGCTCGTTGGACTGCACGTAGTCGGCGAAGGCCTCCTCGCCCAGATCGGAGGCGAGCACCGCGTCGAGCCGTTCCAGCAGCGCGTGCGCCTGCTGCAGTTGGGCGGCGCTGGCGCCGCGCTCGGCGGCCAGCCGCGCGGCCAGCCCCTCCAGCGTGCCGCGCAGCTCGATCGCGTCGTGCACGTCGCGTTCGCTGAACGCCTTTACCGCGTAGCCGCCGCCGGGCAGCGCGGTGGTCAGGCCCTCCTCGCACAACCGCTGCAACGCCGCGCGCACCGGCGTGCGCGACACGCCCAGGCGCTCGACCACCGCCAGCTCGGACAGGCGCTCGCCCGGGGCCAGCGTGCCGCCGAGGATCAGGTCGCGCAGTTCGAGCAGCGCGCGGGTGGTCTGGGCGGCGCTGGAGCGGAAGGGAGGCGTGGCGTTCATGGCGTTCCGTCGGTGGCGGGCGGGATCAGACGACCATGCGCAGGTCCAGGTCGCGGCTGCGGTGCTCGCGCGCGACCATGCGCTCGATCAGCTGCCGCGCCCACATCCCGCCGGCATCGACGTTGAGGTTGTAGAACACGTGGTCCGGATGCGCGTCGATCGCGCGCTGCTGCGCCTCCAGCACCGCCTCGTCCTCGCCGAACACGCCGGTCACGCCCTCGCGCAGCAGCGTGGTCATCGACTGCTCGTGCAGCGAGTGGTTGCGCATGAACGCCCAGAAGTAGTGGCAGGTGCCGTCGGTCTCGGGGGTGATGGTGTTGAGCACGTAGCCGTTGACGCCCTGGCTGCGGTCGCCTTCCGGCGCGCCGCTGCCGGCGATCGCCACGCCGACGTCGATCGCGATCGTGCATGGCGCCTCGAAGCGGATGATCTGCCAGCGGTCGACCTTGCCGCGGTAGCCCAGCGCGTGCTCGATCTGGCGTGCCCAGAACGGTGGCGCGTCGATGTCGCGCATCCAGCGCGAGACGGTGACGGTGCGCTCGCCATGCACGACCTCGAACGGGGTCTCGGCGACCTCGTCCTGGCCGATGCTGGAGCCGTGCACGAAGGTCTCGTGGGTCAGGTCCATCAGGTTGTCCAGCACCAGCCGATAGTCGCATTTGACCTGGATGGTGCGGCCGTCGCCGGCCCAGGCCGGGTCGCTGTTCCAGTGCAGGTCCGGGATCAGCGCCGGATCGGCCAGCGCCGGGTCGCCCGGCCAGATCCACACGTAGCGGTATTTCTCCGCGACCGGGAAGCTGCGCACGCAGGCCGAGGGATTGATCGTCTCCTGCGAGGGCATGTGCACGCAGCGGCCCTGCGCGTCGTAGACCAGGCCGTGGTAGCCGCAGACCACGTCGTCGCCGCGCAGCCGGCCCATCGACAGCGGCACCAGCCGGTGCCAGCAGGCATCCTCCAGCGCCGTCAGCGCGCCGGCCGAGGTGCGGTAGAGCACGATGTCGAGATTGCAGACCTTGCGTGGCAGCAGCGCGTGGCGGACCTCGTGGTCCCAGGCGATGGCGTACCAGGCATTGAGCGGGAAGCGGGGCAGCGGGTTGTTCATGGCGGGGTCCTGTATACAGTTGGCGATAGGCCAATCAGACCTGCGGGGAAATTTCTCGGAAATTTAAGAAATCCGTATGCGTGGAGCCATCCTTGTGTTGCCATTTTGTATACATTCCATCGGGCGGCGGCACGCTGCACTGCATCATCGAAAATGTTCGGTAATCGATCTGATAGGCCGATAATCGAATTGACCCTGCACGGTACTGAGCCTAACGTGTCGCCCAGTCCGACGCGGTAGACGGGTGGCGGTCAGGCGTCTCGCCCCGCATCGGAGCCTTGCACAAACCAGGCGCAGCGGCCCCGTGCCGCTGCGCACCAGCGGGAGACAGCAGACGTGTCAACAAACCTGTATCGCCCTGTGGCCGGCGGCGCGCCGGAGCGCGGGCACCGCCGCTGTGGAGCGCTGCGATGATCGACAAGACCATCGCCTCGTTCGAGGCCGCCGTGGCCGACATCCATGACGGCGCGACGGTGATGATCGGCGGCTTCGGCACCGCTGGCATGCCCGACCAGCTGATCGACGCGCTGATCGCGCAGGGCGCCAGCGGGCTGACCATCGTCAACAACAACGCTGGCAACGGCGAGACCGGGCTGGCCGCGCTGATCAAGCACAAGCGCGTGCGCAAGATCATCTGCTCGTTCCCGCGCCAGACCGACTCGCAGCACTTCGATGCCGCCTACCGCGCCGGCGAGATCGAGCTGGAGCTGGTGCCGCAGGGCAACCTGGCCGCGCGCATCCACGCCGCCGGCAATGGCCTGGGCGCGATCTTCACCCCGACCGGCTACGGCACCGAGCTGGCACAGGGCAAGGAGACGCGCGAGATCGACGGCCGCCACTACGTGCTCGAATACCCGATCCGCGCCGACTTCGCGCTGATCAAGGCGCACAAGGGCGATCGCTGGGGTAACCTGGTCTATCGCAAGACCGCGCGCAACTTCGGCCCGCTGATGGCGATGGCGGCCGAGTGCACGATCGCGCAGGTCGCCGAGGTGGTCGCGCTGGGCGAGCTGGACCCGGAGGCGGTGGTGACGCCAGGCATCTTCGTGCAGCGGGTCGTCGCCGCGAAGGAGGCCGCATGAACACCCCGATCCGCAACCGACTCGACAGGAACGCGATCGCCCGGCGCGTTGCCCGCGACATCCCTGAGGGCGCCTACGTCAACCTCGGCATCGGCCTGCCGACCACGGTGGCCAACTTCCTGCCGGCCGACAAGGAGATCTTCCTGCACTCGGAGAACGGCGTGCTCGGCATGGGTCCGGCGCCGGCGCCCGGGCAGGAGGACCCGGACCTGATCAACGCCGGCAAGCAGCCGGTGACGCTGCTGACCGGCGGCTGCTACTTCCACCACGCCGACTCGTTCGCGATGATGCGCAGCGGCCGGCTCGACGTGTGCGTGCTCGGCGCGTTCCAGGTCTCGGCGCATGGTGACCTGGCGAACTGGAGCACCGGCGCGCCTGACGCGATCCCCGCGGTTGGCGGCGCGATGGACCTGGCGATCGGCGCCCGCGACGTGTTCGTGATGATGGACCTGCTGACCAAGGACGGGCAGAGCAAGCTGGTCGCCGAGTGCAGCTACCCGCTGACCGGTCTGCGCTGCGTCTCGCGGGTCTACACCGACCTGGGCGTGTTCGCGGTTGGCGCGGACGGCGCGCAAGTTATAGAGACCATCGACGGCGTGTCGCTGGAAGACCTGCGCGATCTGACCGGCCTGCCGCTGGTCCTGGCCGCCTGAGGAATATGCAGATGAGCGAAACCTACATCATCGATGGCATCCGCACCCCGATCGGGCGCTACGGCGGCGCGCTGTCGGGCGTGCGCGCCGACGACCTCGGCGCGCTACCGATCAAGGCGCTGCTGGCGCGCCACCCGCAGCTGGACCCGGCGCTGGTCGAGGACGTCTACCTCGGCTGCGCCAACCAGGCCGGCGAGGACAACCGCAACGTCGCGCGCATGAGCCTGCTGCTGGCCGGGCTGCCGGTGTCGGTGCCGGGCAGCACGGTCAACCGCCTGTGCGGCTCGGGACTGGACGCGATCGGCACGGTGTCGCGCGCGATCCGCGCCGGCGAGCTGGGGCTGGCGATCGCCGGTGGCGTCGAGTCGATGTCGCGCGCGCCCTATGTGATGGGCAAGGCGGGCGCGGCGTTCGCGCGCGACCAGATCATCGAGGACACCACGATGGGCTGGCGCTTCGTCAATCCCGAGCTCAAGCGCCTGTACGGCGTCGAGCTGATGGGCGAGACCGCCGAGAACGTGGCCGAACGGTACGCGGTCTCGCGCGAGGACCAGGACGCGTTCGCGCTGCGCAGCCAGCAGCGCGCCGCCGCCGCGCAGGCATCTGGTTTCTTCGACGGCGAGATCGTGCCGGTGACGGTGCCGGGCCGGAAGCGCGGCGAGAGCATCGAGGTCGCGCGCGACGAGCATCCGCGCGCCGACACCACGCTTGAAGCGCTGGCCAGGCTCAAGCCGATCTTCCGCCAGCCGGGCACGGTCACCGCCGGCAATGCCTCCGGTATCAACGACGGCGCGGCGGCGCTGCTGCTGGCCTCCGGCGAGCAGGCGCGGGCGCTGGGCCTGACCCCGCGCGCGCGGGTGCTCGGCTTCGCCAGTGCCGGCGTCGAGCCGGGCTACATGGGCATCGGCCCGGTGCCGGCCACGCGCAAGCTGCTGGCGCGGCTGGGGTTTAAGATCGAGGATTTCGACGCGATCGAGCTGAACGAGGCGTTCGCCGCGCAGGGCCTGGCCTGCCTGCGTGAGCTGGGCGTCGCCGACGACGCGGCGCAGGTCAATGCCAATGGTGGCGCGATCGCGCTCGGCCATCCGCTCGGCGCGAGCGGCGCGCGCATCGCGCTGACCCTGCTGCGCCAGCTGGAGGCCAGCGGCGGCAAGCGCGGGCTGGCGACGATGTGTATTGGTGTGGGCCAGGGCGTGGCGCTGGCGATCGAGCGGGTCTGACGAAATCATGTAGGAGCGACTTTAGTCGCGACGGGCTTTGGTGCGAATCCCTCGCAACAGCAGCGCACATCCATGTGCGCGGACTCAAAGGGCGAGCCCTATCGCGACTGAAGTCGCTCCCACGGAAAAACGAAGTTATTGAAGACCAACAGGCTCCCGCGTGGAGCCGACCGGGAGGAGCAAAATGAGCGATTCCACCACCGACGTGCTGCTCGGCTACCGCAAGCCGTATCCGGGCACCCAGCCGCCGTACATCCATTCGTCGTATGCCTCCACGGTGCTGCGCGGGCCGAGCCGCGATCCGATCGCGATCCCGGTGACGCTGTCGGAGGCGACCGGCCCGACTCTGGACCGGCTGACCCTGGGCGAGCGCGGCGCCGACCTCACCGCCGGCTTCCCCGGCCAGCCGCTGGGCGAGCGCATCATCGTCTCCGGCCGCGTGCTCGACGAGAACGGTCGGCCGGTGCGCAACACCGTGGTCGAGGTCTGGCAGTGCAACGCCGCCGGCCGCTACCTGCACAAGGGCGACCAGCACGACGCGCCGCTGGACCCGAACTTCAAGGGCACCGGCCAGGTGCTGACCGACGAGCACGGCCGCTATCGCTTCAAGACCATCAAGCCGGGTTCGTACCCGTGGCGCAATCACTACAACGCCTGGCGCCCGGCGCACATCCACTTCTCGCTGCATGGCGACGGCATCGGCCAGCGCCTGGTGACGCAGATGTATTTCCCCGGCGATCCGATGCTGGCGTTCGACCCGATCTACAACTGCGTCGAGGACGAGAAGGCCAGGCTGCGGATGGTGTCCTCGTTCGACTGGGAGAACACCCTCAACGAATACGCGCTCGGCTATCGCTTCGACATCGTGTTGCGTGGCCGCAAGCAGACCCCCTGGGAGTAAGTAGATGAGTTTCCAATCGACTCCGTGGCAGACCGTCGGCCCGTACTACCGCCTGGGCCTGGAACCGCTGTACCGCACCGAAATCGCACCGGCCGCCGCCACGGGCGAGCGGGTGCAGGTCAGCGGCGTGGTCCACGACGGCAACGGCGTGCCGGTCGGCGACGCGGTGCTTGAGATCTGGCAGGCCGATGCGGCCGGGATCTATGCCCATCGCGAGGACCCGCGCCACGACGACCACGATCCGGCCTTCCAGGGCTGGGGCCGGGTACCGACCGACGAGCACGGCCGCTTCGCCTTCACCACGGTCAAGCCAGGCCGCGTGGCCGGGCGCAAGGGCGCGCAGGCGCCGCACCTGGTGGTGCTGGTGTTCATGCGCGGGCTGCTGAAGGCGGCGCCGACGCGGCTGTACTTCTCCGACGAGGCCGCCAACGCCGACGACGAGATCCTCGCGCTGGTGCCGGCCGAGCGTCGCGCGACGCTGGTGGCGAAGAAGGTGGCGCCGGGCGCCTATCAGTGGGACGTGCACATGCAGGGCGAGCAGGAGACGGTGTTCTTCAGCTATTGAAGACCCTGGGTCCCTGTCCGTAGGAGCGGCTTCAGCCGCGATGGGGCTTTGGCGCGAATCCCTCGCAACAGCAGCGCACATCCATGTGCGTGGACTCAAAGGGTGAGCCCCATCGCGGCTGAAGCCGCTCCTACGGCAGCATCCCGCCATCTTGGATAGACTCGCTCGTCGATGACTGCCTCCACTTCCCTGCTCGGTTCCCTGTTCGGCGATCCCGAGATCGACGCGCTGTTCGACGATCACGTCCGCCTGCAAGGCATGCTCGACTTCGAGGTCGCACTGGCGCGCGCGGAGGCGCGCTGCGGCGTGATCCCGCAGTCCGCCGTGCCCGCCATCGCCGCCGCCTGCGAGGCTTCGCATTACGACATTGGCGAACTCGCCGCCGCCACCGCGCTTGCCGGTAATCCCGCGATCCCGCTGGTCAAGGCGCTGACCGCGCGGGTCGCGGCCGGCGACGTCGAGGCCGCGCGCTGGGTGCACTGGGGCGCGACCAGCCAGGACGTGATCGACACCGGCAGCGTGCTACAGCTGCGCGCCGTGCTCGATGCACTGCAACCACGACTGGATGCGTTGTGCGCCAGCCTCGCCGCGCTGGCCGAACGCGAGCGCGACACCGGCCTACCCGGACGCACCCTGCTGCAACAGGCGGTGCCGGTCACCTTCGGGTTGAAGGCCGCCGGCTGGCTGGACACGCTGCAGCGTGCCCGTGTCCGCCTGCTGCGGCTGCGCGAGGAGGCGCTGGCGCTGCAGTTTGGCGGCGCGGCCGGCACCCTGGCGTCGCTGCAGGATCGCGGCTTGGATGTCGCCCAGGCCCTGGCCGAGGAACTGCGCCTGCCGCTGCCGGCACTGCCCTGGCACGCCGCGCGCGATCGCATCGTCGAGATCGGCAGCGCCTTTGCTCTGCTGATCGGCGCGCTCGGCAAGCTTGCCCGCGACGTGGTGCTGCTGATGCAGTCGGAGGTCGCCGAGGCGTTCGAGCCGGCCGGCGCAGGCAAGGGCGGCTCCTCGGCGATGCCGCACAAGCGCAACCCGGTCGGCTGCGTCGCGGCGATCGCCGCGGCCACGCGGGCGCCGGGGCTGGTGTCCACGTTGTACGCGGCACTGTTGCAGGAACACGAGCGCGCGGTCGGTGCCTGGCATGCCGAATGGCAGACGTTGCCGGAGTTGGCGCGGCTGGCCGCCGGCAGCCTGGCACAGGTGCGTATCGTCATCGATGGTCTGCAGCTCGATCGCGCGCGCATGCGCGAGCACCTCGGCAGCCACGGTGGACTGTTGTACGCCGAGGCCGTCACCGTCGCGCTGGCCGCGCAGCTGGGCAAGCACGAAGCGCATCTTCTGGTCGAGGCGGCGGCCAAGCGCGCGCTGTCCGAGGCGCGGCCGCTGCGCCAGGTGCTGGCCGCCGAGCCGCGCGTGACGGCCAGCCTGTCACCGCAGCAACTGGACGCGTTGTTCGCGCCGGACAGCTGGCGCGGCATGGCCGACACCTGGATCGATCGCGTGCTGGCGGCCGGCCACGCTTCCTGACATCTTCGCCTGCACGGAGTCGCCCCCATGCCGTTCGCCGATCTGAGCACTCATCGCCTGCACTACCGTATCGAAGGGCGCGAAGATGCGCTGTGGCTGACGTTCTGCAACTCGCTCGGCACCGACCTGCACATGTGGGATCCGCAGGTCGACGCACTGGCCGCGCACTTCCGCATCCTGCGCTACGACCGCCGCGGCCACGGCCAGTCCGACACGCCGCCGGGCCTGTACGAGGTCGCCGACCTCGGGCGTGACGTGCTGGCGCTGTGGGATGCGCTGGGCATCGAACGCTCGCACTTCTGTGGCCTGTCGATCGGTGGGCTGACCGGGCAATGGCTCGGCTTGAATGCCACTGCGCGGCTGCAGCGGCTGGTGGTCTGCGCCACCGCGGCGAAGATCGGCAGTGCCGAGAGCTGGACGCAGCGCATCGAGCAGGTGCGCAGGGACGGCCTGACCGCGCTGGCCGAGGGTACCGTGCAGCGCTGGTTCACCCCGGCCTTCGTCGCCGCGCATCCGCTGGTGATCGACGAGATCGTCACCGGCTTCCTGGAAACCTCGCGCGAAGGCTACATCGGCTGCTGCAACGCGGTCGCGCAGGCCGATTTCCGTGGCGCGCTGGCCGGTATCGCAGTGCCGCTGCTGGCGATCGCGGGCGACGACGACCCGGTGTGCGCGCCGCACGAGCTGCAGTACATCGTCAACGAAGTCGCCGACGGCCGCTTTGCCCAGGTCCCCGGCCGCCACATCTGCAACCTCGAATCGCCGCCGCAGTTCAGCGCGCTGTTGCTGGATTTCCTGCGCGCCTAGGGACCTGTGGGAGGGACTTCAGTCCCGACGGGCTTTGCCGGTGAAGCCCATCGGGACTGAAGTCCCTCCTACAGAATCATCCGTCTTCCTCTTTTCATCGGAACAACCGCTATGGACGAACAAGAACGCTACCAGGCCGGCCTGAAGGTCCGCCGCGAAGTGCTCGGCGAGGCGCACGTGCAGCGCTCGCTGGATGCGCGCACCGAGTTCACCACCGAGTTCCAGGAATTCATCACCCGCACCGCCTGGGGCACGGTGTGGACCCGCGAAGGCCTGCCGCGCCATACCCGCTCGCTGCTGACCATCGCGATGATGATCGCGCTCGGCCACGACGAGGAGTTCAAGCTGCACATCCGTGCCGCGCGCAACAACGGCGTGACCCCCGAGGAGATCAAGGAAGTGTTGCTGCAGGCGGCGATCTACTGCGGCGTGCCGGCGGCCAACCACGCCTTCGCGCTGGCCAGGCCGATCCTGGAGGAGCAGGCGGGCGAGGGTTGAGGCGCGCCGGGCACCGCGTCCCTGCCGCACACGCCGCTGCTCGGCTTCCGATCGTGCGGCCCGATGACATCGTGCCCGGCATGACGTCATCGCGCCTGGCAATGACGCGTTCCGGTGCGCAGCGCGATGATGCCCAGATGCCGGGCCTCCATCGGCGACCGCCGCTCTCACCTGCACCGGACCCCTCCATGACGCTTCGAACCGCCTGCCTGGCCCTGCTGCTCCTGCTTGCCAGCTTCGCGCTCCAGGCGCGCCCGCAACCCGGACCCGATACCCACCAGTGGCAGGTACGGGCCGACGATGGCCAGGCGCTCGCGGTGTGGTCGCGGGTGCCGGCGCAGCCGCGCGCGACGATCCTGCTGGTGCACGGCCGCACCTGGAGCTCGCTGCCGAACTTCGACCTGCAGGTGCCGGGCGAACCGGCCGATTCGCGCTCGGTGCTGGCGGCGCTGGCGCGCGCCGGCTACGCGGCGTACGCGCTGGACCTGCGCGGCTATGGGGCCAGCGCGCGCGATCGCAGCGGGTGGAACACGCCCGAGCGTGCCGTGGCCGATGTCGAGCAGGCGCTGGCATGGATCGCGGCCCGGCATCCACAGCTGCCGCCGCCGGCACTGCTGGGGTATTCCAACGGCGCCCGGATCGCGCTGCTGGTTGCTCAGGCCCGGCCGCAGGCGCTGTCGGCCCTGGTGCTGTACGGCTTCCCGGACGACGTGGATGCCGCGGTCCAGATGCCGGTGCCGCAAGGACCGCCGCCGCGCGAGCGCACTACCGCAGAGGCGGCGGCCTCGGACTTCATCACCGACGGCGCGTATCCGCCGACGGTGCGCGAGGCCTACGTCGCCCAGGCGCTGTCGGCCGATCCGGTGCGGGCCGACTGGCGCGCGCCGGAGCAGTTCGCGTTCCATCCCGAGCGGGTCGTGGATATCCCGGTATTGCTGATCCGCGGTATCGGCGATCCGCTCGCCACGCAGGAGGAAAACGCACGTCTCTACGCCCGGCTTGGCAGCGCGGACCGCAGCTGGGTCACGCTGCCGCATGCCGATCACGTCGCCCACGTCGAGAACACGCATGCGGCGTGGGTGGATGCGATCGTCGCGTTCCTGGGGCGGCCGCGCTGAATCTTGCGGACAGCTCCTAGCTCAGCCGCGTCCCCAGCCGCTGCGCGGCATCCTTCAGCGCGGGTAGCAGCCGCGCCTGCATTGCCTGCAGGCTCACGCGCCCGGCCTGGGTGCCGATGTTGAGCGCGGCGATCACCTCGCCGCCGCGGCCGTGCACCGGTACCGCGATCGAGCGCAGCCCGATCTCCAGCTCCTGGTCGATCAGCGCATGGCCCTCGCGCCGCACCCGCGCCAGCAGCTCGGCGAATTCCTGCGGCTGTACGATGGTGCGTTCGGTGCGCGGGCGCAGCGGGTTGCGTTCCAGGTAGGCGCCCAGCGTGTCGTGCGGCAGCGCCGCCAGCAGCACGCGGCCCATCGAGGTGCAGTATGCCGGCAGGCGGCTGCCGGCGCGCAGGCCGATCGACATGATCCGCACCGTCTCGGCGCGCGCGACGTACAGCAGGTCGTCGCCGTCGAGCACGCCGAGCGAGCACGACTCGTGCACCGCGTCGCGCAGCGCGTCCAGCACCGGCTGCGCGGCGGCGGTCATCGAGGAGGAGGCGACGTAGGCACCGCCGATGCCGAGCACGCGCGGCAGCAGCACGTAACCGCGACCCTGCTCGCCGACATAGCCCAGCTTGCCCAGCGTATACAGCACGCGCCGCACCGCCGCGCGCGAGATGCCGGTCTCGCTGCTGATCTGCGACATCGTCACTTCGCGCGGGTGCTGCGAGAACACACTGAGCACGGCCAGCCCGCGCGCCAGCGAGGTCATGAAGTCAGGATCGCCCTGGACCTCGCCGATCTGTTGCATCAACTCGTGGGTGAGCCCCCGATCGGCGACATGGGCAGTGGCCTTGACCTTGTGGCGGGTGGGCTTGGTGAGTTCGGCCATCGGTGGGTCGCGCAGTCCAGCGGGGGAATCTGCGGACATGGTAAGCGCTGCATCCGACAGCCGCCCATCCCGTCCGGACGGGATGGGCGTGTACTCAGTGCCTGTCCGGCAGCGCGTAGGCGATCACGTAGTCGCCACGGTCCGGCGACTGGCGCGCGCCGCCGGCGGTGACGACGATGTACTGCTTGCCGGTTTTCGGCGAAACGTAGGTCATCGGACCGCCCTGGCTGCCGACCGGCAAGCGTGCCTTCCAGACTTCCTTGCCGGTGGCGCTGTCGAAGGCGCGCAGGTAGTAGTCCTGGGTGCCGGCGATGAACACCAGCCCGCCCTGAGTGGCGAGCGTGCCGCCCAGCGTCGGCATGCCGATCGGGATCGGCAGGTGCATCTTGACGCCGAGCGGGCCGGTGTCCTGCACCGTGCCGACCGGCACCTGCCAAGCGACCTGGCGGGTCTTCAGGTCGATCGCGGTCAGCGTGCCGTAGGGCGGCGCCTGGCAGGGGATGCCCAGCACCGACAGGAAGCGGTTCTTGTTGACCGCGTACGGCGTACCCTTGAGCGGTACCGCGCCCATGCCGGTGTTGACCGCCTCGCCGCCGCTGGAGCCGCCGCCGGAATTGGTCTGCGGGATCATCTGTACCCACAGCCCCAGGCGCATGTCGTTGGCGAAGATGAAGCCGTGCACCGGATCGGTCGACAGCCCGCCCCAGTTCATGCCGCCCAGCGAGCCGGGGAAGCTCAGCGAGACATCGGTGCCCGGCGCGGTGTAGAGCCCGTCGTAGCGCAATTTCTTGAAGGCGATCCGGCACAGCAGCTGGTCGAAGATCGTCGCGCCCCACATGTCCGACTCGCGCAGGTGCTGGGCGCCGATCTGCGGCATGCCCACCGACAGCGGTTGGGTGCGCGAATACGGTTCGCCGGGGATGTCGGCGACCTTGACCGGGACTTCCTTGACCTCGGTCAGTGGCCGACCGGTGGCGCGGTCGAGCACATAGAGCTGCCCGGCCTTGGTGCCGATCACCAGCGCCGGGATGCTGCCGCCGTCCTGGGTGGGGAAGTCGATCAGGCTCGGCTGCATCGGCAGGTCGAAGTCCCACAGGTCGTTGTGGACGGTCTGGTAGACCCACTTCTCGTTGCCGGTGCTCGCGTCCAGCGCCAGGATCGAGGCGCCGTAGCGGTGGTCGAGCGCAGTGCGCTCGGCGCCGTAGAGATCGGTCGAGGAGCTGCCCATCGGCAGGAACACCGTGTTGGTCGCCGGGTCGTAGGACATCGGTGCCCACGCGTTCGGCGTGCTGCGCGTGTAGCTCTTGCCTTCGGCCGGTGTCTGCCGGTCCTGCGGGTTGCCCGGGTCGAACGCCCAGCGTTGCGCGCCGGTGATCACGTCGAAGCCACGGATCACCCCGCCGGGCATGTCGGCCTGCACGTTGTCGGCCACGCGCCCGCCGACCACCACGGTGGTGCCGGCGATCAGTGGCGGCGAGGTCAGCTGGTAGAACGGGTCGGGCGCATCGCCCAGTCCGCGCTTGAGGTCGACCTGGCCGTCCTGGCCGAAGCCCTGGCAGAACGCGCCGGTGTCGGCATCCACCGCGATCAGGCGCGCGTCGATCGTGTTGGTTAGCAGCCGGCGCTGGCAGTTGCCGCCTTCGGCCAGTGCCACGGCCGGGACCGGCGCTGCGTTCGCGGCGGCCGGCTGCGGCGCGCTGGCGTCGAAGTAGGCCAGGCCGCGGCAGCGCTGCCAGACCGAGGAGCTGGCGTTGATCTCGCGCTTCCACAATGGTTTGCCGGTGCTGGCGTTGAGTGCGATCAGGTTGTTGTGCGGGGTGCACAGGAACACCTTCTCGCCGACCTGCAGGGGGGTCGACTGGTCCTCGGCGCCGTTGCCGTTGCTCTCGGCGACGTCGCCGGTGCGGTAGCTCCAGGCGACCCGCAACTGGCCGACGTTGCCACGGTTGATCTGGTCCAGCGCCGCGAAGCGGTCGCCGCCCGGCGTGTTGCCGTAGTGCGCCCAGTCCTTCTGCGCATGCGCCGGGTCCACCGGGGTCAGGCCGGGACCGTGGCCGGTGGCCGCGACCGTCGGATGCGGCACGAACATGCCGGCGAAGCCGCCGGCCAGGGCCACGGCCAGCACCGCCGCCAGCGCGTAGCCGCCGCGTCCGCCGCTGCGGCCGCTGGCCCGACGCAGGGTTGGCCAGGCCAGCGCGACCAGCAGACCGAGCACGCCCGGCGCGAACAGCCGCGAGACCAGCGGCCAGAACTGCGTGCCCGCATCCCACAGGGCCCAGATCACGGTGAGTACCAGGGCCAGGCCGTACAGCAGCGCTCCGGCAGGCCGGCGCAGCAGCACCAGCACGCCGGCCACCAGCGAGGCCAGGCCCATCAGCAGGAAGTAGCCGCTGCCACCCAGCATGGCGAGCTTTGCGCCGCCGACCAGCAGTGCCAGCCCGGTCAGGACCAGCAGGCCGCCGGTCACCCATAACAGCCCGCCGCCCAGGGCCGAGACCTTCGATTTCGTGTTCACGTCGTACGACCCTCCGCGGTGGCCCAGCCGTCCGCTCCTGCGGTACGGCACATTGCCCGGGACTTCGCGCATGGCGAACGGCCCGGAAGCTGGCACGACAGCGGACTCGCGCCCGCCCTATGCAGGTTGCGCCGGGCGATGTGATCGCACCGGCAGCAGGCCGCATCGCAAATCCTGTCGTTGGATCGATTATCGCAACTGTGTGCGAATGTCGCGTTATCAGCGAGTGCACGAGGTGGCGGGTGGCGCCTGCTGTCATTGGATGGCCGGCCTTCCGGCGCAGTAGGTCATAATCAGCCTCCCCCCTGTTCCCGGTCCGCGCGGCTCCCGATGAAAATCCCCAAGGGCCTACAGCCGTTGATCGACGATGGCGTCATCGATGGCGTGCTGCGGCCGCTCAAGAGCGGCAAGGAAGCCTCGGTATACGTGGTCCACGCCGGCGAGGAGGTGCTGTGCGCCAAGGTCTACAAGGACATGGCCCAGCGCAGTTTCCAGGCGCGCGTGCAGTACCAGGAAGGCCGCAAGGTGCGCGGCAGCCGTCAGGCGCGGGCGATGGGCAAGGCCACCAAGTTCGGCCGCCGCGAACAGGAGGCGGCGTGGAAGGACACCGAGGCCAACACGCTGTACCAGCTGGTCGACGCCGGCGTGCACGTGCCGCAGCCGCGCGGCTATTTCCACGGTGTGCTGCTGATGGCGCTGGTCACCGATGCCGCCGGCCACAGTGCGCCGCGCCTGGGCGAGGTGGAACTGGAGCCTGAGCAGGCGCGCGCGTTCCATGCGCGCCTGATCGGCGACGTGGTGAAGATGCTGTGCCTGGGCCTGGTGCACGGCGACCTGTCCGAATACAACGTGCTGGTCGCCGCCGATGGCCCGGTGGTGATCGACTTCCCGCAGGTGGTCAGCGCGGCCGGCAACAATGCCGCGCGCGAGATGCTGCTGCGCGACGTGCACAACCTGCGCGACTGCCTGGGCCGTTTCGCGCCCGAACTCGGCGCCACCCACTATGGCGAGGAGATGTGGGCGCTGTACGAAAAGGGCACGCTGCGCCCGGACAGCGCGCTGTCCGGGCGCTTCGCGTTCGATACCCGCCGCGCCGACGTGCGCGCGGTGCGCGCCTCGATCGAGGACGCGCGGCAGGAGGCGATCATCCGCCAGCAGGGGCGTGAGGCGGCGGAAAACGACGATTGAGCGGTTTCTGGGTCCCGATCGGCTTCGAAGAGCTGGCTGTCGTGGGAGGGGCTTCAGCTCCGACAGGCTTTCCCGGCCCGCTGTCGGGGCTGAAGCCCTTCCCACAGGGACTGCCGAAGGTCCGTAACGATCAGACCCGGACGCCGGGGTGAGGTCTCAGGCCACCCGGCTGCGCCGCGCGCGCTCCAGGTGTACCAGCAGCAGCGAGATCGCCGCCGGGGTCATGCCGGGGATGCGCTGGGCCTGGCCGATGCTGAGCGGGCGCACGCGTTCGAGCTTCTGCTGCACCTCGGCGGACAGGCCGCGCACCGCGGCGTAGTCGAAGCCGTCCGGGATCGCGGTCGCCTCGTGGCGCTGCTGGCGCGCGATCTCCTCGCGCTGGCGCTCGAGGTAGCCGGCATACTTGATCCCGATCTCGACCTGCTCGGCGACCTTGGCATCGTCCACGCCGGGGCCGAGCGAGGGCACGCTCATCAGCCCGGCGTAGTCCAGCTCCGGGCGCTTGATCAGGTCGAGCGCGTGGGTCTCGCGGCTGACCGCCACCCCCAGCGTCGCGGCGATCTCGCGGCCCAGCGCATTGCCCGGCGTCGCCCACAGCGCGCGCAACCGCTCGGTCTCGCGCGCGACCGCTTCCTGCTTGGCCTCGAACGCGGCCCAGCGCGCGTCGTCGACTACACCCAGCGCGCGGCCGGCCGCGGTCAGGCGCACGTCGGCGTTGTCCTCGCGCAGCTGCAGCCGGTACTCGGCGCGGCTGGTGAACATCCGGTACGGCTCGGTGGTGCCGTGGGTGATCAGGTCGTCGACCAGCACGCCGAGGTAGGCCTGGTCGCGGCGCGGCGACCAGCCTTCGCGGCCCTGCGCGGCGCGCGCGGCGTTGAGCCCGGCCAGCAGGCCCTGCGCGGCGGCCTCCTCGTAGCCGGTGGTGCCGTTGATCTGGCCGGCGAAGAACAACCCGGCGACCGCGCGGGTCTCCAGCGTCGGCTTCAGCCCGCGCGGATCGAAGAAGTCGTACTCGATCGCATAGCCGGGCCGGGTGATGTGCGCCTGCTCGAAACCGCGGATCGAGCGTACCAGGTCCAGCTGCACATCGAACGGCAGCGAGGTCGAGATGCCGTTCGGATAGATCTCCACCGTGTCCAGCCCCTCGGGCTCGACGAAGATCTGGTGGCTGGCCTTCTCGGCGAAGCGCACCACCTTGTCCTCGATCGACGGGCAGTAGCGCGGGCCGATGCCCTCGATCTGGCCGGTGTACAGCGGCGAGCGGTCGAGCGCGGCGCGGATGATCTCGTGGGTGCGCGCGGAGGTGTGGGTGATCCAGCAGCTGACCTGGCGCGGGTGCTCGGCAACATGGCCGAGGAAGGACATCACCGGCAGCGGATCGTCGCCGGGCTGCTGCTCCATCGCTGTATAGTCGAGCGTGCGCCCGTCGATGCGTGGCGGCGTGCCGGTCTTGAGCCGGTCGATCGCGAACGGGCGCTCGCGCAGGCGCGCGGCCAGCGTCGCCGCCGGCGGGTCGCCCATGCGCCCGGCGCTGTACTGGGTCTGGCCGATGTGGATCTTGCCGGCCAGGAAGGTGCCGGCGGTCAGCACCACCGCGCTGGCCTCGAAGCGCAGGCCGGTCTGGGTGATCGCGCCGCGCACCGCGTCGCCCTCGATGACCAGGTCGTCGATCGCCGCCTGGAACACGCTCAGGTTCGGCTGCGCCTCGACGATGCGGCGGATCGCGGCGCGGTACAGCGCGCGGTCGGCCTGGCAGCGGGTCGCGCGCACCGCCGGGCCCTTGGAGGCGTTGAGCGTGCGCCACTGGATGCCGGCCAGGTCGGCCGCGTGCGCCATCGCCCCGCCCAGCGCGTCGATCTCCTTGACCAGGTGGCCCTTGCCGATGCCGCCGATGGCCGGGTTGCAGCTCATCGCGCCGACCGTCTCGATGTTGTGGGTCAGCAGCAGTGTGCGCGCGCCGGCGCGGGCGGCCGCCAGCGCGGCCTCGGTGCCGGCATGGCCGCCGCCGATCACGATCACGTCATGGCGATGGAAGGAGCGGGTCATGGCAGGGTACGGGAAGCGGACCGGAGAGCGGATGGTGGGGATGGCCGGTTTTTTACTGGCTGGTTCGTATTTTAAGCCGCATGGCCTAAAGCTGGCACGTTTCGTGCGGATAACCTGGTTGCACCCGGGGCGGCATTGCGTCGATGACGTGACGGCTGGAATTGGAACAGGGGCCAGCCATGCGTGCCCCGGGGTAGCGCGGGGCCGGCAGTCGGGGGACTGCCGGCCCTTTTTTGTGAGTCCCTCACAAGAGCACGGTACATCCATGTACCGGGGTTCTTTTTTGTGAGTCCCTCACAAAGGCAGCGCACATCCCTGTGCGCGGATTCAAATGGAAGTCATGCCTCGCTCGGGGACTTCGATCGACTGGATAAAGACGAAGCCCCGGCATGGCCGGGGCTTCGCGTCATAGGCGCCGATGTCCGACGGGGCCGGAACAGGGGGGATCCAGATTTTCCCGTCGGACATCGACATTGGAACATTTGTGTAACAACCAGGGTCATAAAGCGACGTTGGGTGTCACAGCGAGGCTGTAGCTTCACGTCAAGCCACGGCAAAAGCAAGTCCTTTGCGTTATCAAATTGTGGTTGATGTCGCAGGTCCCCAAAGTCATGGCTCTTGGGATTTGCGCGCGGGGCGGGTGCCCTGCTTGATCCGGTTGAGGTCGCGCCAGGGCGAGGGTGAGGAGGACGGGCGTGGCTCGGCGGGCCGGGGCGGACGGGGCGGTGCCGAGGGGCGCGGCGGCAGCGGGCCGGTGCTGGCCGGTGGCGGGCGATGGATGGGATGGTCGTTGTCCGGACGTGGCGGCGGGCGGCGGTTCGGACGGTCGTAGCGAGGGGCGGGATAGGCCGGGTAGCCGTACGGGCTTATCCCGCCGTAATACGGATACCCGTAATAGCCGTCGTAGTAGCCAGGCGGATAGCGATACTGCACGCCGGGCGTGCCTCGATAGTAGCCGCCACTTTGGCCGCCTGCGTAGTCGTAGGTCGCGCAGCCACCGAGGATGGCGATCATCCCGGCGGCCAGCAGCATGTGCATTCTCAACGGGCAGTTCCCTTTCGGAGTGTTGTCACTGTCGACACAGGGCATTGAATCCGTCCTTAATTCGGTTGGCCGGCAACCAGGCCTGCCGATATGAAGGCATCGCGTTTCTTCAGGCGCCGGCCGTGCGGAAGCATGCTGCTGCCATGAGCGGACGATACGTTAATCTTGGCACATGACCGAGTCGGCTTTACCCGATTTCCAGGACGTGCTGCTGGCCGCCGCACGCATTGCCCCACACGCGGAAGTCACGCCGGTGCTGCGTTCGCGGTCGCTGGATGCGCTCAGCGGCGCCAAGCTGTATTTCAAGGCCGAGCATCTGCAGCGTGGCGGCGCGTTCAAGTTCCGTGGCGCCTGCAATGCGGTGTGGTCGTTGTTGCCGGAGCAGGCCGAGCGCGGGGTCGTCACCCATTCCTCGGGCAACCATGGCGCGGCACTGGCGCTGGCGGCGCGCACTCGCGGTATCGGCTGCCATGTCGTGGTCCCGGAGGGGGCGGTGGCCACCAAGCTAAGCAATATCGTCCGGCATGGCGCCATGTTGTGGCGCTGTGAACCCACGATCGCCGCGCGCGAACGCGCCTGCGCCGAGGTACAGGCCGGCAGCGGCGCGCTGCTGGTGCATCCGTATGCCGACGCGGCGGTGATCGCCGGTCAGGGCACCGCCGCGCTGGAGCTGCTCGGCCAGGCCAGTGGCCTGGATGTGCTGGTGGTGCCGGTCGGCGGCGGCGGCCTGGCGGCGGGCACCGCGCTGGCGCTGCGCGGGGTCGCGCCCGGCTGTGAACTGGTGCTGGCCGAACCGAACGGCGCGGCCGACACCGCGCGTTCGCTGGCCGCTGGCGAGCGCCGCATCGAGTTCGTGCCGGACACCGTCTGCGATGGCCTGCGCGGCACCCTGGGCGCTATCAACTTTGCGATCCTGCGGGCGGCCGGGGCCGACGTGGTCACCGTCGGCGATGCCGCCACGATCGAGGCGATGCGCCTGCTCTGGCAGGTGCTCAAGCAAACCGTGGAGCCTTCCTCGGCGATCGCGCTGGCGGCGGTGCTGGCCGCGCCGCGCCGTTTCGCCGGGCGCCGGGTCGGTGTGGTGCTGTCCGGTGGCAACGTCGACGTCGACGCGTTGCCGTGGGTGTCGGTGGCGTGAGCGGTGCACGCAGGCGGCGCGGGGTCGGGGGCTGGCTGTGGCGCCTGTTGGTACTGTTGTTGTTGTGGCTGCTCGGCGTGGCGGCGTGGATCGTCTGGGTGGGCGAGCGCGACCAGGCCGCGCCGGCGGATGTGGTGATCGTGCTGGGTGCGGCGGCCTATGACGCGCGGCCTTCGCCGGTGTTCGAGGAGCGCATCCGCCACGGCCTGGACCTGTACCGCGCCGGGCTCGCGCCGAAGCTGATCTTCACCGGCGGCTTCGGCGGCGCCACCGCGCGCTTTGCCGAATCGCAAGTGGCGCGCCGTTACGCGTTGCGTCACGACGTACCCGCGCACGACATCCTGATCGAGACCGTCTCGCGCACCACCTTGCAGAACCTGGTGCAGGCGCAGCGGCTGATGCGCGCCAACGGCATGCGCCGGGCGATCGTGGTCAGCGATCCGCTGCACATGGCGCGCGCGCTGCGTTTGTGCAGGGAACTGGGCATCGACGCGCTGGCTTCCTCGACTCCGAGCACCCGGTTCCGCAGCTTCCACACCAGCTGGCGCTTCCTGTTGCAGGAGGTCTATTACTTCCACCGCGACCTGTTGGTGCGCGAGCCGGTCCCGGCCGTGCTCGCATAGAGCCAAATCTCCTGAGTTATTGCCGTTTTGTTCTTTGTGGTCGGCCGGCGCTGTTCCTAGATTGAGCAGCCATTGCTACCAGAGCAGCCGGCCAGACCGGTTGACTCGCCCTCCAGGAGTCGTCCGGATGCCCTTGGAAATCGCTGAAATCGTCGATCTTCCCCAGTCTTTGGAGCGGGCCCAGGCCCATGCCGCCGATGAAGGGCTGCCCTACGCGGGGGGGGTCCGGCCGCGCGAGGCGTGGCAACTCGTCCAGGCCGGCCAGGCGGTCCTGGTCGACGTGCGCTCGGGCGAGGAGCGCAAGTTCGTCGGCCTGGTGCCAGGCAGCCTGCACGTGCCCTGGGCCACCGGCACCAGCCTCACCCGCAATCCGCGCTTCGTGCGCGAACTGGAGGCCCGGCTTGCCAGCGAGGGCGGCAAGGACGCCGTGGCGCTGCTGTTGTGCTGCAGCGGCATGCGCGCGGTGCTGGCCGCCGAGGCCGCGGCCAAGGCCGGCTTCAGCCACATCTTCGTGGTCTTCGAGGGCTTCGAGGGTGCGCTCGACGAGCGGCGACAGCGGGGGCATGCTGACGGCTGGCGGTACCACGGCCTGCCGTGGGTGCAGGACTGAGCCGTCGCGGAACGGAATAGCGACCGCGCCGCGGATGGCGGTGCTTGCATCGATCGGAAGGGGGTACCGGTGGTCGTTTCCAGGCTGGCGGGTCGCGCGCAGGCGTGGTCCCCACTCAGTGCGGGGCCTGCCGCCATCGGCACAGCGGTCGGGCCATGACCCTGGTCGAGGATTTCGGCCGGTTGGTGCGCCAATTGCGCGAAGCCCGCGATTGGTCGCAGGAGCAGTTGGCCGAACGCTGCGGGCTCAATCGCAGCTACGTCGGCGAGGTGGAGCGCGGCCGTGCGACCGCCTCGATCGTCACCGCGCGCAAGTTCGCCCTGGCGTTCGAGCTGGATCTGAGCGGGCTGTTCGCCCACTGCGAGGCGCTCGGGCAGCGCCGCCGCACGGCCGATGCCGATTGGCGGCTATAGGCGGTTGAATTGCTTCAGTCGACTGGTTTAAATTCCAATTTCTAATATCGTAGTTCCTAAATTTCATAAACTAAACCAAAGAGGTGCTGAGATGACGGCAACAGCGGGGATCACGGTGCTGGGCGACAAGGCTGCGCGCCAGTTGGCCAATGCGACCAAGACGGCGCCGCAGCTGGAGACGATCAGCCCGCGCTGGCTGACCCACCTGTTGCAATGGGTGCCGGTCGAGGCCGGCATCTATCGGCTCAACAAGGTCAAGAGCCCGGAATCGATCAAGGTCACCTGCACCGCCCGGGAGGAGGAGAACCAGCTGCCGCGCACCTTCGTCGACTACGAGGAGCAGCCGCGCGAGTACTTCCTCAATGCGGTCAGCACCGTGCTCGACGTGCATACCCGCGTCTCCGACCTCTACAGCAGCCCGCACGACCAGATCAAGGAACAGCTGCGCCTGACGATCGAGACGATCAAGGAGAACCAGGAGAGCGAGCTGATCAACAACCCCGACTACGGCCTGCTGGCCCAGGTCACCGATGAGCAGCGCATTTTCCCGCTGACCGGCGCGCCGACCCCGGACGATCTCGACGAACTGCTCACCAAGGTGTGGAAGGAGCCGGCGTTCTTCCTGACCCACCCGCTGGCGATCGCCGCGTTCGGCCGCGAGGCCACCCGCCGCGGCACCCCGCCGCCGACCGTGAGCCTGTTCGGCTCGCAGTTCATCACCTGGCGCGGCATTCCGCTGATCCCGTCCAACAAGGTGCCGGTGGCCGACGGCAAGACCAAGATCCTGCTGCTGCGCGTGGGCGACAAGCGCCAGGGTGTGGTCGGCCTGTACCAGCCCGGCCTGGCCGGCGAGCAGAGCCCGGGGCTGTCGGTGCGCTTCATGGGCATCGACAACCACGCCATCGCCTCTTACCTGATTTCGCTGTACTGCTCGCTGGCGGTGCTCACCACCGACGCGCTGGCGGTGCTCGACGACGTCGAGGTCAACAAGTACCACGACTATTCGGCACTGGACAGCTACCGCTGAGGCGGAGGGGAGCACGACTGTGTCCACGCGCATTCCCGAACCCGTAGTGCCGGCCGGGTTGCCCGACCCGGCGGAATTGGCGCGGCTGGCGACTGCCTTGTTCGCCGCGTTGCCGGGTGAGTTGGCGGCACCGGCGGGCGTGCATTCCGCCAGCGGGCTACCCTCGACTCCACCGGCCGCACTGCCGGGCCTGCCCGCTACCCCGCCCGGCGTGCAGGCGCCGTACAACCTTGCTCCGCCGGGTTCGCCGCTGGCCAGCCCGGCCGGCCTGGAACCGGCGGTGCCCGGCACGCCGGTACCGCAGGGGCTGATTCCCGGCAGCAATTTCGCCCAGGTCGCGCCCAGCCCGTTGCCCACGCTGGCCCACCGCGCACCGGCGCTGTTGCCGCACGCCACCGCCGGCAACGGCGTGCCGGATAGCGTGGTCAGCCTGGCCCCGGCCTACGAGCCGCGCTTCGGCAGCCAGGCGTTGGGTGTGCCCGACGCCCATGCAGCGGGCGTCACCCAGGCGGCGCGGCATCCGCTTGCGCCGGATGCCGGCGCCGGCGACCGCCACGGCAGGCCTTCGCCGGGCGGCCGCGGCAGTGATGTCGATCCGCTCGACGCGCTGGCCCGCTTGCCGTTCTCGTTCCAGCCCGCGCTGCCGCGCGTGGTTGCGCCGGCCGGCGTCGCTGATGCGGCCCCGGCCGCCGCCGCCGCCGTGCCGGCCTATTACTTCGTCGATGCGGTGCGGCTGCCGGACGGCCACCTGACTCCGGCCACGCCCGCGCCAGCGCGCAGCTATGCCGCGGCGCCGCTGGCCGGCGCGGCCGAACCGGTGCCGCAGG
>JASGDF010000153.1:0-32981 GCA_047607345.1 Pseudomonas sp. | reverse complement strand
TGGCCGTCGGCGCGCTGGGCTGGATCGGCACCGGCTGGCTGCACCGCTGGTCGCGCGATCCGCGCCGGCCGCGCCGGCCGCGGCTGGCGCGGCGGGTCGAGGACGCGATCACCGGCTACAGCCTGCGCCGGGCCCGCGCATTGCTGGAGGAAGTGCGCGAATTCGAGCGCGAGTAGGCGGATAATCGCCGCCCTCCCCGCTCACCCCACGCCCATGCAGACGCTCGATTTCGAACTGGACCGCGACCACGTCGAACTCAACCAGTTGCTCAAGCTGGCCGGCATCGCCGACAGCGGCGGTCAGGGCAAGGCGATCGTCGCCAGCGGCGCGGTGACGGTGGACGGCGTGGTGGAACTGCGCAAGACCGCCAAGATCCGCGCCGGCCAGGTGGTCCAGCTCGACGATGTGGAGATCCGCGTGGTCGCCGGGTAGAGCGTTCAGGCACTCGTCATTCCCGCGAAAGCGGGAATCCATGGACGTCAAGCCGGCGAAAAACAACGTCCTTGGATTCCCGCTTTCGCGGGAACGACGACACGGCTCCCCTGGATGAAAAGCCGCCAGCACCGGACGGAACGGGCCACGCGGAAGCAGGATTCGGGGACTAGCGCGCCCAGGCCGCATCGCGCTGGGTCAGGTGCGCGGCGATGGCCCTGCGGAACGGCGCCATCACCCCGGCCGCGCGCAGCGCACCGTTGCGCAGCAGGCGTGCCGGCAGGCGGTCGTCGGTGTACAGCGCGGCGATCGCGTTGGTCGCCTCGTACAGCGGCCGCGTCGCCAGCCGGTGGCCGCGCTCGTAGCCCGACAGCAGCGCCGGTGCACCGATGTCGCGCCCGGCCGCGGCCGCCTCGACGATCGCCCTGGCCAGCCGGGCCTGGCCTTGCAGGCCGAAATTGAAGCCGTGCGCGGTGACCGGGTGCATGCCGACCGCCGCATCGCCGATCAGCGCGCAGCGCTCGCCGGCGAAACGCTGCGCGTACACCGCGACCAGCGGGTAGGCATGCCGCGATCCGTCCTGGACCATCGCGCCCAGCCGGCCCTCGAAGCACTCGGTGATGGCGGCACCGAAGGCGGCCTCGTCCATCGCCATCAGCGCCTCAACCCGCCGCGGTGGCAGCGTCAGCACCGCGCCGGCGCGATCGCCGTGCAGCGGCAGCAGGGCCATGGTGCGGCCGTAGCCGAACCATTCCCAGGCCGCATGGTGGTGCGGGCGCTCGTGGCGCATCCGGCACACCAGCATGGTCTTGCCGAAGTCGCGCATGCGCGCGCCGATCCCGAGCAGGCGCCGGGTCGAGGAAAAACGGCTGTCGGCGGCGACCAGCAGGCGCGCCGACAGCCTCTCCCCATTGACCAGTGCAAGCGTGACCCCGTCGGCGGCGGTCCGCACCGCCGACAACGTGGCGTTGTCGATGAATTCCAGGCCCGGCTGGCCCTGCACCGCCTCCCAGGCGGCGCGGCGGATCAGGTGGTTGGGCACCAGCCAGCCGAGCTCGCCGGCCTCGCCCGCATCCGCGGCGAAGGTCAGCGCGAACGGGGAGGAACCGTTCATCACCCGCGCATCGCACAGCGGCGACACCTCGCCGGCGGGAATGCGCGACCACTGGCCGAGCCGCTCCATCAGCTGGCGCGAGGCGTGGGTGAGCGCGATCTCGCGGCCGTCGAACGCCGGATCGGCCAGCCGCTGCCGGTCCTGCTGCTCGATCAGCGCGACCGACAGGCCGCTACCGGCCAGCGAACGCGCAAAGCTCAGGCCTGCGGGCCCGGCTCCGATCACTGCCACGTCGACGTGCTTCATGCGTGCTCCTGCCTTGCTCGGGCCGCAGTCTACGCCGCCATTGCGCGCCGGCGCTTGATCCAGGTCAACGCCTGCCCCACCACCCCGGCGACCGCCGCCACGCTCCTGGCTTGCTCGGTCAGCATTTCCACCTGGCGGTCGAGGATGACCCGCCCTAATTACCCGGCATGCGCAGGCTGTAGCCGGACAGGCGCCAGACCTTGTCCTCGTCCAGCCGGAACGAAACCAGCTCGCGCACCGGCTGCGGCACATCGGCAAAGCGCGTGGGGAAGCTGACATTGAGGTAGAGTCCCTCCGGCACCCGCGCGCCCGGGCCGTACTTCACCCGCGTCACGCTGCCCGCGCCACGTCCGGCCAGAGCGCCCAGCCGGGCCCGCTCGCTGGCGACCTGCCTGACGAAGGCATCGCGGTTCACCGCCTTCTTCGCGACCACCGAGGCACCGTCCCAAAGCTGGCCGAGTTGCTGGGCGTCTACCATCTGCGCGACCTTCAGCGCGGCCTGGCTCATCTCGGCGTTCTGCCTGGCCAGTTGCGCCTGCTGGACCGGCGTCAGGGCGGGCACGGCGGCTGGCCGTGGCGCCGGCGCCTGCGCGTATGCGGGCGAACCGGCCAGCGAGAGCGAAACCAACAGCACTGCGTTGCGATACATGGCGAAGATCTTGGTTTCCTGGAAAGCCGCGTGATGCCGGACGGCGAGTCTAAGCCGCGCCGCGCATCCCCGAATACCCGTCCACAGTCGCCCCGCGAATCTCAGAAGTTCAACTCGCTCCTTCGCAGGAGACAGCTCCTGCACCCCCGCCCGCTCAGGAACTGGAAGTGCCGGCCGCGCGCTGCCGGGGCAGCAGGGCCGCCGCGTCGTTCTCGGACAGCGGGCTTTCCTCCGGGCAAGCCGGGTCCGGGAACCCGAACTGCTCCTTCAGTGCCTGGCCGCAGGCGTTGACCGCCTCCAGTTCCTCGCCCTGGCGCTTGCACTGCTGGTCGAACGCGACCAGGAACGCATCCTTGCGCCGCACGAAATCGTCGCCGCACGCGCGCATCAGCCGGATCCGGTCCAGGTCGTCCTGCACCGCATTGGTGCCGTCCAGTCCGTACTCGTGCAGCTCGTCGGCGGTGAGCAGGCGCAGGCTGCGGTTGGGCACGGTCATCATCAGGTCGGCCACCGCCACCGCCACGCCGTTGCGCTCCAGGTAGTCCTTCACGTTGCCGTAGACCTGCTGCAGCTCGTCGCGCAGCTCGGCACGCGAGGTGGCCTTCGAACTGATCCGCATCATCCGGTGGATGCCGACCTTGCCGGCGATCAGCCGGTTGTCCCCGGCGGCGAGCACGAACACGCAGGCGCTGTGGCAGATCGAGCCCTCGCGCACCCACACCGTCCAGTGCGAGGCGCCGATCGCGTCGCCGGCACGGATCGCCGCCTCGACCTGGCCACCACTGGAATCCAGGTCGAGGATGCGCCGCTGCAGGTGCAGCGCGTCGGCGACCTCCGCCAGCCGCCGCACCAGCTCGGCGAAGCCCGGGTTGATCTTGCCGGCGTAGCGCACGCGCACCAGCCCGGCGTCCCGGCACGGCTTCATCGCCGCCTCGATCGAGGCCCGGTCCAGCCCCGCCAGTGGTTGCCCGTCGCCGTCCTCGGCGGTGTAGTCGGTCGCGCAGCCGACCCAGGCCTGCCCCGCGTCGAGCTGCGCGTCGGACCAGGCCTCATCCTGGCGCGCCGGCTTGCGCGACGAGGGCGCCGGCAGCGGCGGCGCATCCACCGACACCATGTGGTCGCCATCGGCGGCCGGGGTGGTCTGCGCGACCGCGCCCACCGGGGCGGGCTCGGAGCGATGGCAGGCCGCCAACAACGGCAGGCAGAGGACGAACGACCAGCGGACCTTCGACATCGAGGGCAACGGCAACAGGGGGTTCCAGTGTAGAGCCGAGCTTGCTCGGCCGGGGCTTCGCCGGGAAAGCCCCCAGCCGAGCAGGCTCGGCTCTACAAGCCAACATTCATGTCCGAAAACGGCCAGCCGTGGTCCCGGCCAGCCCCTAGACTGGCCGCATGCTCCCGTACCGCCTGCCCGACTCCGAACAATGCGACCGCGCCCGGCTGGCGCGCGACGCGCGCTTCGACGGCCTGTTCTTCACCGCGGTGAAGAGCACCGGCATCTACTGCCGGCCGGTCTGCCCGGCGCCGCCGCCCAAGCCGGGCAACGTCACCTACTACCCGAGCGCGGCGGCGGCCAGCGCCGCCGGCTACCGGCCGTGCCTGCGCTGCCGCCCCGAGCTGTCGCCGCAGGCGCAGCAGCACCTCGGCGAGGAGACCGTGCAGCGCGCGCTGGCACTGCTCGCCGAGGGCTTCCTGCAGGAACGCCCGGTCGAGGCGCTGGCCGGCCAGCTCGGCCTCAGCGCGCGCCAGCTGCAGCGCCAGTTCCTGCAGCAGCTCGGCGCCACCCCGGCGCAGGTGCACGCCACCCGCCGGCTGCTGATGGCCAAGCAGCTGCTGACCGAGACCGCGCTGCCGGTGACCCAGGTCGCGCTCGCCGCCGGCTTCAACAGCCTGCGCCGCTTCAACGCCGCGTTCCTGGCAGGCTGCGCGATGCCGCCGTCGGCGCTGCGCCGGCAGCGTGGCGAGGTCGGCGGCGGCGAACTGGTGCTGCGGCTCGGCTACCGGCCGCCGCTGGACTTCCCGCTGCTGCTGGCGTTCCTGCGCCGACGCGCGATCCCCGGCATCGAGCAGGTCGGCGAGGACGGCTACCGGCGCGTGATCGGCCCGGCCGATGCGTCCACACTGATCCACGTCAGCGCCGATCCCGGGCGTCCGGAACTGCGGCTGCGGATCGGCGCCACCGACCCGCGCGCGATCCCGGACATCGTGCGCCGGGTGCGGCGGATGTTCGACCTCGACGCGGACCTGCGCGCGGTCCACGCCACGCTCGCGCAGGAACCGCTGCTGGCGCAGGCCATCGCACAGCGACCCGGGCTGCGCGTGCCGGGCGGCTGGGACGGCTTCGAGGTCGCGGTACGCGCGATCCTCGGCCAGCAGGTCAGCGTCGCCGGCGCGGCGACGCTGGCGGCCAGGCTGGTGGACCGCCATGGCGACCGCCGCGAGGGCATGCCCGCGGGCCTGGACCGGGTCTTCCCGACCCCGGCGCAGCTGTGCGACGCACCGCTGGAACAGATCGGCCTGCCGCGCACGCGCGCCGCGACGATCCGTGCACTGGCCCACGCGGTGGCCGACGGCCGCGTGCAGTTCGGTGCCGGCCAGCGCCTGGCCGAGTTCGTCGCGCGCTGCACCGCCCTGCCGGGCATCGGTCCGTGGACCGCGCACTACATCGCGATGCGCGCGCTCGCCCAGCCCGACGCGTTCCCGGCCGGCGACCTGATCCTGCAGCAGGTACTGGGGCATCCCGGACGCCTGAGCGAGCGCGCCACCGAGGCGCGCTCGCAGGCCTGGCGCCCCTGGCGCAGCTACGCGGTGCTGCACCTGTGGCATTGGGCGGCACCGGCAGAACCGTCCCGCGTCGTCGCCGCGAAGGCGACGATCCAGCACCGTCCACGCAGCGCAGGCAAGACCGCCCAGCCCCCGCCAGACCCGCCATCGGGCTGTGCAAAAGCATCTCGCACGGACGCCGCAACGAAGCCAGCGAATGTCCGCGCAACGATCCGACGAGCGCCGACCACGAAGGAGAACCCGCAATGACCGACCTCTACTACGACGCCTTCGAGAGCCCGATCGGCACCCTCACCGTCGCCGCCGACGGCGAGGGCCGCCTCCACCACATCCTGTTCCCGCGCAACCGCCACGAGGCGCGCGGCCGCGACCACTGGCGGCACGACCCGGCTCCGGTGGCCGAGGCCAGGCGCCAGCTGCTCGACTACCTGCGCGGCGAGCGCACCGCGTTCGACCTGCCGCTGGCGCCGGCCGGCACGCCGTTCCAGCGACTGGTATGGACCACGCTCGCGCAGATCCCGTATGGCCAGACCTGGAGCTACGCGCGGCTGGCGCAGCAGGTCGGGCACCCGACGGCGGTGCGCGCGGTCGGCGCCGCCAATGGCCGCAACCCGTTGCCGATCGTGCTGCCGTGCCACCGCGTGATCGGCGCGGACGGATCGCTGACCGGATTCGGCGGCGGCCTGCCGACCAAGCAGGCGCTGTTGCGGCTGGAGAGCGCCGCCTGCGTGGCCACCGCCGAGGCCGCCGACCTGTTCGCATGAAGCGCACACCACCGGTTGTCTCCGGCAAGTCACCGGCAGCGCCTTAAAGTGCGGGCAAAACCAGCCGTCGTCCCCGCGCAGGCGGGGACCCAGCGACTTGCGCCCTGGCCGCGGCAAGGCCCTGGATCGCCGCCTGCGCGGGGATGACGAGTGTTGTCGGCCGCTCTTAGACTTGACAGGATGACATTCCGATACCCGTTCCTCGCAGCTGTCTGCGCGCTGTTGCTCGCCGCCTGTGCCAGCCATCCCCCCGCCCCCGTACCACTCGCTTCGCAGCCATCCGCGCCGCGCAAGCTGCTGCTGATCTCGATCGACGGCCTGCGCGCCGACGCGCTCGACCGCGGCCTGTCGCCGAACCTGTCGCGCCTGGCCCGCGAAGGCGTGCGGGCACGCTGGATGAGCCCGTCCTATCCATCGCTGACCTTCCCCAACCACTACACGATCGTCACCGGCCTGCGCCCGGACCACCACGGCATCGTCCACAACAACATGCAGGACCCGGTGCTCGGCCGGTTTTCGCTCGGCGACCGCGCCGCGGTGTCCGAGCCGCGCTGGTGGGGCGGCGAGCCGATCTGGATCGGTGCGACCAGGACCGGCATCCGCAGCGCCATCTGGGCCTGGCCCGGCAGCGAGGCGCCGATCCAGGGCCAGCACCCAACCCGCTGGAAGGTATTCGACAGCTCGATCCCACCGGCGGCGCGGGTCGACGAGGTGCTCGGCTGGCTCGGCGAAACCGGCGCGGACGCGCCGCGGCTGCTGACGCTGTACTTCGACCAGGTCGATCACGCCGGCCACGACCGCGGCCCGGACTCGCCCGAGTACGCGCAGGCCATCGCCGACACCGACGCGGCGATCGGTCGCCTGCTCGACGGCATGGCACGGCAGCACGTGCTGGACAGCACCGACATCGTGGTCGTCTCCGACCATGGCATGGCCAGCGTCGAACCCGGCCACACGGTCGCGCTGGAGGACATGGTGCCGCCGGAGCAGGCCCGGATCGTAGCGGCCGGCCAGTCGATCGGCATCGAGCCGCTGCCGGGCCAGCGCGCCGCGGCCGAGGCGCGCCTGCTCGGCGCCCACGACCACTACGACTGCTGGCGCAAGCAGGATCTGCCGGCGCGCTGGCACTACGGCAGCAACCCGCGCATCCCGGCGATCGTCTGCCAGATGCACGAGGGCTGGGACGCGCTGCCGCGCACCCAGGCCGACAAGCGCAGCGAAGAACAGGAACGCACACGCGGCTCGCACGGCTACGACCCGGCGCTGCCGTCGATGCGCGCGGTGTTCATCGCGCGCGGACCGTCGTTCGCCGTCGGCAGGCAACTGGCACCGTTCGACAACGTCGACGTCTACCCGCTGCTGGCACGGCTGCTCGGCATTGCGCCCGCGCCGAACGATGGCGATCCGCGCACACTGCTGCCGGCGCTGCGCGCGGACTGACGGGGCACGACCTGTGGGAGGGACTTCAGTCCCGACGAGGCTCTGCCAGCAAGGCGTCGGGACTGAAGTCCCTCCCACAAAAAAACGCGGCGCAAGCGCCGCGTTCTTCGCTACCGCGTAACGACCGACCCGATCAACCGGCCTTGGCCACCGGCTTCTTGGCGACAGCCTTCTTGGCCGCCTTGGCCACGGTCTTCTTGGTGACCGGCGCGCCCGCGCCCACGGCCACCTTGCTCACGCTGTGCGAGCGCGCATTGCCGTAGCTGGCGTTGTAGCGCTTGCCCTTGGCGGTCCTGCGGTCACCCTTACCCATGTCGTCGACTCCTGAATGTGATTACGAAAACCCCGCGCATGCACGGGTCCGGCGAGACCGGCAGTTCCGCCGCCCTCGCGCAAGGCCGGCAAGCCTACCACGTCGTTTCTAATGCGCGCAGCTGGCGTCGTGGACGTGGCCGTGGTTCAGACGCAGGTTCACCAGGTGCGCCACCGCCACCAGGGTACCGCCCAGGGTCATGACCATCGCGTGCGGCACGACGGCGTGGTGCAGCGGGGCGTACAACAGGCCGGCCCATAGCGCCACCAGCCCGGGCAGCAACACCCCCAGCGCGCGCAGCGCGTGGTGGCGGCGGTAGCCCAGCAACAGGCTGAACAGCCCCAGCAAGGTCACGAACACCACGATCGTCCGCTCGACGCCGTCGCCCAGCCAGAACGAGAGCCCCAGCGATGGCGCCAGCGCCAGCACCAGCGGCAGCACCGCGCAGTGCACCGCGCACAGCAGCGAGCCGGTGGCGCCGAAACGGTCGAGGAGGCGGCGCAGCGAAGCGGGTAGTTGCATGACTTCCAGCAGGGAGCATGTGGCATTGATTGGAATAATATAACATTCAATTCATCGTTCCCTCCCAATCCCGCTCGACGCCAGCGCCTTTCGCCCGTGCCGTGACCGATGGTCCCGGCACCAAGTTGATACAAAGTAACAGCACATTGGAGCCCGACCCCATGTTCGTTCAGCCTCGCCGCACCCCGCTCTGCCTTGCCCTGGCCGTCCTGCTGGCACCCAGCCTGGCGCTGGCCGCCGACGATCCGCAGACCCCGCCCAGTTCCGATCCCAAGCACGACGCCAAGCCCGCCTCCGGCCGCCATGTGAAGGACCTCGACGCGGTGGTGGTCACCGCCAGCCCGCTGCGCGACACCGCCGCCGAGCTGAGCCGTCCGGTCGAGGTACTGGCCGGCGAGAAGCTCGACGAGGCCCGCGCCTCCAGCCTCGGCGAGACCGTCGCCGGGCTGCCGGGCGTGCAGAGTTCGAACTTCGGCCCCGGCGTCGGCCGCCCGATCATCCGCGGCATGGATGGCCCGCGTGTGGCGGTACTCAACGACGGCCTCTCCTCGCAGGACGTGTCCACCGTCAGCCAGGACCACTCGCCGGCAGTCGAGCCGTTCCTGGCCGACCAGATCGAGGTGCTGAAGGGTCCGTCCACGCTGCTGTACGGCTCCGGCGCGATCGGCGGCGTGGTCAACGTGGTCGACGGGCGCATCGCCGAGACCCCGGTGGACGGCTTCCACGGCCGCGCCGAGGCGCGCTTCGACGGCGGCGACAAGGACGGCAACACCGACATGTTCCGGCTCGACGCCGGCAACGGCAGCGGCCTGTCGATCCATGCCGACGGCGTCTACCGCAACGAGAAGGACTACGACACCCCGCAAGGCCGCCAGCAGAACTCGTTCATCGACGCCAAGTCCGGCTCGGTCGGCGCCTCGCTGGCCGGCGACTGGGGCTTCGTCGGCGTATCGGCCTCGCGCTTCCGCGACAACTACGGTAATCCCGGCGAGCCCGGCGACCTCGCCGAGGGCGAGCGCGGCGTCTGGCTGCAACTGCAGCAGGACCGCTACGAGCTGAAGGGAGGCCTGAACGATCCGTGGGGCGAAGGCAGCGGCCTGCGCTACAGCTTCGGCCATACCGACTACAGCCACACCGAGTTCGAGGGCGACGAGGTCGGCACGGTGTTCAGCAAGCGCGCCAACGAGGGCCGCGTCGAGGCCTCGTTCGCCGCCGACAACGGCTGGAAAACCGCGCTCGGCGTACAGGGCAGCGATTCGACCTTCCAGGCGGTCGGCGAGGAATCGTTCGTGCCCAAGACCGACAACAGCGCGATCGGCGTGTTCGGCGTGGCCCGCAACAGCTGGGGCCCGCTGCAGGCCGATCTCGGCGCGCGCGTGGACCAGGTCAAGTACGACACCGAGACCGGCATCGCCCGCGAGTTCCACCCGGTCAGCGTCTCGCTCAGCGGCGGCTACCGGTTCAACGAGAACTGGCGCCTGACCCTCAACCTCGACCACGCCGAGCGCGCCCCGGCCGAGGAGGAGCTGTTCGCCGACGGCCCGCACATCGCCACCCTCGCCTACGAGATCGGCAGCGCCGACCTGAAGAAGGAGGCGGCCAACCAGGCCGAGCTGGGGCTGAGCTACCAGAACGACTGGGTCGACGCGAAGGTGTCGACCTACTACAACCGCTACAACGACTTCATCTATCTCGTCGACACCGGCAACCAGTGGTACTTCGACGAGGAGGACGAGTACCTGCCGGTGCGCCAGTGGACCCAGGCCGACGCGGTATTCCACGGCTTCGAGGGCGAGGCGACGTTCCACCTGGCCAACAACGCCAACGGCGCCTGGGATCTGCACGTATTCGGCGACAGCGTGCGCGCGCGGCTGGTCGACGGCGGCAACCTGCCGCGAATCGCGCCGGGCCGCCTCGGCGCGCAGCTGCGCTGGGAGAACGCGGCCTGGCGCGCCTCGCTCGGCGCGACCGGCGTGTTCCGGCAGGACAAGGTCGCCGACGGCGAGACCCCGACCGCCGGCTACGTCCTGGCCGATGCCCACCTGGCCTACCACATCGACCACGGCGGCACCGCCTGGGAAGTGTTCCTGGACGGCAACAACCTGCTCGATCAGGTCGCGCGCGTGCACACCTCGTTCCTCAAGGACGACGTGATGCTGCCCGGCCGCAACTACTCGTTCGGCGTACGCATGTTCTTCTGATCGCCGCTCCACCGAGGACGATGCGAGGCCGCCTTCGGGCGGCCTCGCTGTCTGGAACACGTCCACCTGCTCGCCCAGGACACGACCCGGCTAATCCAGCGCCCCGTCCCGCCACAGCCGCACCAGCGCGGGGGGCGCCTCGTCCTCGGCGATCCGCAGCGGCTCGTCCGGGCCGTCCCAGGCGATCGCGAAATAGCGGCGGTCGCCGGCCCCGGCGCGGGCGCGTGGCAACGCGTGCGCAGCGCAGGTCTCCAGCAGCGCGTGCAGGCGCTGGCGCTGGGCCGGGTCCAAGCCGTCCAGCGCGAGCTGGCGTTCGCGCCGCAGCCCCGGCATCGCCGCCACCCCGCCCTCGCGGCTCAGGCGCAGCACGGTGCCGGCGACCAGCGGCGGCAGCGGGCTCATTGCACTGCCACGCCCACATCGCGCCAGGCCTGCTGCACCGCGCGCGCCTCGGCGCTGCCGGCGCCGTAATCGGCGGCCGCGACCTGGGCGGTCAATGCCGCGAACGCGGCGAAATCGGCCTCGGCGGCGAGCTGCCCGCCGGTCAGCGCGCGATACCAGATGCGCCCGGCCTTGTCCCAGGCCGCGCCGCCGATCGCCACCGCGGCCAGGTAGAAGGCGTGGTTGGGAATGCCCGAGTTGTAGTGCACGCCACCGTTGTCGTCCTGGGTCCGCACGTAGCCGTCCATCGTCGCCGGCTGCGGGTCCTTGCCCAGCAGCGGGTCGTCGTAGGCGGTACCGGGCGCCTTCATCGAGCGCAGCCCGACCCCGTTGATGCCCGAGGCGAGCAGGCCCTCGCCGATGATCCAGTCGGCCTGGTCGGCGCTCTGGCCGTTGGCATGCTGCTTGATCAGCGCGCCGAACACATCCGACACCGATTCGTTGAGCGCGCCGGCCTGGTCCTGGTACGCCAGGTTGGCACTGTGCTCGGTGACGCCGTGGGTCAGCTCGTGGCCGACCACGTCCAGGGCAATGGTGAAGCGGTTGAACACCTTGCCGTCACCGTCGCCGAACACCATCTGCTCGCCGTTCCAGAACGCGTTGTCGTAGTCGTGCTCGTAGTGCACGCTGCCGACCAGCGGCAGGCCACGATCATCGATCGAGTTACGGCCATAGACTTCGAGGTAGAACGCGTGGGTGGCTCCCAGATAATCGTAGGCCTCGTTGACCGCGACGTCGCCGCCGGCCGGATCGCCCTCGCCACGCACCAGCGTACCCGGCAGCGCGCTGCCGTTGCGCGCATCGTGGATGTGGCGCTGTACCGCGCTGGAGACCGCCGCGGCCGCGCTGCGGCGCAGGCCGGCGGCGATGCCCTGGTTGCGCTGGGCACGCAGCCGCTCGGTCGTATCGCGGGTCAGCTGCGCGTGGTAACGCAGCGGCTCGGGCGCTTCGTGCGCCAGCCGTTCGAGCAGATAGGGCGGCACCACACCGCGTCGGCGGCAGGGAACATCGACAGCCATGAGCGACCTCCGTGAGAGCGAAGACGAACCGGATGCGCCGGATCGTGGCCCGCCCCGCCTGAGGACAGCATGAAGCCGACATGCTCAGGCAGCTGAACGCCCCAGCCTGCGCCAGGCAGGTGTTCTCAGCGACTCGCGCACTTCGCGCACAGGCCGTGCACTTCCAGCGTCTGCGCCTGTGGCTGGAAACCCAGCGCCTTGGCGCGCGCATCGAGCTGGGCGACCACGTCGCGGTCCTCCAGCTCCACCGCGTTGTGGCAGCGGTCGCAGATCAGGAATGGCACCGAATGCTGCAGGCTGTTGGGATGGTGGCAGGCGACGAACGCGTTGACCGACTCCAGCTTGTGCACGAAGCCGTTGGCCATCAGGAAGTCCAGCGCGCGGTACACCGTGGGCGGGGCGTCGGCGCCAACGCCCTTGCCCTCGCGCACCCATTCCAGCAGTTCGTAGGCCTTCACCGGCTTGCCCGCGTCGGCGATCAGCCGCAGCACATTGGCCCGGATCGGGGTCAGCCGCAGGCCGCGCTCGGCGCACGCCCGTTCGACCGCGTGGACGAACGCATCGGCGCTGTCGACGTGGTGGTGGGGATCGGTGCAGGCGTGCTTGGACATGTCCGGGCTCCGCGGTCTCAGGCCGCTGCGACCTTGATAAGCGCAGCGTCGATGCGTTGCAAGGCCTGCTCGCGTCCGGCCAGGTAGACGGTGTGCGAAATGTCCGGGCTGACCTGGGTGCCGGTGATCGCCACGCGCAGCGGCTGGGCGACCTTGCCCATGCCCAGTGCCAGCGCGGCGGCGGTGTCGTGCAGCGCGGCGGCCACGCCCTCGACCGTCCACGCCGGCAATGCCGCGAGCAGCTCGCGCGCCTTGGCCAGCGGCGCGTCGGCCCCGGCCTTCAGGTGCTTGGCGACGGCGGCTTCGTCGTAGGTCTCCAGCGGCCGGTACCAGACCACCGCCTTCTCAGCCATTTCCTTCAGCGTCTGCACGCGCTCGCGCAGCGCGACCACTACGTCGGCCGGGGCCGGGCCGGCCGCCACGTCCACGCCGAGCTTCTCCAGCTGCCAGACCAGCTGCGGCGCGATCGCGGCCGGGTCCTCGTTCTTGAGATAGTGCTGGTTGACCCAGCCGAGCTTGGCCATGTCCAGACGCGAGGCCTTGGAGTTGACGTCCTTGACGTCGAACAGGCCGATGAGTTCGTCGCGACCGAAGATCTCCTGGTCGCCGTGCGACCAGCCCAACCGGGCCAGGTAGTTGATCAGCGCGTGCGGCAGGTAGCCGGCGTCCCTGTACTGCATCACGTCGGCCGCGCCGGTGCGCTTGGACAGCTTGGCGCCCTGCTCGTCCAGGATCATCGGCATGTGCGCGAACTTCGGCACCTGCGCGCCCAGCGCCTGGTAGATGTTGATCTGGCGCGGGGTGTTGTTGATGTGGTCGTCGCCGCGGATGACCTCGGTGATGCCCATGTCCCAGTCGTCGACCACCACCGCGAAGTTGTAGGTGGGGTAGCCGTCCGGGCGGAAGATCACCATGTCGTCCAGCTCGCTGTTGGCGATCTCGATACGGCCCTTGATCAGGTCATCGAAGGCGACCACGCCGTCGAGCGGGTTCTTGAAGCGGATCACCCGGTTCGGGTCGTCGCGGTACGCCAGGTTCGCCTCGCGCGCGGCGCCGTTGTAGCGCGGCTTCTCCTGCCGGGCCATCGCCGCCTCGCGCATCGCGTCCAGTTCCTCGCGGGTCTCGTAGGCGTAGTAGGCCTTGCCCTCGGCGAGCAGGCGCTCGGCCACTTCCCGGTAGCGCTCGATGCGCCGGGTCTGGTAGATCGGACCCTCGTCGTAGTCCAGCCCCAGCCAGTCCATCGCCTCCAGGATCGCGTCGATCGCCGCCTGGGTGCTGCGCTCGCGGTCGGTGTCCTCGATCCGCAGCACGAACTGCCCGCCGCGATGGCGCGCCTCCAGCCAGCAGTACAGCGCGGTGCGCGCGCCGCCGATGTGCAGGTAGCCGGTGGGACTGGGGGCGAAGCGGGTGCGGCAGGTCATGGAACGCTCGAGCGGGGGGATGGAAACCGAGGAATTCTACTGGACCCGCTCGGACCCCGCCGCGTTCAAGGCCCGAGCCTGCGGCGGCTACGGCCGGCATAATTTGTCAAAAGATGCAATCGAGATTCATTCTCAATTAAAATAGGCGGATTCCACCCCACTGGTCCGCTTCATGCCCCGCACCCTGCTTTTCTGCGCCTGCCTGACCTGGCTGGCCACGCCCGCCTTCGCCTCCGGGACCGAACGCGACGCCGCCGATCCCTCCCCCACTCACGCGAAGGGCCATGCCGCCGCGTCCGCACAGGAGTCCGTCACCGACCTGTCGGCCGTCCATGTCCGCGCCGAGGCCCGCGCGGAGGCGTTCCAGCCCCAGGGCCCGGCGGCGGTGTCCAAGTCCGACGTGCCGCTGGAGCGCACCCCGATGTCGATCGACGTGCTGACCCGCGGCCTGCTCGACAGCCAGCAGGTGCTCAGCCTCAACGAGGCGCTGCAGAACTCCGCCGGCGTGGTCGGCGGCACCTTCGGCCGGCGCGGCTGGGACGACTTCATCATCCGCGGCCAGACCGCCTCCGATTCGCTGTTCCTGGACGGGCTGCGCACCGCCGCTTCCAACCGCGTCGCCGAGCAGTTGCACGGGCTGCAGCAGCTGGAGGTGCTCAAGGGCCCGGCCTCGCTGCTGTATGGGCAGGTGCTGCCGGGCGGGTTGGTCAACATGGTCAGCAAGCGCCCGCAGGCCGGGGCCTTCGTGCGCGGCGAGCTCAGCACCGGCAGCCACGGCCTGCGCCAGGGCGCGCTGGACGTCAACCAGCCGCTGGCCGGCGGCAAGGCCACGCTGCGCGTCGACGCGCTGGCGAAGAACGCCGACGACGCCACCGACCACGTCTGGTCGCGCGAGCGCTGGATCGCGCCGTCGCTGGCGTTCGACCTCGGCCCGGACAGCGATTTCGTCGTACTCACCAGCTACCAGCAGCGCCGCTACGTCCGCCAGCAGGGCCTGCCGCTGGAAGGCAGCGTCTACGCGAACCCCAACGGCAGGCTGCGCCGCAGCCTGTTCACCGGCGAGCCCGGCCAGCAGCCCTACGAGGCCGAGCAGGAACGCGTCGGCTACCAGTTCGACCACCGCTTCGGCAACGGCTGGAAACTGCATCACGGCCTGCGCTGGCAGCAGTACGACGTCGAGGGCGAGTTCGTCACCAACAACGGCGTCAGCAGCGACGGCGCCACGCTCAGCCGCAGCGCCCAGCACCAGCACTGGCACGGCCGCACCTGGGTGCAGGACAGCTACCTGAGCCGGCATTTCGACGGCGGCGCGCTGCAGCACGAGCTGACCGTCGGCCTGGACGCCTACAAGACCTGGGAATGGACCCGCTACAGCAAGTGCAGCGTGGCCAAGCTGAGCCTGTACGCGCCGAGCTACAGCGGCATCACCTGCCCGGCCACGCGCAGCACCGACAACCTCAGCGTGGTCAGTTCCGGCGGCCTGTACCTGCGCGACCAGATCGGCATCGGCGAACGCTGGCAGCTGCTGCTCGGCGCGCGCCACGACCGCAGCGAGGTCGAGACCCGGAACTACCTGACAGATACCCGCCAGCGCACCCGCGACGGCGCCACCACCGGCTCGGCGGCGCTGATGTACGCGATCGCGCCGTCGATCCGCCCCTACCTCAGCTACGCGACCTCGTTCTATCCCAACACCGGCACCGACGTGCAGGGCAACCCGTTCGACCCGGAGAAGGGCAGGCAGCTGGAACTGGGCGTGAAGTTCGAGCTGTTCGGCGGCGCCGCCACGTTGACCGCGGCGGCCTACGACCTGCGCCGCCGCAACGTACTGGAGGACGACCCGGCCAACGACGGCTACAACATCGCCGTCGGCGAGCAGCGCAGCCGCGGCGGCGAACTCAGCCTGAGCGCCGACCTCGGCAGCGGTCTCAGCCTCAACGCCGGCTACGCCTACACCGACGCCACGATCACCGACGACGGCGGCCAGGCCAGCTCGACGGTCGGCCAGCGCCTGAACAACGTACCGCGCAACAGCGGTTCGCTGTGGCTGCGCTACGACCCGCGCGCGGGCGGCGACGGCTGGAGCGTCAGCGGCGGCCTGCGCGCGGCCGATGCGCGCTACGCCTACGGCTACACGCTGGCCGGCTACACCCTGTTCGACGCCGGCGTCGGCTACCGCCGCGGGCGTTGGGACTACGCGCTCAACGTGCGCAACCTGTTCGACCGCGACTACTACGCTGGCGGCCTGTCCAAGGCGGTGGCGCTGGGCGATCCGCGCACGCTGGTGTTCAAGCTCGGGTTCGCCTACTGAACCCGGCCGCGCCTACGACGGCGGTACCGGCTCGAACCCGTCGAGCACCGCGCGCGCGATCGGCGCGGCCAGCTGGCCGCGCCAGTCGCGGTCGTTGGCGACCTGGGCACCGGCGCGGCTGGCCTCGAACGCGTCGAAGTCCAGGTCGGCATACGCCCACACCTGCCCGCCCGAGGTTCGGGCGAGCACCCCGTCGGCCGGGAAGCCGACGTCCATCGGCGCGTACACCGCCGCCTCGCCGGTGTTGACGTCCAGCGCCGGACTCCATTCGGCCAGCCCCGCCGTCACCGCGTGCGCGACGAACATGCGGTTCTCCAGCGCGCGCGCCAGGCAGCCGACCTGCACCCGCGTGGCGCCAGCGGCGGTATCGGTACAGCTGGGCACCACCAGCAGCCGCGCGCCGGCCTCGTACTGGGCGCGCACCGGCAGCGGGAACTCGCTGTCGTAGCAGATCGAGATGCCGACGCGCACCGCATCGGCCTGGAACACCTTCAACGTATCGCCGCCCTCGATCACGCCGGTGCGCTTCTCGAAACCGGTCAGCTGCAGCTTGTCCTGCCAGCCGTGGCCGCCGTCCGGCGCGAACCAGTAGCCACGATTGCGATAGCGGCCCTCGCCAACCGCCAGCAGGAAGCTGCCGGCGACCACATGCAGGTCGAGCTGCCGCGCCAGGTTCGCGAACAGCCGAAGATAGTCGCCATGCAGCCGCTGGGTCGCCGCCAGCGAGGCGTGCAGGTCGGCCAGCACCGGCAGGCCGAAACTGGCCGCCAGTTCCAGCGACAGGTATTCCGGCAGCACCGCCAGCCGCGCGCCGTCCCGTGCCGCCTGGCCCAACAACGCGGCCTGCTTCTCGGCGAAGGCGCTGAAGTCGGCCAGCTGGCCGACTGGATACTTGGCGACGGCGACTTTCATGCGGATGGCTCCAGCGCGCGGGTCCAGAACGTGAGGGCGTGCCCGGTCACGCCACGACCGATCTCGTCCCAATCCAGGCGCATGCTCAGGCCAGACTGGCGTGCGTAGCCACGCTTGCCCCAGAACGCTTCGTTGCCGCGATGCCCTGGCGGGCGGCGCGGGTCGTCACCCGCGCGATCGACCGCACAGAACGCGGTGCTGTCGAAACGCCCCAGCCGGCGCGCATGCGCCTCGCGCGCGTCGAAGAACGCATGGCCCAGGCCGCGCCCGCGATAGGCAGGCAGCAGCACCGATTCGCCGAAGTAGAACACCCGCACCGGATCCAGGCCGGCATCCAGGAACGGCTGCCGGAACGCCGGCGCATCGTCCAGCAGCGGCAGCCCGGTGGAGGCGCCGACGATCGCCTCGCCATCGCGCGCCAGCACGAACACGCTGTCCGGCGAACGCGCGTAGGCGGCCAGATAGTCGCACTCGTAGTCGCGGTCGCCTTCGTACAGATACGGCCAGTCGCGGAACACCGCGATGCGCAGGCGCGCGACGTCGTCCAGAAAAGGCACGATGGCGGAACCGCGCAGCGCGATGACGGTCGGTGGCGATGGCATGTACGGATTCTAGGCCATCAATCCTCGCGAGGCCGGCGATCTGGCGCTTCGGGCAGACAACTCCGCCCGGCCATACGCCGAGCCTCTACACTGGCGACATGAACTACCGCCATGCCTTCCACGCCGGCAACCATGCCGACGTACTCAAGCACATCGTCCTGCTCGCGCTGATCGACGCGTTCAAGCGCAAGGACACTCCGTTCTTCATCCTCGACACCCATGCCGGGCGTGGCCGCTACCTGCTCGCCGGCGAGGAAAGCCGCAAGACCGCCGAGGCCGAGGCCGGGGTGATGCGACTGATGGCGCAGCCGCAGCTGCCGGAGGCGGTGGAACGCTACCTGCGGGCCGTGCAGGCGGACAATCCGGTCGGCAGCCACCACGCGAGTCCCTCGCAAAAGCCCGCGCGTCCATCTGCGGGGATTCAAATAAACCACTACCCCGGCTCCCCCCTGCTCGCCGCGCAGGCCGCGCGCGCGCAGGACCGGTTCGCGTTCTGCGAGATGCAGCCGGAGGAGGCCGCCGCGCTCAAGGCCTTGTTCGACCACGACGCGCGCGTGCGCGTTCACGCCGGCGACGGCTACGCGGCGATACGCGCGTTCCTGCCGCCGAAGGCCGGCGCGGCCCGGATCGGCCGGGGGCTGGTGCTGATCGACCCACCCTACGAGGCGCAGGACGCCGAATACCCGCGCATCGTCGAAAGCCTGCGCGAGACCCTCGCGCGCTGGCCGCAGGCGGGCTGCGCGGTGTGGTACCCGATCAAGCAGCGCCGCAGCCTGCTGCCGTTCCTGCGCAAGGCCGCCGCGCTGCCGGCGAAGTCGCTGCTGCTGGCCGAGCTGCAGGTGCGCCCGGACGACTCGCCGCTGCGCCTCAATGGCAGTGGCATGCTGCTGCTCAACCCGCCCTGGCAGTTCGAGCAGGTGCTGGCGCCGGTATTGCCGGCATTGAAAACCCATCTCGGCGAGGCCGGCGCCTCGACCCGCCTGGAGTGGCTCAAACAGGCGAGCTGAAGTACGACCGCCCCGCGAGGCGGAGCTTGCGCGCGGGGCCTCACCGGCACCGCCCCAGCGGCACGGGCCTCGCGCTGCCCGCGATTGCCCGCGCGGGGGATCGCGGGCAACCAGCGTCCCGGCAGGCTTCACGCGGAATTCACGAATGAATCACGCCCGGCATGGGTACAGTCGCGCCGCGACCCCCTGTTCAGGTGGTCGATGCCGCGCATCGGAAGCGTTCATTCTGCCGTCGCGGGCAATGCCAGAATCGTCCCGTCCCCGAGGAATAACGGCCATGGCCATCCGCAATCGCATGCCGCCCTGGCATGAAAATTTCACTCTGCCCAATGGCCATACCCTGCTGCTCCGTCCGGTCCGCCCGGAAGACGGCCCGCCCCTGCAGGGCGCATTCGACCTGCTCGAACCCGCCGAGATCCGCAAGCGGCTGGTGCGGCCGGCCAGTGACATCACCCCCGACCAGTTGCAGAGACTGACCCATCCCAATCCGAAGAACGAGATCGTACTGGTCGCCGCCGAAACCCTTCCGCCCGGCGAGGCGGTGATCGGCGCGATCGCCCGCGCGACCGTGCTGCCCGGCTCGCGCGAGGCCGAGTACACGATCCTGGTCAGCCGCTTCGTCGCCGGCCAGGGGCTGGGCCGGCAGCTGATGCGCAAGCTGGTGAAGTGGGCGCGCCGCAAGTACCTGGACCGGGTCTGGGGCGACGCGTTGCGCAGCAACGTGCCGATGCTGGAACTGGCCGAATCGCTTGGCTTCAAGCCGCAACCGCATCCGGATTCCCCGGAGCTGGTACGGATGGTGCTGGAGCTCGAGGCATAGCACCTCCCTTGAGCTTTGCGTAGGAGCGACTTCAGTCGCGATGGGGCTTTACCGGCAAAGCCTCATCGCGACTTAAGTCGCTCCTACGAAGAAGCGTGAAACCGGAGCCCCGGCCGGGGTCTGATAAAATCGCCGGTTCATGTCGTCGCTCCCTTTCCCCGCCCCGCCGCTGCCCCGCTCCGGGCAGCTCCGCGCCTTCTGGCGCGCTCCCGCCTCGCCCAGCGCGCTGGCCTGGTATGTCGCCCGCGCCGCCGAGGCGCACGCAGGTCCGCTGCTGGTGGTCGCGCGCGACAACCACGGCGCGCACCAACTCGAGTCGGATCTGCAGGCGCTGCTCGGCGACGCGCATACCCTGCCGGTGGTGCCGTTCCCGGACTGGGAGACCCTGCCCTACGACCAGTTCAGCCCGCACCCGGACATCATCAGCCAGCGCCTGAGCGCGCTGCACCGCCTGCCCGCGCTCAAGCGCGGCATCGTGATCGTGCCGGTGCAGACGCTGATGCAGCAGCTGGCGCCGCTGAGCTACGTGGTCGGCGGCAGCTTCGACCTCAAGGTCGGCCAGCGCCTGGACCTGGACGCGGAGAAACGACGGCTGGAAAGCGCGGGCTACCGCAACGTGCCGCAGGTGATGGACCCGGGTGACTTCGCGGTGCGCGGCGGCCTGCTCGACGTATTCCCGATGGGCAGCGATACGCCGCTGCGGGTGGAACTGCTGGACGATGAGATCGACTCGATCCGCGCCTTCGATCCCGAATCGCAGCGCTCGCTCGACAAGGTCGCCTCGGTGCGGATGCTGCCGGGCCGCGAGGTGCCGCTGGACGCGGCCAGCATCGAGCGGGTGCTGGGCACGCTGCGCGAGCGCTTCGATGTCGACACCCGGCGCAGCGCGCTGTACCAGGACCTCAAGGCCGGACTGGCGCCGTCGGGCATCGAGTACTACCTGCCGCTGTTCTTCGAGGCCAGGCGCGGCGCCCCCACCGCCACCGCGACGCTGTTCGACTATCTGGACAAGCATGTGCTGGCGCTGGTCGCGCCGGGCGTGTCCAATGCCGCCGACGCGTTCTGGGACCAGGCGCAGAACCGCTATGAACAGCGCCGCCACGACGTCGAGCGGCCGTTGCTACCGCCGTCGGAGCTGTACCAGGCACCCGATGCGCTGCGCGAGCGCTTGAACACGTTGCCGCGCATCGAGGTCTGGCCGCCCGAACACGCCAACCTCGACAAGGCCAGCGCGCTCGGCGACCAGCCGTTGCCGCCGCTGCCGGTGGCGGCCAAGGACGCACCCGCCGGGCAGGCGCTGAAGTCGTTCCTCGACCACTACCCCGGCCGCGTGCTGGTCGCCGCCGATTCGCCCGGCCGCCGCGAGGCGCTGCTGGAGGTGCTGGCGGCGGCGGAGCTGAAGCCGAAGGTGATGGCGGACCTGCCAGCGTTCCTGGGCGACGGCGCCGGGTTCGCCATCGCCGTCGCCCCGCTGGAAGACGGTTTCGCGCTCGACGATCCACGCATCGCGGTGCTGACCGAACGCCAGCTGTTCCCCGAGCGCGCCAACCAGCCGCGCCGCGGCCGCCGCGCCGGGCGCGAGCCGGAGGCGATCATCCGCGACCTCGGCGAGCTGACCGAGGGCGCGCCGATCGTGCACGAGGACCACGGCGTCGGTCGCTACCGCGGGCTGATCGCAATGGACGTCGGCGGCATGCCCGGCGAGTTCCTGGAGATCGAGTACGCCAAGGGCGACCGGCTGTACGTGCCGGTCGCGCAACTGCACCTGATCAGCCGCTACTCCGGCGCCTCGCCGGAGACCGCGCCACTGCATTCGCTGGGCGGCGAGCAATGGGCCAAGGCCAGGCGCAAGGCCGCCGAGAAGGTCCGCGACGTCGCCGCCGAGCTGCTGGAGATCCAGGCGCGCCGCCAGGCCCGCGCCGGGCTGGCGCTGCAGGTGGACCGGGCGATGTACGAGCCGTTCGCGGCCGGCTTCCCGTTCGAGGAGACCCCCGACCAGCTCGCCGCGATCGAGGCCACGCTGCGCGACCTGGCCAGCAGCCAGCCGATGGACCGGGTGGTCTGCGGCGACGTCGGCTTCGGCAAGACCGAGGTCGCGGTGCGCGCCGCGTTCGCCGCCGCCAGCGCCGGCAAGCAGGTCGCGGTGCTGGTGCCGACCACGCTGCTGGCCGAGCAGCACTACCGCAACTTCCGCGACCGCTTCGCCGATTACCCGCTCAAGGTCGAGGTGCTGTCGCGCTTCAAGAGCAGCAAGGAGATCAAGGCCGAGCTGGAGAAGGTCGCCGCCGGCACCATCGACGTGATCGTCGGCACCCACCGGCTGCTGCAGCCGGACGTGAAGTTCAAGGACCTCGGGCTGGTGATCGTCGACGAGGAGCAGCGCTTCGGCGTGCGCCAGAAGGAGGCGCTGAAGGCGCTGCGCGCCAACGTGCACCTGCTGACCCTGACCGCCACCCCGATCCCGCGCACGCTCAACATGGCGATGAGCGGGCTGCGCGACCTGTCGATCATCGCCACCCCGCCGCCGAACCGGCTGGCGGTGCAGACCTTCATCACCGCGTGGGACAACGCGCTGCTGCGCGAGGCGTTCCAGCGCGAGCTAAGCCGCGGCGGCCAGCTGTACTTCCTGCACAACGACGTAGAGAGCATCGGCCGGATGCAGCGCGAGCTGTCCGAACTCGTGCCGGAGGCGCGCATCGGCATCGCCCACGGGCAGATGCCCGAGCGCGAGCTGGAACAGGTGATGCTGGATTTCCAGAAGCAGCGCTTCAACGTGCTGCTGTCGACCACGATCATCGAGTCGGGCATCGACATCCCCAACGCCAACACCATCGTGATCAACCGCGCCGACCGCTTCGGCCTGGCCCAGCTGCACCAGCTGCGCGGTCGCGTCGGCCGCTCGCACCACCGCGCCTACGCCTACCTGGTGGTGCCGGACCGGCGCGCGATGACGCTCGACGCGGAGAAGCGGCTGGAGGCGATCGCCTCGATGGACGAGCTCGGCGCCGGCTTCACCCTGGCCACCCATGACCTGGAGATCCGCGGCGCCGGCGAACTGCTAGGCGAGGACCAGAGCGGGCAGATGGCCGAGGTCGGCTTCAGCCTGTACACCGAGTTGCTGGAGCGCGCGGTGCGCTCGATCAGGCAGGGCAAGCTGCCGGACCTGGACACCGGCGAGGAAGCGCGCGGCGCCGAGGTCGAGCTGCACGTGCCGGCGCTGATCCCGGAGGACTACCTGCCCGACGTGCATGCCCGCCTGACCCTGTACAAGCGCATCTCCAGCGCCCGCGACAGCGAGGCGCTGCGCGAGCTGCAGGTGGAGATGATCGACCGCTTCGGGCTGCTGCCGGATCCGGCCAAGCACTTGTTCGCGCTCGCCGAGCTGAAGCTGCAGGCCAGCACGCTCGGCATCCGCAAGCTGGAACTGGGCGAGCACGGCGGGCGTATCGTGTTCGAAGCGAAACCCAGCATCGACCCGATGGCGGTGATCCAGCTGATCCAGAAACAGCCCAAGCTGTATGCGATGGACGGCCCGGACAAGCTGCGCGTCAAGCATCCGTTGCCGGAGGCCGCGGACCGCTTCAACGCCGCCAGGGCGTTGCTGACGACGTTGCGGCCCGGCTGAGCCGGCACCGCCAGGCCGACGTCGACGCGCGGCACGCCTGCGCTGTGCCCCCATCCGCCCTTCGGGCACCTTCCCCCGCACGCGGGGGAAGGGATTCAACGCCTCTCCGCCATGGCCTGCTGGCGCGCAACCAAGGCACCCGGCCGAAGCCGGGCACCAGATGTCGGCACGGACGGGCCTGCCCTACTTTGCCTTGCCCTGGTTGGCCACCGCCTCGGCCGCGCGCCTGGCCGCTTCCGGGTCGCCCAGGTAACGGTAGGACTGCACGTTCAGCTGGTCATCCAGTTCGAACAGCAGCGGGATCCCGGTCGGGATGTTGAGCTCCAGGATCTCGTCCTTGCCCACGCCGTTGAGGTACTTGTACAGCGCGCGCAGCGAGTTGCCATGCGCGGTCACCAGTACCGTCCTGCCATCCTTGAGCTGCGGGGCGATCGCGTCGTGCCAGTACGGCAGCACGCGGTCGAGCGTGGTCGCCAGCGACTCGGTGGCCGGCAGCGCATTGCGGTCCAGGCCGGCGTAGCGGCGATCGTGCGAAGGATGACCCGGATCCGCCTGGTCCATCGGCGGCGGCGGGATATCGTAGGAGCGGCGCCAGATCTTGACCTGCTCCTCGCCATGCCGGGCCGCGGTCTCGGCCTTGTCCAGGCCCTGCAGGCCACCGTAGTGGCGCTCGTTGAGCCGCCAGCTCTTGTAGACCGGCAGCCAGTCCTGCCCCAGCTCGGCCAGCGCGCCCTGCAAGGTATGGATCGCGCGCTTGAGCACCGAGGTATGGGCGACGTCGAACTGCAATCCTTCCTCCTTCAGCAGCCGTCCGGCGGCCGCCGCCTCGGCGCGGCCCTGCTCGGTCAGCTCCACGTCCACCCAGCCGGTGAAGCGGTTGTCCAGGTTCCATTGGCTCTGGCCATGGCGCAGCAATACGAGTTTGCGGGTCACTACGGATCTCCGGGAAAGCGTCGGGGAAACCCCGATTGTAGCGGCAGTGCCCCAACCACAGACACGGCGCCCATGCCCGTTGCGGGCATGCCGCGACCGCGGGAGCCGGGCAAGTCGCCGTTCCCGCCCTGCCGCGACGGCCACTGTACATCGCTCCGTCTCCGGTGACTTGCATGGACCTGCCTTCGGCTTGGTCGGCATGGACCTGGCGCTGTCCGCGCCGGGACACGGCTTGAACGGTCACGCCGATAGGCATTGAATGGCCGAACCCTTCCATTCCGGACGGGACTTCCAGGAGGCAGTTCAATGTCATTGTCCAAGCGTTTGTCGGCCGAGTTCCTCGGTACGTTCTGGCTGGTCCTCGGCGGCTGCGGCAGTGCGGTGCTGGCCGCCAAGTTCGGCGGCGATGGCAATCCGCTCGGCATCGGCTTCGTCGGGGTGGCCCTGGCCTTCGGCCTCACCGTGCTGACCGGCGCCTATGCCTTCGGCCATATCTCCGGCGGGCACTTCAATCCGGCGGTGAGCTTCGGGCTGTGGGTCGGCGGGCGCTTCCCGCTCAAGGACCTGCTGCCGTACATCGTCGCCCAGGTGCTCGGCGGCCTGGTGGCCGGGTTCGTGCTGCTGCAGATCGCCCAGGGGGCTCCCGGCTTCGCGATCGACTCCAGCGCGGCCGGCACGTTCGCCAGCAACGGCTACGGTGCGCTGTCGCCGGGTGGCTACTCGCTGGCGGCGGCATTCCTGGCCGAGGTGGTGCTGACCGCGGTGTTCCTGCTGGTGATCATCGGTTCGACCCACCCGGACGCGCCGGCTGGCTTCGCACCGATCGCGATCGGCCTGGCGCTGACTCTGATCCACCTGATCAGCATCCCGGTGACCAATACCTCGGTGAACCCGGCGCGCTCGACCGGCGTGGCGTTCTTCGCCGGCGCCGGCGCCACCGGCCAGCTGTGGCTGTTCTGGGTGGCGCCGCTGCTGGGCGGCGCGATCGGCGGACTGATCTACAAGACACTCGGCAAGCGCTGAGGCCACAAGGCGGCGCGGGCAGGCATGGCCCGCGCCGCCCTCGCCTCGCGTCACCGCGTTCGCGCCGACGCGAGGAATTGCCCGACCAGGCAACGACTCAGAAACGGCCTTCCTGGAAGTCCACGAAGGCCTGCATCAGCTCCTGCCGGGTATTCATCACGAACGGCCCGTGGCGTGCCACCGGCTCGCGCAACGGGCGGCCGGCAACCAGGATCAGCCGCGCTCCGGCATCACCGGCACGCAGTTGCAGCCGCTCGCCGCCGTCGAGCACCGCCAGCTGCCGGGCCTGCAACCGCCCGGCCTCCTCGTCTTCCCCCACCGTCAGCGCGCCCTCGAAGGCATAGGCGAAGGCGTTGTGGCCGGCCGGCAGCAGGTAGTCCCAGGCCGCACCGGGCGCCAATTCGATGTCCAGGTACAGCGGCTCGGTCGCCGGCTGCACGATCGGCCCGGCCACGTCCCCGACCCGACCGGCGATCACCTTGATCACGATTCCGGCGGCCGGCGTGGCCACCGGGATGCGATCCGGCGCGAACTCCTGGTACGCCGGCGCGGTCATCTTGTCCCTCGCCGGCAGGTTCACCCACAGCTGGAAGCCGCGCATGCGCCCGGATTCCTGCTCGGGCATCTCCGAATGCACCAGCCCGCGCCCGGCGGTCATCCACTGCACGCTGCCCGGGGTCAGCAGGCCCTCGTTGCCATGGTTGTCCTGGTGGCGCATGCGCCCGTCGAGCATGTAGGTGACCGTCTCGAAGCCGCGGTGCGGATGGCTCGGGAACCCGGCGATGTAGTCCTCGGCCTGGTCGGTGCCGAATTCGTCCAGCATCAGGAACGGATCCAGGTCCGGCAGCTCGGGCGTGCCGATGACCCGCGTCAGCTTCACGCCGGCGCCGTCGGAAGTCGGCTGGCCGCGCAAAGTGCGCTGGATCCGCGCGGGAGACGTGCGGGCGATATCGCTCATGATGGCGTTCCTGTGGGAAACCACGGATATGGGCACGCGGACGCCAGCCACCAATGACGGCCGGCGCAACCCATTGTTCCAGAACCCCGATCGGCGCTCGCCACAGGCCATCGCGGCAGGACCAGCGGTCCCCGCGAAGGTCGCGCCGGGCCTCGCCTACGACCAAAGTGGTAGTAACCGTTCGCTGAACGGGATTGACCGGTCTGCGACAGAGGGCGAACCTTGTCCGGTCTTCTCTGAAGGGGTGTGCATGAAAGGTTTCTCGAAGCTGGCCTGGGCCGCGCTCGCAGTCGTGGGCGCGTTCTGTCTCGGGACCGTGGCGCTGCGCCGCGGCGAGCACATCAACGCGTTGTGGATCGTGGTCGCCGCGGTCTCGATCTATCTCATCGCCTACCGCTTCTACGCGCTGTTCATCGCCGACAAGGTGATGCGGCTCGACCCGACCCGCGCCACGCCCGCCGTGCTCAACAACGACGGCCTGGACTACGTGCCCACCAACAAGCACGTGCTGTTCGGCCACCACTTCGCCGCGATCGCCGGCGCCGGCCCACTGGTCGGCCCGGTGCTGGCGGCGCAGATGGGCTACCTGCCCGGCCTGCTGTGGCTGGTGGTCGGCGTGGTGTTCGCCGGCGCGGTGCAGGACTTCATCGTGCTGTTCCTGTCCAGCCGCCGCAACGGCCGCTCGCTCGGCGACCTGGTGCGCGCGGAGCTGGGCCAGGTGCCCGGCACCATCGCGTTGTTCGGCGCGTTCCTGATCATGATCATCATCCTGGCGGTGCTGGCGATGGTGGTGGTCAAGGCGCTGGCCGAGAGCCCCTGGGGCATGTTCACGGTGATCGCGACGATGCCGATCGCGCTGCTGATGGGCGTGTACATGCGCTACATCCGGCCCGGCAGGATCGGCGAGATCTCGGTGGTCGGGCTGGTCCTGCTGCTGGCGGCGATCTGGTTCGGCGGCCAGGTCGCGGCCGATCCGGTATGGGGTCCGGCCTTCACCTTCACCGGCATCCAGATCACCTGGATGCTGATCGGTTACGGCTTCGTCGCCTCGGTGCTGCCGGTGTGGCTGCTGCTGGCGCCGCGCGACTACCTGTCCACCTTCCTCAAGATCGGCACCATCCTGGCGCTGGCGATCGGCATCCTGGTGGTGATGCCGGAGCTGAAGATGCCGGCGCTGACCCAGTTCGCCGGCAGCGGCGACGGCCCGGTCTGGAAGGGCGGGATCTTCCCGTTCCTGTTCATCACCATCGCCTGCGGCGCGGTCTCCGGCTTCCACGCGCTGATCGCCTCGGGCACCACCCCCAAGCTGCTCGCCAACGAGGGCCACATGCGCTACATCGGCTACGGCGGCATGCTGATCGAGTCGTTCGTGGCGGTGATGGCGCTGGTCGCCGCCTCGATCATCGAGCCGGGCATCTACTTCGCGATGAACAGCCCGGCCTCGCTGGTCGGCTCGGACGTGGTCGCGGTCGCGGCCAAGGTCTCCGAGTGGGGCTTCGCGATCACCCCCGAGGTGCTGGAAACCACCGCCCGCGACATCGGCGAGCACACCGTGCTGGCGCGTGCCGGCGGCGCCCCGACCCTGGCCGTGGGCATCGCGCAGATCCTGCACCACCTGCTGCCGGGCGAGGACACGATGGCGTTCTGGTACCACTTCGCGATCCTGTTCGAGGCGCTGTTCATCCTGACCGCGGTGGATGCCGGCACCCGCGCCGGGCGCTTCATGCTGCAGGACTTGCTCGGCAACTTCATCCCGGCGCTCAAGAAGACCGAGTCGTGGACCGCGAACATCATTGCCACCGCCGGCTGCGTGGCGCTGTGGGGCTACCTGCTCTATACCGGCGTGGTCGATCCGTTCGGTGGCATCCAGACCCTGTGGCCGCTGTTCGGCATCTCCAACCAGATGCTGGCCGGCATCGCGCTGATGCTCGGCACCGTGGTGCTGTTCAAGATGAAGCGTGACCGCTACGCCTGGGTCGCCGCGGTGCCGGCGGTGTGGCTGCTGATCTGCACCAGCTACGCCGGGCTGATCAAGATCTTCGACAGCAACCCGGCACAGGGCTTCCTGGCGCAGGCGCACAAGTACCAGGACGCCATCGCCAGCGGCACGATCACCGCGCCGGCCAAGAGCGTGGCGCAGATGCAGCAGATCGTCAGCAACGCCTACCTCAACACCGGCCTGACCGTGCTGTTCCTGTTCGTGGTGTTCTCGATCCTGGCCTACTCGATCAAGACGATCCTGGTAGCCCGCCGCAGCGCACAGCGCAGCGACCAGGAGACGCCTTACGTCGCGCTCACCCCGGCGCAGATGGCCGACCTGTGATGAGCACCGAACTGGTCCCGGTCGGCCAGTACCAGGCGCACCGCCGCTTGTGGCGGCGCCTGGTGCAGACCGCGCGGCTGTGCTGCGGAATTCCCGACTACGACAACTACGTGCGGCATGTGCTGGAGAAGCACCCGGACCGCGAGCCGATGGACTACAAGACCTTCTTCCGCGAGCGTCAGGAGGCGCGCTACGGCGGCAAGAGCGGTTTCCGCTGCTGCTGAGAGACGGCAGGAATCGGGGATTCGGGATTGGAAATTCGTAGGAGCGACTCTAGGCACCCTTGGGGTGTCAGTCGCGACCGGGCTTTACCGGTAGAGCCTCATCGCGACTGAAGTCGCTCCTACAGGAGCCGATGTCCGCACGCGTTTGCGAATCCCCGATCCCCGCCTCACCCCGCCGCCATCGCGCGCAGGGTGATCCCAACCAGGTAAGCCAGATAGGTGCCGGTGGCATAGCCCATCGTGCCCAGCAGCACGCCGACCGGCGCCAGCGCCGGATGGAACGCGGCGGCCACCACCGGCGCCGAGGCCGGGCCGCCAATGTTCGCTTGCGAACCGATCGCGAAGTAGAAGAACGGCACTCGCAGCAGCCGCCCCAGCGCCGACAGCAGCACGATGTGCACCGCGATCCAGATCAGCCCGAGCAGGAACAGCCAGGGCCGGTCCAGCAACGACAGCAAGTCCATCTGCATGCCGATGCAGGCGATCAGGAAGTACAACAACAACGAGCCGATCCGCGACGCGCCCGCCCCTTCCAGCGTGCGCGCGCGGGTGAAGCTCAGCGCCAGCCCGCAGCTGGTCGCCAGCACCACCACCCAGACGAACGGCGCGTCCAGGCTGAACTGCGAGGCCCAGGACACGTTGCGCCCGAACCAGCCGGCCAGCGGCGCGGCGATCGCATGCGCCAGTCCCACCGTGCCGAATGCCACGCCGACGATCATCATCAGATCGGTCAGGCTGGGCACGCGCTCATGCTCGGCCTGGAACTTCTCGATACGCACCTTCAATGCGTCCAGCGCACGGGTGTCGGCACCGCTGCGCGCGTCGATCCGCTGGGCCCGGCCCGCCAGGAAGATCAATACCGCCATCCACACGTAGCCCACGCCGACGTCGACCACCGCGAACTGGCCGAAGGTCGTGGCATTGACGTTGAACACCTCGCGCATCGCCAGCATGTTGGCGCCGCCGCCGATCCAGCTGCCGGCCAGCGCCGCCATCCCGGCCCAGGTATCCCCGGCCACGGTCGCCGGATGCAGCCACTTCATCAGTTGGAACGCCACCACCGCGCCGAGCATGATGCTGAACGAGGCGCCCAGGTACATCGCCATCAGCTTCGGCCCGAGCCGCAGGATCGCGCGGATATCGATCGCCAGGGTCAGCAGCACCAGCGCCGCCGGCAGCAGCACGTCGCGCGCCACCGGGTCGTACAGGTGGGTGTTCTGCCCGTCGATCAGGCCGATGGTGTTGTAGACGCCCGGCAGCAGGTAGCACAGCAGCAGGGCCGGCACGAAGGTGTAGAAGCGCTTCCAGAATCCACGCTCGCGCGAAGCGGTCCAGAACACCGCGCCCAGGGTAGCCGCGATCAGGCCGAGGACGACGATGTCGTTGTTGATCAACGCTGAGGAAGCTGGGTTCACTGACGAGCCGGGCGGGAGCGAGGGGAGCAAGAATCTAGCCGAGCCGGGCACCAACCGCCAAGCCGGGCCGCCATGCTAGCCGGCAGACGCAGCCGTTGCATGCCGACCATCGTCATCCAGGCGCGGCCTGCTCACCCGGTGGACCTCGATCGTCATATGCACCAGTTCCTCATGGATGGCGAGAGCGCGTCGGAACGCATCGGCATCGCGGTCGGAATCGGTGACGATCCCGACGACGCCGGCGTATTTGCCCCTACCTACCTGCCAGACATGCAGGTCACTGATGCGGGCGGCCACCTCGCCCTGCTCGATCGCCTCGCGGATCTCCTCGACCACCGGCGCATCCATCTGCGCGTCCAGCAGGATGCGTCCGGTCTTGCGCAGCAGTCCCCACGCCCACACGGTCACCAGCACCGCCCCGACCACGCCCATCACCGGGTCGAGCCAGGCCGCGCCGAGCATCATGCCGCCGAGCAGGGCGACGATGGCCAGCACCGAGGTCGCGGCATCGGCGACTACGTGCAGGTAGGCCGCGTGCCGGTTCAGGTCATGGCCCTGGTGGTGGTGAGCATGGTCGTGGTCGTGGTCGTGGTCGTGGTCGTGGTGATCATGCCCATGATCATGGTCGTGATGATCCCTGAGCCACCACGCGCAAAGCAGATTGACCGCAAGCCCCACCCCGGCGATCGCGATCGCCTCCGGGTAATGGATACGGCTGGGCGCCAGCAGCCGCTCGACCGACTGGAACACCATCAGCGCGGCCACGACCAGCAGCAGGATCGCGCTGGTGTATCCGCCGAGGATCTCGATCTTCCAGGTCCCGAACGCGAAGCGCCGATCGCCGGCGTAGCGGCGGGCGCAGGCATAGGCGAATGCCGACAGTCCCAGCGCCAGTGCGTGCGAACTCATGTGCCAGCCGTCGGCAAGCACGGCCATCGAGTTGAACCACCAGCCGCCGGCGATCTCGACCACCATCATCGCCAGGGTCAACCACATCGCCCGCCTGGCGCCACGCTCGGCCAGGGCGTTACCGGAATCGAAGGCGTGTACATGGCGCCGCTGCGCGGCGACGGCATCCAGGGACATGGTCGAACTCCTGACAGGAATATACCCCCCAAGGGTATATAATTTCCCCGCCATGGCGCACGTCCACCGAAACCGCAAGTCCCTGCTGGCCCGCGTCCGGCGCGTCGCCGGCCAGGTAGCCGCGCTCGAAAGAGCGCTGGAAGGAGAAGCCGACTGCACCGATGTGCTCGTGCAGATGGCCGCGGCCAAGGGCGCGATGCACAGCCTGATGATGGAAGTGCTGCTGGGCCATCTCGACGAACACGTGGTCGCCGAACAGGACGAGCAACGGCGCCGACAGGAGGCCCAGGTCCTGCTCGAACTGCTGCGGGGCTACGCGAAATAGGAGCGCGGCGAGACCAACCCAGGCCTTTCCCCTGTCGAATTCCCTCGTGCCGGGAATCGGCCGCGATGTCCTTCCGACGCATGCATGGAGCCAGGCAAGCCCGACCCAGCGCGGTCGCGGCCGGTCGTGAGCAGACTCCAAGGAGGCGCGGGGCGCTGGCGAACAGCTCCCACAAAAACCAAGGCCCCCGCGAACGGGGGCCTTGCGAAGCGGCGTTGCGCCGGTTCTGAACCGTGGCGGCTCAGAATGGGATGTCGTCGTCGGCGAAATCGTCCAGCGGCGGCGCCGAAGACGCCTGCGGCGCGGGCTGCTGGCGGCGCGGAGCGTATTCCTGGCGTTCCTGACGCTGCGGCGCCTGGCGCTGCGGACGGTCCCCGCCCATCCCGCCGCCGCCTTCGCCCCGCCCGCCGAGCATCTGCATCTCGTTGGCGACGATATCGGTGGTGTACTTCTCCACGCCGTCCTGTCCGGTGTACTTGTCGTAGCGCAGCTCGCCTTCCACGTACACCTGGCTGCCCTTGCGCAGGTACTCGCCGGCAATCTCGCCAAGCTTGCCGAAGAACACGACACGGTGCCATTCGGTGCGCTCCTGGTTGTTGCCATCGCGGTCCTTGCGCACGCTGGTAGTCGCCAGACTGATGCGGGTGACGGCCATGCCGCTCTGGGTGTACTTGGTGTCGGGATCGTTGCCGAGGTTGCCGACCAGGATGACTTTGTTGATGCCGCGGGCCATGGGATTCTTCCGTCTGTGCCAGCCGGTGCGCGGGCATCGGCGGCGGGGTGAGGCTGGATGGAGGGGGAGTTTAGCATCCACGCCTCGGCCCACCTGACGCTGCCTGCCGTGCCCGCGAGTAGGGCGATCCCGCACATCCGCGTAGGCAAGCACGAAATCGCCCGACCGGGACACGATAGGCAGTCGTCACCCCGGCGATCCGCTGGCAAAGCCCGCCCCCTATAATCGCGGCACGCCACCCCATCGCACCGCATGAGCATCGCCGAAGACCTCCGTCCCACCCTGGGCCTGCCCCAGATCCAGGCCCTGGCCGCCCCCGACATGGCCGCGGTCGATGCGCTGATCCGCCGCCGGCTGGCTTCGGACGTGGTGCTGATCAACCAGATCGCCGACCACATCATCTCCGCCGGCGGCAAGCGCCTGCGGCCGATGCTGGTGATGCTGGCCGGGCGCGCGGTCGGCGGCGCCGGCGCCAACCACCACCAGCTGGCGGCGATCATCGAGTTCATCCACACCTCCACGCTGCTGCACGACGACGTGGTCGACGAGTCCGACCTGCGGCGCGGCCGCAGCACCGCCAACGCGCTGTGGGGCAACGCGCCGAGCGTGCTGGTCGGCGACTTCCTGTACTCGCGCAGCTTCCAGCTGATGGTGGAACTGGACAGCATGGCGGTGATGCGCCTGCTCGCCGACCCCACCAACCGCATCGCCGAGGGCGAGGTGTTGC
>JASGDF010000152.1:0-31016 GCA_047607345.1 Pseudomonas sp. | reverse complement strand
GGCGCGCCGCGGCCCCGGCGCCGCGCGCGCGGGTCGCCTGACCTTCGGCAGGAGGCCGCGGCCGGGCGCTGTGCTAGCGTCTGCGGATTGTCGTGTGCCCCGGAGGGCCAATGTCCAAACTCGCCTCGGCCTGCCTGGTGGCTGGCCTGATCACCACCGGAGCCGCCGCCGCGGAGGATGCCGTGCAGAACGACCGCTATGCCTGGCTGGAGGACGTCACCGGCGAGAAGGCGCTGGAATGGGTCAAGGCCCAGAACGCCAGGACTGAGGCCCGCCTGGCCAGCACCCCGGCGTTCAGTCAGATGGAGTCGAGCATCCGCGAGGTGCTCGATTCGGATGCCAAGATCCCCGGTGTGCAGAAGATCGGCGAGCACTACTACAACTTCTGGAAGGACAAGCAGCACCCGCGCGGGCTGTGGCGCCGCACTACGCTGGCCGAGTACCGCAAGCCCGACCCGCAATGGGAGACCGTGCTGGATCTGGACGCGCTGAACCAGGCCGAGGGCGAAAACTGGGTCTGGCATGGCGCCGACTGCCTGCGCCCGGAATACCGGCGCTGCCTGATCGCGCTCTCGCGCGGCGGTGCCGACGCCGACGTGACCCGCGAGTTCGACCTGGTCAGCAAGCAGTGGATCGAGGGCGGCTTCTTCCGCCCGGAGGCCAAGGGCGGCCTGGGCTGGATCGACCAGGACAGCGTCTACGTCTACACCGACTTCGGCGACGGCTCGATGACCAGCTCGGGCTACCCGCGCATCGTCAAGCAGTGGAAGCGTGGCACGCCGCTGGACGCGGCCACGCTGGTGTACGAGGGCAAGCCGGGCGACATGTACATCGCGGCGATGCACGACGATACCCCGGGCTTCGAGCGCGATTTCGTCAGCCGCACGCTGGCGTTCTACAACGACGAGCTGTACCTGCGGCGGGCCGATGGCACGCTGGCCAAGGTCGATGCGCCGAACTCGGCCAACAAGAGCGTCAAGCGCGAATGGCTGACATTGGAGCTGCGCGAGCCGTGGACCGTGGACGGCAAGACCTACAAGGCCGGCTCGCTGCTGGCGGCGCGGTTCGACGACTTCATGGCCGGCAAGCGCGAGTTCGAGGTGCTGTTCGAGCCGAGCGACACTACCTCGCTGGCCAGCTTCAGCTGGACCCGGCACCACCTGGTGCTGAACGTGCTGGAGGACGTCAAGAGCCGGTTGAGCGTGCTGACGCCCGGCGATGCACATGGATGTGCGAGTGACGCGGGCGCAGGATGCGCGGGAGCGTCCTGGAAGACGAGCGCGTTCGTCGGCGCGCCGGCGTTCGGCACGGTCCAGGTCGGCGCGGTCGACAGCGACGCGTCCGACGCGCTGTGGCTGACCGTCACCGACTACCTGACGCCCACCACGCTGGCCCTGGCCGAGGTCGGCCAGGCGCCGCAGACGCTGAAGACCATGCCGGCGTTCTTCGATGCCGGCAAGGACGTGATCGAGCAGCACTTCGCCACCAGCCAGGACGGTACCCGGGTGCCGTACTTCCTGGTGCGGCCGAAGGACCTGAAGTTCGATGGCGGCGCGCCGACCCTGCTGTACGGCTATGGCGGCTTCGAGATATCGCTGACCCCGAACTATTCCGGCGGCCTGGGCCGCGCCTGGCTGGACAAGGGCGGCGTCTACGTGGTCGCCAACATCCGCGGCGGCGGCGAGTACGGCCCGCGCTGGCACCAGGCGGCGCTGAAGGCCAACCGGCACAAGGCCTACGAGGACATGGCCGCGGTCGCGCAGGACCTGGTCGCGCGCGGGATCACCTCGGCCGCGCACCTGGGCGTTCAGGGCGGCAGCAACGGCGGGCTGATGACCGGCAACATGCTGACCCAGTACCCGCAGCTGTTCGGCGCGGTGGTGGTGCAGGTGCCGTTGCTGGACATGAAGCGCTACAGCCACCTGCTGGCCGGGGCCTCGTGGATGGCCGAGTATGGGGATCCGGATACTGCCGACTGGGAGTTCATCAAGACCTTTTCGCCGTATCACCTGTTCGATCCGAAGAAGACCTATCCGCCGGTGATCTTCCTGACCTCCACGCGCGACGACCGCGTGCACCCGGGGCACGCGCGCAAGATGGCGGCGAAGATGATCGATGCCGGCAAGGACGTGACCTACTACGAGAACATCGAGGGCGGGCACGGCGGCGCGGCCGACAACGCGCAGGCCGCGCACATGGCGGCGCTGGCCTACAGCTTCCTGTGGGAGCGGCTGGCGCGCTGAGCGATCCGCGCGGGGCGATGATGTCCAGGCCGCTTTGCCGGTCGCGGCAAGCCGCCAGGCGGCGGGTCGGTGCGACCCGCCGCTTTTCGTAGGAGCGGCTTCAGCCGCGATGGGCTTTCACGCACGTCACTGGCAGCGCAACGCACCTGCCTGTGCGTGGAAGTGGATGGGAAAGCCCCATCGTGGCTGAAGCCGCTCCTACGAAAACGAAATGCGCCCTGTCATCGGCGCCAGCGGTGCAACCCGCGTTCGATCCTTGCCACCGCCTCTCGTAGCCGCGGCAGCGCCTGGGTGTAGGCGATGCGTACATGGTGGTGGGCGCGGTAGTGGCCGAAATCCAGGCCCGGGGTGAACGCGACGTGCTCGGTCTCCAGGAAATGCGCGCAGAATGCCTGCGCGTCGTCGGTGAACTCGCTCACGTCCGCATACAGGTAGAACGCGCCCTGCGGCTCGATCTCGATGCGCAGGCCGAGCGCGCGCAGCGCCGGCAGCAGGTAGTCACGGCGTTGCCGGAACTCGCGCCGGCGCGCTTCGAAGATCTCGATGCTCTCCGGCGCGAAGCAGGCCAGCGCGGCGTGCTGGGCGATCGAGGAGGCGCTGATGTACAGGTTCTGCGCCAGCTTCTCCAGCGCGGGCACCGCGGTCGGCGGCGCGACCAGCCAGCCCAGGCGCCAGCCGGTCATGCCGAAGTACTTGGAGAAGCTGTTCAACACGAATGCCGTGTCGTCCACTTCCAGCACGCTCGGCGCATCGAAGCCGTAGGTCAGGCCGTGGTAGATCTCGTCGACCACCAGGTGCCCGCCGCGCGGCTTCAGCGTCGCCGACAAGGCCGCCAACTGATCGCGGGAAAGCACGCTGCCGGTGGGGTTGGCCGGCGAGGCGGCCAGTGCGCCGACGCTGTCCTCGTTCCAGTGCCGCTCGACCAGCGCCGGGGTCAGCTGGTAGTCGCTGTCCGGGCCCACCGGCACCAGTTGCGCGGCGCCCTCGACCAGGCGCAGGAAGTGGCGGTTGCACGGATAGCCGGGATCGGCCAGCAGCCAGTGCCGGCCGGGATCGACCAGCAGGCTGGACGCCAGCAGCAAGGCGCCCGAACCGCCCGGCGTGACCAGGATGCGCCCGGGATCGAGCGCGATGCCGTAGCGTGAGGCGTAGAACCCGGCGATCGCTTCGCGCAGCGCCGGCAGGCCGCGCGCCGCGGTGTAGCGGGTGTGGCCGGCGGCGAGGGCAGCCTGGCCGGCGGCGACGACCGGCGCGGCGGTGCTGAAGTCCGGCTCGCCGATCTCCAGGTGGATGACGTCGTGGCCGGCCGCTTCCAGCGCCTGCGCGCGCGCCAGCAGCGCCATCACGTGGAAGGGTGCGATGTCCTGGCTGCGGCGGCTGTAGTCGGTGGCTTGGGTATTGCGGATGTCCATCTCGCCGATGATAGGCGATGCGTTTGTGAGAGGGGCTTCAGTGGCGCGAGGCGATGTCCCCGTCATGTAGGAGGGACTTCAGTCCGCGCCGCAGGAAATCCTAAAGAGCCGTGATGCCTGGCGCGCCGCCGCGCGAGGCGATGCCACCGTTACGGGCTGTTCTGTAGGAGGGACTTCAGTCCCGACAGGCTTGCCCGGTAAAGCCCGTCGGGACTGAAGTCCCTCCTACGGATTTTTCTGACAGACTGCGATGGCACGGACGCCATTGCGTTCCCCTCCCGAACCCCCACATGAACCCCGTCCTTCCACTCCTGATCGCCTGCCTGATGACCCTTCCCGCCAGTTCCGCCATCGCCGCCACCCTCGCCCCGCCGGATGCCGACAGGCGCGCGCATGTGGTCAAGGCGCCGTTCGGCGCCACCCGCGAGGACGACTACTACTGGCTGCGCGACGACCACCGCAAGGACAAGGCGGTGCTGGCCTACCTGGAGGCCGAGAACGCCTACGCCGACCAGCTGATGGCGCCGCTCAAGCCGTTGGAGGACAAGCTCTACTCGGAGATCGTCGCGCGCATCAAGCAGGACGACGCCAGCGTGCCGTACCGCGAGCGTGGCTGGTGGTACTACAGCCGTTTCGAGACCGGCAAGGACTACCCGGTGCAGGCTCGCCGCAAGGATGGCGCGGGCGTGGACGCCAGCTCGATCCAGCAGGCCAACGCCGCCGGCGACTTCGCCGCCGAGCAGGTGCTGCTGGACGTCAACGCGATGGCCGAGGGCAAGGGCTACTTCAGCGTCGGCGACGCCGAGGTCAGCCAGGACAACCGCATCCTGGCCTGGGCCGAGGACGACGTCGGCCGCCGCCAGTACACGATCCGCTTCAGGAATCTGGAGACCGGCGAGACCTACCCGGACATCATCCACGGCGTGTCGCCGAACGTGGTCTGGGCCGACGACAACAAGACTCTGTTCTACGTGGAGAACGACCCGGAGACGCTGCTGACGGTGCGGGTGAAGAAGCACGTGCTCGGCACCCCGGCCAAGGACGACGCGCTGGTCTACGAGGAACACGACGACAGCTTCTACATGGGCATCGGCCGCACCCGCGACGACCGCTACATCACCATCGGCGTGGACAGCACGGTGTCCTCGGAACTGCGCTACGCGCCGGCCGCCGATCCGCGCGCGTTCGCGGTGCTGGCGCCGCGCGAGCGCGACGTGGAGTACGACGCCGACCACTTCGACGGGCGCTGGGTGATCCGCACCAATGCCGATGGCGCGAAGAACTTCAAGCTGGTCACCGCGCCGAGCGATGGCACTTCGCGCAAGCAGTGGCGCGACTGGGTGGCGCACGATCCGGACGTGTACATCGAGGGCTTCGAGTCGTTCGACGGCTTCACCGCGATCGAGGAGCGCTCGCAGGGCCTGGAACGCGTGCGCCTGCTCAAGGCTGATGGCAGCCACGAGTACGTGGCCGCCGACGAGCCGGCCTACTCGATGGGGTTGGCGGTCAACGCCGAGCCGGACACGCCATGGCTGCGCTACGGCTATACCTCGCTGACCACCCCGGCCACCACCTACGAGCTGAACGTCGCCACCGGCGAGCGCCGCCTGCTCAAGCAGCAGCCGGTGATCGGCTACGACCCGTCGCAGTACGTGACCGAGCGGGTCTGGGTCAGCGCGCGCGACGGCGTGAAGGTGCCGGTGTCGCTGGTCTACCGCAAGGGCTTCAAGAAGGACGGCACCGGCGCGCTGTACCAGTACGCCTACGGCAGCTACGGCATGTCCACCGATCCGGGCTTCAACCTGCCTGCGGTGAGCCTGCTCGACCGTGGCGTGGTCTATGCGATCGCGCACATCCGCGGCGGGCAGGAGATGGGCCGGCAGTGGTACGAGGACGGCAAACTGCTGCACAAGCAGAACACCTTCAACGATTTCATCGACGTGACCGAGGCGCTGGTCAAGCTGGGTTACGCCGCCCCGGGCCGGGTCGCGGCGATGGGCGGCAGCGCCGGCGGCCTGCTGATGGGCGCGGTGGCGAACCTGGCGCCGCAGGACTACCGGGTGATGGTCGCGCAGGTGCCGTTCGTGGACGTGGTGACGACGATGCTCGATCCGTCGATCCCGCTGACCACCAACGAGTACGACGAGTGGGGCAACCCCGAGCAGAAGCCGTTCTACGACTACATGCTGAGTTATTCGCCCTACGATAACGTGCGCCGGCAAGCCTATCCGGCGCTGTTCGTCGGCACCGGCCTGTGGGATTCGCAGGTGCAGTACTGGGAGCCGGCCAAGTGGGTGGCGAAGCTGCGCGATCAGAACACCGGCGAGCGCCCGATCGTGTTGCGCACCAACATGGAGGCCGGCCACGGCGGCAAGTCGGGCCGCTTCCGCCGTTACCGCGAGCTGGCCGAGTCGTATGCGTTCCTGCTGGACCAGCTGGGCGTGCCGGAAGCGCGCTGATCGAGGGCGACGGTGGCCTCCTGTAGGAGCGACCTCAGTCGCGATGGGGCTTTCTCCTTGAATCCCCGCACAGGGATGTGCGGTGTTTTTGCGAAGGATCCGCATGCAAGGCCCCATCGCGACTGATGGCCCGAGGCCACCCGGAGTCGCTCCTACAGGGGCATCGATGGGACCATAATCATCCCGAATCCCGAATCCCGAATCCCGAATCCCGAATCCCGAATCCCGAATCCCGAATCCCGAATTCCGAATCCCGAATCCCGTGACACGACCGACGCGCTTCCGCTGGGCCTGGTGGCTGCTGGCTTATGCCAGCCTGGGCACCGGCATCATCGGCATCTTCGTGCCGGGCCTGCCGACGACGGTGTTCATCCTGATCGCGGCATGGGCGGCGACCCGTGGTTCGGAACGCTTGCGGCAGCGGTTGCTCAACGACCCGCGCTTCGGTCCGGCGATCGCCGACTGGGAGAACCACGGTGCGGTCAGCCGGCGCGGCAAGTGGATGGCTTCGCTGGCGATGGGCGCATGCGCGTTGATCGTACTGGTGGTCGTGGACCGGCCCTGGGTCTGGTGCGTTTCCATCGGACCGATGGTGGTGGTCGCGAGCTGGCTGTGGCTGCGTCCCGAGCCGCCGCCGAAGATCGATCAAGTCCGGTAGCGCCGGGCGAGAGCCTGGCATCACGCCAGCAAGCTCGGCGCGCCCGGCGGAACGCGGGATTCATGGCCTTGTGGCTATACTCGCAGGATGAGTACCAAGCCCCGCATTTTCCGTATCGCACTGGTCGGTGCGACCTTCCTCGCGTTGGCCGCCTGCGGCAACAAGGGGCCGCTGGTGATGCCGCAGAAGCCGGTGCCGGTGGAGGCGCATCCGGCCAGCGAGGCGGCGCCGGCGCAGACCGACCAGCCGACTGACCAGCCGACTGACCAGACCTCGTCGTCCACCGACGGCACCCAGAAGCCGGCGAAGGACAGCGACGGGCAATGAATGCGTTCGCTGCGGCCGGACGTCTGCGTTTCACCAAGATGCATGGCGCCGGCAACGATTTCGTGGTGCTGGACCTGCGCGACGGCACGCCGGCACCGGATGCCGCGCTCGCCGCCCGGCTGGCCGATCGCCATTTCGGCGTCGGTTGCGACCAGATCCTGACCATCGAGCCGCCACGCAGCGAACAGGCGGTGGCGGCCTACCGGATCTGGAATGCCGATGGCTCGCCCTCGCAGCAGTGCGGCAACGGCGCGCGCTGCGTGGCGGCCTGGCTGGTGCGCGACGGCAGTGCCCAGGGCGACGGTTTCGTCATCGACAGTCCGGTCACCGCGCATCGCGTGGACCGGCTCGGTGAGGATGAGTACGCGGTGGCGATGGGCGTGCCGGAATTCGAGCCGGCGCGGATTCCGCTGGCCGGCTTCGCCCATCCGCGCGATGAATACCTGCTGCCGCTGCTGGGCGAGAGCGTGCGCTTCGGCGCGGTGTCGATGGGCAATCCGCACGCGGTGCTGGAGGTCGGCCTGATCGATGCTGCGCCGGTCGAGCGGCTGGGACCGTTGTTGCAGCAGAACGCGGCCTTTCCGGAATCGGTCAACGTCGGCTTCGCCCAGGTGATCGATCCGGGCCACATCCGCCTGCGCGTGTACGAGCGCGGCTCGGGCGAGACCCTGGCCTGCGGCAGCGGCGCGTGCGCGGCGGCGGTGGCGCTGATGCAGCGCGGCCGCGTCGAGCGCGACGTGCGCGTGGTACTGCCGGGCGGCGAGCTGCGCGTGCGCTGGCCCGCGCCGGATGCTCAGGTGGTGATGTCCGGACCGGCGCGATTCGTCTTCGATGGGGAGTGGAACGGATGAGTGGAACACACGAGAAGGGTCCGCGCACAGGGATGTGCGCCGATTCCGTGAGGGACTCACATGAACGATTCGGCGCGCACGAGGTGGCGGTCTGGTTGCGGCGGCACCCGGCCTTCCTCAAGCAGTTTCCGGATCTGGCGCTGACCCTGGTGGTGCCGCGCGAGGAAGGCCCTACCGCCTCGCTCGCCAGCTACCAGCTGGAAGTGCTGCGCGACAAGAACCGCGAGCTGTCGCGGCGGCTGTCCGAGCTGGCCGGCAACGCGCAGGTCAACGAGCGGCTGGCGGTGCGCACGCACCAGCTGACCCTGGCGCTGATGAAGCAGGCCGGCGCGGCCGACACGCTGCGCGCGATGGCCGCCTCGCTGGCCGAGGACTTCAACGGCGATCTGGTGCGGATCGTGCTGCTCGAACCGGTGGCTGGGCTGGAGGGGGCGGACTGGTTGCAGGCGATCGCGCTCGACGATGCGCGCCTGGCGCCGTTCCGCGATTGCTTGAAGGACGGCGAGCCGATCTGCGGCCGTCTGCAGGCCGACAAGCACGCGCTGCTGTACGGAGAGCGGGCCGGCGAAGTGCAGTCGACCGCGCTGCTGCCGCTGCCGGGCGTGGGCCTGATCGCGGTCGGCAGCCACGATGCGAACCGCTTCTACCCGGGTATGGGCACGCTGTTCCTGCGCATGATGGGCGAGGCGCTGGCGGTGGCGCTCAAGCGTTTCGACTGAAGCCGCCGCCACTCGCCAGGCGCGTCGTAGGAGCGACTTCAGTCGCGACAGGGACGTCCCGCTGAAGCCCCATCGCGACTGAACGGCGTCGGCATGCCGACGCCACTCCTACAGCAAGGGCCAGCCAAGCAAGCTTGCGATGATCGACGAATTCCTCACCCACCTGCAGGTCGAGCGGCGCATGTCGCCGCACACGCTCGACGCCTACCGGCGCGACCTGGCGGCGTTGGTGGCGTGGGCCGCCGACGCGGGTATGGAGGACGTCGTCGCGCTCGATGCCGGACAGCTGCGCGATTTCACCAGCGCCGAGCACCGGCGCGGGTTGTCGCCCAAGAGTTTGCAGCGGCGCCTGTCGGCCTGCCGCAGTTTCTATGCCTGGCTGCTCAGGCACGGACGCATCGCCGCCAGTCCCGCCGCCAAGCTGCGCGCGCCCAAGGCGCCGCGCAAGCTGCCACAGGTACTCGATGCCGACGAGGCGGTGAGGCTGGTGGAAGTGCCGACCGATGCGCCGCTGGGGCTGCGCGACCGGGCGCTGCTGGAGCTGTTCTATTCCTCCGGGTTGCGCCTGAGCGAGTTGTGCGCGCTGCGCTGGGGCGACCTGGACCTGCAGGGTGCCACGGTGACGGTACTCGGCAAGGGCAACAAGCAGCGTCAGGTGCCGATCGGCTCGCATGCGTTGCGCGCGTTGCAGGAATGGCGGTGCGACGGCGCGGCCACATCGGATGCCTACGTGTTCCCAGGCCGTGGCGGCAAGGCGATCAGCCAGCGCGCGGTGCAGATCCGGGTCAAGCAGCTGGCACTGCGCCAGGGCATGTTCAAGCACGTGCATCCGCACATGCTGCGGCACAGTTTCGCCAGCCACATCCTGGAATCCTCCGGCGACCTGCGTGGGGTGCAGGAGCTGCTCGGGCATTCGGACATCGCCACCACCCAGATCTATACGCACCTGGATTTCCAGCACCTGGCGACGGTCTACGACGCGGCGCATCCGCGCGCCAAGCGCAGGAAGGGAGCGTCCTGAAGCGCATGTGGGCAGGGACTTCAGTCCCGACGGGCTTTGCCGGTAAAGCCTGTCGGGACTGAAGTCCCTCCTACATGCAGGAAGCCGGCTCAGCCGGGCGCGACCCGCTGGTTGAGCCGATAGTGATGCCAGAAGCGCTCGGCGATCTGCGCCGCACGCGTATCGGCCTGCGCCTTCATCGCCGGGTTGCCGAGTTGCGTGGTGGTCTCGCCGAAGATCGCCAGCCAGCGCTGGAACAGCTCCGCGTCCAGGCCGGGCAGCGCGAGGTGGCGCGCCATCGGCGCGCCGGAGAAACGGCGGGTGCCGCGCAGCATCGTCGACCAGAAATCGACCAGGTGCGCCAGGTGGTGGTCCCAGTCCTCGACGTGCCGCTCGAAGATCGGCCCCAGTATCGGGTCCTGGCGCACGCGTGCGTAGAACGTGTGCACCAGCCGCACCACTTCCTCTTCGCTGCAGCAGGACTCGGTGGACATGTTCATCGGCGCGCAGTCTCGCACATGCATCGCGCCGGGCAAGTGCGGCGATCGGTCGCGAAAAGCTGAACGAAACCGGTAATGCAGGCGGCCGATCGCGTCCGGCTTGTCGGAAGTCAGGGCAGTCGCCGCGCGCAGCGCCAGACTGAAGGAAGCGGACGAGAACGAGCGCGCGAGCATGGCCAAGCCTTTTCCCTTGAACCCCAAGCATCCCGAGCGGATCTGCTGGGGATGCGACCGTTATTGCGCGGCCGACGCGCTGGCCTGCGGCAACGGCGCCGGGCGGACCATGCATCCGGCGGAGACGCAGGGCGAGGACTGGTACCTGGCCTGGGGCATCGAACCGGAACCGGAGCATCCGAACCGCGCCAGGCAGTGAGCGGCGGCCGCCGGCGGCGCGGCGCTTGAACGGCGCGCGCCATGCCCCCACACCTGGGGGACCGTCCCGGAGCTCGTAATGGATCCCAGCCAGAATCCCACCGTATTCCACGCCACCACCATCGTCTGCGTGCGCCGCGGCGAGCAGGTCGCCATCGCCGGCGATGGACAGGTCACGCTCGGCCACACCGTGATGAAGGGCAACGCGCGCAAGGTGCGCCGGCTCGGCCGCGACGGCCAGGTGCTGGCCGGCTTCGCCGGCGCCGCCGCCGACGCCTTCACCCTGTTCGAGCTGTTCGAGGCCAAGCTCGAAAAGCACGGCCAGCTCACCCGCGCCGCGGTCGAACTGGCCAAGGACTGGCGCACCGAGCGCCGCCTGGGCAAGCTCGAAGCGTTGCTGGCGGTGGCCGACAAGGAGACCTCGCTGGTGATCAGCGGCACCGGCGACGTGATCGAGCCGGAGGACGGCATCATCGCGATCGGTTCCGGCGGCAGCTACGCGCTGTCGGCCGCGCGCGCGCTGCTGGCGCATACCGAGCTGGACGCGAAGACCATCGCCAGCGAGGCGATCGGCATCGCCGGCGACATCTGCATCTACACCAACCGCAACGTGGTGGTCGAGGAGCTGTGATTGGTGATTGGTGATTCGCAAAAGCGGTTCACGACCAGTCCCGACCACTCCGACCCTTCCGAATCCCCCTTCGAATCACGAATCACCCATGACGAATCACGGATCTTCCTCCACCATGACCCCGCGCGAGATCGTGCAGGAACTCGACCGCCACATCGTCGGCCAGCACGAGGCCAAGCGCGCGGTCGCCATCGCGCTGCGCAACCGCTGGCGGCGCATGCAGCTGCCCGACGAGCTGCGCAACGAGGTGATGCCCAAGAACATCCTGATGATCGGCCCGACCGGCGTGGGCAAGACCGAGATCGCGCGCCGGCTGGCGACGCTGGCGAACGCGCCGTTCGTCAAGGTCGAGGCCACGCGCTTCACCGAGGTCGGCTATGTCGGCAAGGACGTCGAGCAGATCATCCGCGACCTGGCCGACACCGCGGTCAAGCTCTACCGCGAGCAGGCCAAGGTACGCGTGCGCACCCAGGCCGAGGAGCGCGCCGAGGACCGTATCCTCGATGCGCTGCTGCCGCGCCGCAGCGGCGGCATCGGCTTCGACCCGGAGGCCGCGCGCGGCGAACCGTCGGCGCAGGACAGCGAGACCCGCGTCAAGTTCCGCCGCATGCTGCGCAACGGCGAGCTGGACGAACGCGAGATCGAACTGGACGTTGCGGTGAATGTCGCGAGCATGGACATCATGACCCCGCCGGGCATGGAGGAGATGGGCCAACAGCTGCGCCAGATGTTCTCCAACCTCGGCGGCGGCAAGTCGCAGAAGCGCAAGCTGACGATCAGGGCGGCGCGCCCGCTGCTGATCGAGGAGGAGGCCGCCAGGCTGGTCAACGAGGACGACGTGCGTAGCGCGGCGATCGAGGCCTGTGAGCAGCATGGCATCGTGTTCATCGATGAGATCGACAAGGTCGCCAAGCGCGGCGAGAACGTCGGTGGTGGCGACGTCAGCCGCGAGGGCGTACAGCGCGATCTGCTGCCGCTGGTGGAGGGTTCCAACGTCTCCACCAAGTACGGCACGGTCAAGACCGACCACATCCTGTTCATCGCCTCCGGCGCGTTCCACCTGGCCAAGCCCAGCGACCTGATCCCGGAGCTGCAGGGCCGCTTCCCGATCCGGGTCGAGCTGGGCGCGCTGAGCAAGGCCGACTTCGTGCGCATCCTGACCGAGCCCAAGGCGGCGCTGACCAAGCAATACCAGGCGCTGCTGCAGACCGAGGGCGTGGCAATCGAGTTCACTGCCGACGCGGTCGAGCGCCTGGCCGAGATCGCCTTCCTGGTCAACGAGCGCCAGGAGAACATCGGCGCGCGTCGCCTGCACACGGTGCTCGAGCGCCTGCTGGACACGCTCAGCTACGAGGCGCCGGATCGCGGCGGGCAGTCGATCAGCGTCGATCGCGGCTACGTCGACGTGCACCTGGGCGAGCTGGTGCAGGATCCGGACCTGAGCCGCTACATCCTGTAGCCGGTCACCGCCGCCGCCGTCGAACCGCCAAGCGCCGGGTCATGCCCGGCGCTTGCTTCTTGCGTGGCCCAGGGACGCGCGGACCCGCGCCTGCAAAGGCCGCGCGCGGCGCGTCAGTCGAGCAGCTTCAGTAGCGCGCCGCGCTTGTCCGAGCCGAGCTTGCGGAACTTCGCCAGGAACCGGCGTTCCTCCACCGTCACCTGTGCCGGGTAGCGGTGCAGATAATCCGGTGCCACCGGTTCGGCGGTGGCCAGGCGCTTGCCGGACGGTGCGGCGGGCGGTGTGGCGGGCAGCGGGCCGCAGACCAGTTCGTCCAGGCTGATCTCCAGCGCGGCGCGCAGGCCTGGCAGCTTGTCCAGGCTGGGCGTGTCGCGGTTGTTCTCCCAGGAGGACACCGCGGACTTGGTGACACCCACTTCGTCGGCGACCACGTCCTGAGTCTTGCGCAGGGCCTGTCTGGCCTCGCGTAGCCGATCGCCGAATGTGTTCATCCGGGAAGTCTTGCAGCGCTCGACTCGTGACCGTATATCGCAATGCTTGACAATTGATATATTGCAATGCTTGACTGCAGTGGCGGGACGGTGTTCCGCGTCGGGTCTTCCGGGAAACGCCGGGCGGCCCGGGGGACGGTAGGTCGCGGTCGCAGGGTGATGCGGTGCGGGGGCGGGAAGACCGGGGAATCGGCGGTTCGCCCGCGGGCATGCATTGGACACACAAGTCGGAATCGCTCGCGCTTGCTCAGGGAAGCGTGGACGGCACGGTCTTGCCCGCGATCGGAAATGGAACCGGTGCCGGCGCGACCCGCAGCGGCGGGGAGCGAGGCGCCACCGAATTCTTTCCGAAGGAGATAGCAGATGGCAGTACGAGGTTTTCCGTCGTCGCGTCCGGCCGGCCAGGTGCCGCCGGTAAGCCTGGCTCCGGCCGCCTATTCGGCCGCGGCGCCGCATTGCCGTAACCGGCCACCGCGCGGCGCAGCGCTCGTCGTTGCGCTGGGCTTGTGCATCAGCGCCCCGGTCTTCGCTCAGTCGACGACCGGCTCGATCTACGGCTACCTCCCGGCCGAGGAAGGGCTGAGCATCCAGGTGCAGAACGACGGCGGCTTCAGCCGCACGATCGCGGTGGACGCCAACGGCCGCTACAGCATCGGCTCGCTCCCGCTCGGCGTGTACCGGGTCGTCCTGCGCCGCGGCGAACAGGTCGTGGACAGCCGCGAAGGCGTCCAGCTGCGGGTCAATTCGGGCACCGAGGTCACCTTCGCCGCGCAGGCGGTGGACCTGGACACGGTCGTCGTCCGCGGCGTGCGCTCGCCGGCGCTGGACATGACCAGCACCGACGCGCGCACGGTCATCACCGCGCAGGAGCTGGCGATCCTGCCGATCGGGCGCAGCGCCGAGGCGATCGCGCTGCTGGCCCCGGGCGCGATCCAGACCGCGGCCGGCTTCACCGGGCCGACCGGCACCTCGCTGGTCTCGTTCGGCGGCGCCTCCGTGACCGAGAACGCCTACTACATCAACGGCCTCAACACGACCGACCCGATCAGCAACTTCGGCGGCATCACCCTGCCGTACGGCGCGATCGCCCAGCAGGAGGTGCTGACCGGCGGCTACGGCGCGCAGTACGGCCGCTCCGACGGCGGCGTGATCAGCCAGGTCGGCAAGCGCGGCACCGACGAATGGCACTACGGCTTCAGCGCCGAATGGGTGCCGAAGGGCACCCGCGCCAGCCAGGGCGATCTCTGGTATCCGAAGAGCACCGGCAACACCACCGATGGCACGATCTACCAGCGCCGCTCCGACAGCGCCTACTACACCACCCGCTACAGCGCCTACGCCGGCGGCCCGCTGATCGCGGACCGGCTGTACTTCTTCGGCGCGATCGAGGGCGAGCGCCAGGCCGGCAACAGCGTCGGCACCGTGTCCAGCCCCTACAACACCAACTACGCCTACACCGATCCCAAGGCGTACGTGAAGCTGGACTGGAACATCAACGACAGCAACCTGCTGGAGTTCACCGGGATCAAGAACAAGCACCAGTACAGCGGCACGCTGTACGACTATGACTACGACAGCGGCAGCACCGGCGACTTCAATTCCTACGCCACCCACACCAAGGTCAACGCGACCGACTGGGTGTCGAAGTGGACCAGCTACCTGACCGACAGCCTGACCTTCACCGCGCAGTACGGCCGCCAGCGCGTGGACTACGCCAGCGTCACCCCGGGGCTGGACAACGACCTGGTCTACGTCACCGGCACCGCCAACGAGAACCTCGCGGTCACGCCCAACGGCGAGACGGTCTACTCGCAGCAGACCACCGCGACCGCGGACAACACCAACAAGGAAGCCGGGGTCAAGGACCTGCGCCTGGAGCTGAACTGGAAGGTCGGCAACCACGACATCACCGCCGGCATCGACAACCACGACACCTACGACTACAACGATGGCACGACCTATACCGGCGGCGGCTACTACTGGTCCTACGGCTACGACACCTCCGGCAGCTACCTGGTCGGCGACGACACCTCCTCGTCGGTCTGGGTCTCGCCGGTGCCGGCATCGGCCAACGGCTACTACGTCACCAAGGTCACTTACAGCACCAATGCCTCGGTGACGGTCAAGCAACGCGCGCAATACATCCAGGACAACTGGCAGGTCACCGACAACCTGTTGCTCACCCTGGGGCTGCGCAACGACCAGTTCACCAACTACAACAGCGGGGGCGAAGCCTACGTACGCCTGACCAAGCCACAATGGGCTCCGCGACTGGGCTTCAGCTGGGACGTGAAGGGCGACCAGAGCCTGCGCCTGTTCGGCAACGCCGGCCGCTACTACCTGGCCATGCCCAACAGCGTGGCGCTGCGCGGCGCCTCCGGTTCGCTCTACACCAGCGAGTACTACACCTACACCGGCATCGACGCCAACGGCATCCCGACCGGCCTGACCCTGATCGACTCCAGCACCGGCGGCGCGGTCTCGGCCAACAACGAGTACGGCCAGGCCCCGGATGCCGCCACCGTCGCCGCATCCAACCTCAAGGCCCAGTACCAGGACGAGTACATCCTCGGCTTCGCCAGCAACCTCGGCAGCGGCGACTGGGTCTACGGCGCCAAGGCGACCTACCGCGAGCTGAAGAACGCGATCGAGGACACCTGCGACATGACCACGCTCAGCGCGCTGGCGACCGAGAAGCTCGGCTACGACGTCGACCTGGAGGACCTGGGATACGGCTGCCTGCTGTTCAACCCGGGCAAGAGCAGCACCTTCAAGGTCGCCAACAGCTCCGGCGGCTACGACAGCTTCACCGTGTCGAGCAGCGAGCTGGGCGTGCCGGCGGCCAAGCGCACCTACAAGGCGGTCGAGCTGTTCCTGGAGCGGCCGTTCGACGGCAAGTGGTACGCCAAGATCGACTACGTCTGGTCGAAACTGCAGGGCAACACCGAGGGCCAGGTCAACTCCAACACCGGTCAATCCGACATCAGCATGACCGTGGACTTCGACTACGCCCGGCTGATGGAGTACGCCGGCGGCTACCTGGCCAACGACCGTCGCCACCAGCTGAAGATCTACGGAAGCTACCAGCTGACCGACGAGTGGAACCTCGGCGCCAACCTGCTGATCGCCTCGGGCACCCCGAAGACCTGCTTGGGCTACTACGGCACCGACCAGACCGCGGCCGAGTACGGCACCTACTACCACTGGTGCGCCGGCAAGCCCTCGCCGACCGGCAGCGCGGGGCGGTTCCCGTGGCAGGAGATCCTCAGCCTGAGCACCGAGTACCGGCCGAACTGGGCGCACAAGCGGCTGGCCTTCAACCTCTCGGTCTACAACGTGCTCAACCAGCAGCGCGCCACCCGCTGGTACCCGTACTACCGGCGCGACGGGGCGGTCTACGCGCGCTACGGCCAGACCATCGCGACCACCACGCCGCGCTATCTGCGGCTCGGCGTCCAGTACGACTTCTGACGAGGAACGCTCTCTCTCCGGCGGCACTTGCACGGCCACCCCTCGGGGTGGCCTTTTGTTGCGGGTCCCTCACGAGAGCGGCGCACATCCCTGTGCGCGGACTCTTTTCCCGGGCACCGCCGGCAGGCGAATGATCTGGATCAGTGCGCCGGTTTGTCGCATGTGGGTATCGTGCCGGCACAGGGAGCGCGGTCCCGGGGAGGGCCGGCCGGCGCACCGCAGGCAATCCGGCGAATGAGGAAGGAAACGATGTTCGAGCGTCTCAAGGCGGCGTTGCGCTACTTCAACGATGCGGTCCCGTTCCGGCTGGTGCCGGCGCTGGTCACCACGGCGGTGCTGGCGACACTGCTGCTGATCCCCTGCCCGGAGGGCCTGACGCCGAAGGCCTGGGGACTGGTGGCGATCTTCCTCACCACGATCGTGGCGATCATCCTCAAGGTGATGCCGATCGGGGTGATGGCGCTGATGGCGATCGTCATCGTCTCGATGTCGCAGGTGACCTCCGGTTCGTCCAAGGGCGCCATCGCCGATGCGCTCGGCAGCTTCTCCAGCCCGCTGATCTGGCTGATCGTCGCGGCGATCCTGATCTCGCGCGGGCTGAAGAAGACCGGCCTGGGCAGCCGCATCGGCCTGATGTTCATCGCGCTGCTGGGCAAGCGCACGGTCGGCATCGGCTACGGGCTGGCGATCTGCGAGCTGGTGCTGGCGCCGTTCACGCCGAGCAACACCGCGCGCGGCGGCGGCATCGTGCATCCGGTGATGAAGTCGATCGCCACCGCGTTCGACTCGGACCCGGCCAAGGGCACCCAGGGCCGGATCGGCACCTACCTGTCGCTGGTGAACATGCATGCCAACACGATCACCTCCGGCATGTTCGTCACCGCCACCGCGCCGAACCCGCTGGTGGTGGACTACGTGGCGCGGGTGACCCACCAGAACTTCCACCTGTCCTGGACCACCTGGGCGCTGTGCATGCTGCTGCCCGGGTTGGCCTGCCTGCTGCTGATGCCGCTGGCGATCTACCTGCTGTCGCCGCCGGAGACCAAGGTCACGCCCAACGCGATCGACTACGCGCGCGGCGAGCTGGCGAAGATGGGCCCGCTGTCGCCGAAGGAGAAGGTGATGATGGGCACCTTCGGGCTGCTGCTGGTGCTGTGGGCGAACGTGCCGGCGATGATCCTCGGCCCGGCCTTCACCCTGGACCCGACGATGGTGGCGTTCCTGGGCCTGTTCGTGCTGATCATCACCGGCACGCTGGACTGGAACGACGTGCTGTCGGAGAAGAGCGCCTGGGACACGCTGGTCTGGTTCGGTGCGCTGGTGATGATGGCCGAGCAGCTCAACAAGCTCGGCGTGATCGGCTGGTTCTCGGAGGGGTTGAAGGACGCGATCGTGGCGGCCGGCATGGGCTGGCCGCTGGCCGCGGCGCTGCTGGTGCTGCTGTTCGTGTTCTCGCACTACCTGTTCGCCAGCACCACCGCGCACGTCAGCGCGATGATGCTGGCGTTCCTGGGCGTGGGCGTGCAGCTGGTGCCGGCCGAGTACACGGTGCCGTTCGTGCTGATGATGGTGGCCGGCTCGACCATCATGATGACGCTGACCCACTACGCCACCGGGACCTCGCCGATCATCTTCGGCAGCGGCTACGTCACGCTGGGGCGTTGGTGGCGGGTCGGTTTCGTGATGTGCGTGTTCGAGCTGCTGGTGTTCGCCACGCTGGGCATCGCGTGGTGGAAGCTGCTGGGGTACTGGTGACGGCGGACGGATGCGTCCGTCCCCGCCCCAAGGGCCGTGGCAGCGCGGAGCTCGCACTGCCGTGGCGCTTCCGGGGAGGCCCTGGGCCGAGCATGTCCGGCTCTGTCAGCGCCTTGCCGGATAGCGCAGGTTCGCGCTGTAGCGGTGCAGCAACTCCATGTGCAGCTGCGTGTAGCTTTCTTCCATGAGGTTCTCCGCCATCGGCGAGGTCGCACGGTCGCGGGCGGCCTGGGCCCTGGCCTGGTCCAGATCGTCGCTGCGCTCGGCGAGATCGGCCATCACCAGCACCCGGTCCGGTTGAACCTCGACGTAGCCGCCGGAGACGTAGATGCGCTCAGGTTCGCCTTGTGCCGGATACAGGTGCAGCATGCCTTCGCGCAGCAGGCTCAGCATCGGGACGTGGCGGGCCATCACGCCGAAGCGGCCGTCGCGGCCGGGCAGGCTGACCTCGCGGACCTGGCCGCTCCACAGCGGGCCGGTAAGGCTGATCACGTCGAGGTGCAAGGTGGCGGGTTGTTGAGGGGACATGACGCTCCTTTGTGTGAGTCCTTCGCGAAAGCGCCGCAGGTCACTGCGCGCAGATCCGGCGGGCCATGGGGGCGCTGGCCGAGGCCAGTCGGTTTCCTCTGGACCGCGGTTCTTGCAGGAGGGACTTCGGTCCCGACGCTTGGCCGGTACTGAACGGCGTCGGCATGCCAGCGCCACTCCCACAATCACCGCCCGATGCGAATGGCACCTTCATGAAAGCGATGCGGCGTCCTCTCCCCATGTCGCGCGGGTCGTCGATGCTAGCGCCGCCGCCGCGACGACGGCTTGATCCAGATCAATCCTCGCCGATGTCCTCGTTCCAGACCTCGGGATGGGCGGCGATGTAGCCGCCGAGCAGGTCGATGCACTCCTGGCTGCGCAGGTCGATCACTTCCACGCCGTTCTCGCGCAGCCAGTCGATGCCGCCCTGGAACGTCACCGACTCGCCGACCACCACGGTACCGATGCCGAATTGCCGTACCAGCCCGCTGCAATACCAGCACGGTGCCAGCGTGGTCACCATGATCGTGTCGCGGTAGCGGCGCTGGCGACCGGCCTTGCGGAATGCGTCGGTCTCGCCGTGCACCGAGGGGTCGCCCTCCTGCACGCGGCGGTTGTGGCCGCAGCCGAGCAGGCGGCCGTCGGCGTGGTAGAGCGCCGCGCCGATCGGGATACCGCCCTCGGCCAGGCCCTGGCGGGCCTCGGCGATGGCGGTGTCGAGCAGGGCGCGGTAGTCGAGGGTGGAGATCATCGGGAATCCTCGTGCGTCGCGTCGGCGCGGCGCAGCATGGCGACGTGGGGGATGCCGTCCTCGTCGTAGACCGGCGAGGCGGGGACGAAACCGTGTGTGGCGTAGTAGCCGCGCAGATGGGCCTGGGCGCCCAGGCGGATCTCGCTGCCGGGCCAGCGGGCCAGCAGCGCGCGCAGGCCTTCGCGGATCAGCGCATGGCCGGTGCCGGTGCCGCGCCAGGCTCGTGCGACCACGACCCGGCCAATGCTGGGATGACGATGGTCCAGGCCGGCCGGGAGGATGCGCAGGTACGCGGCCAGGACGCCATCGGCGTGGCCGAGCAGGTGCAGCGTGTCCGGATGCGCGTCCTTGCCGTCGGGATCGAGGTAGGCGCAGGCCTGCTCGACGATGAAGGCCTCCGCGCGCAGCTTCAGCAGCGCGTAGAGCTGGCGCGCGTCGAGCGCGTCGAAGGGCAGCGCCTGCCAGTGCAACGTGGGGGACGGGGAACTCATGAGGCCATGATAGCGTCCGTCGGCAGCCAGGCCCGCCGCAGTCCGTGCCCGGCGTGGGATGCGAGCGATTGTGGCCTCGGCCCGGTCACGCTCCCGCCGGCGGTGCGATAATCCCGGCCATGAGCGAATCCCCCTACAAGACCGGCACCACCCACTTCGGCTTCCGCGATGTCGCCGCCAAGGACAAGCAGAAGCTGGTCGGCGAGGTGTTCACCTCGGTCGCGCGCAGCTACGACCTGATGAACGACCTGATGAGCCTGGGCGTGCACCGGGCCTGGAAGCGCTACTTCGTGGCGACCGCGCAGGTCAAGCCTGGCGATCGCGTGCTCGACCTGGCCGGCGGCACCGGTGACATCGCGGTGCTGCTGCGCGACCGGGTCGGGCCGGAGGGCTCGATCGTGCTGGGCGACATCAACGCCGGCATGCTCTCGGTCGGGCGCGACCGGCTGACCAACCGTGGCCTGGTCTCGGGCCTGGAGTACGTGCAGTGCAACGCCGAGGCGCTGCCGTTCCCGGACCAGAGCTTCGAGCTGGTGACGATCTCGTTCGGCCTGCGCAACGTCACCGACAAGGACGCGGCGTTGCGCGAGATGTACCGGGTGCTCAAGGTCGGCGGCCAGGCGCGGGTACTGGAGTTCTCCGAGGTCACCGCCGACTGGTTCAAGCCGATCTACGACTTCCACTCGTTCCAGGTGCTGCCGCGGCTGGGCAAGCTGTTCGCCCGTGACGCGGACAGCTACCAGTACCTGGCCGAGAGCATCCGCAAGCACCCGCCGCAGGAGGCGCTGAAGACGATGATGGGCGAGGCCGGCTTCGCGCGCTGCCACTACAAGAACCTGACCGGCGGCATCGTCGCGATCCATTCCGGCTACAAGGTCTGACGAGGAGGCTTCTGTGGGAGGGGCTTCGACCCCGACCTGTGTTGCCGGGAAAGCTCGTCGGGGCTGAAGCCCCTCCCGCAGGGCGTCCGGTAGAATCGCGGGCTTTCCAGCTCCGGTTTTACTCATGCGCTCCCCGCTCCTGTTGCTGTCCCTGGCCATGGTCGTTGCCGCGGCCGGGTGTTCGAAAGAATCCACGTCCACGTCTCTCACCGATGCCCAGCCCGCCACCGTGAAGGCCCCCGCCCGCAGCCACGACGAAAGCTCCTATGCCGAGCCGGACAAGGTGGTCGTCAAGGACCTAGCGCTGGACCTGAAGCTCGACTTCGACAAGAAGGAGATCGCCGGCACAGCCACCTACACGCTGGACTGGAAGGACAAGGTCGCCACCGCGCTGGTGCTGGACACCCGCGAGCTGACCATCGAGAGCGTGCAGGCAGACGACGGCAAGGGCGCGCTGGTGCCATTGCAGTACACACTGGCCCCGGCCGACAAGGTGTTCGGCAGTAAGCTGACGATCCAGGCGCCCAGCCGCCCGGCCACGCTGAAGATCGCCTATCACACCTCCCCGACTGCCTCCGGCCTGCAATGGCTGGAGCCGTCGATGACCGAGGGCAAGCAGCTGCCCTTCATGTTCAGCCAGTCGCAGGCGATCCACGCGCGCAGCTGGGTACCGCTGCAGGACACCCCGAGCGTGCGCTTCACCTACAGCGCGCACGTCACCAGCCGTCCGGACGTGATGGTGCTGATGAGCGCCAACAGCGACCCGAATGCCGCGCGCGACGGCGACTACAGCTTCAGGATGGAGCACCCGATCCCGTCCTACCTGCTGGCGATCGCCGCCGGCGACCTGGAGTTCAAGCCGATCTCGGCGCGCTCGGGCGTGTGGGCCGAGCCGGCGATGGCCGACAAGGCCGCCAAGGAGTTCGAGGACACCGAGAAGATGATCGGCGCGGCCGAGCAGCTGTACGGCCCGTACCGTTGGGGCCGCTACGACATGCTGGTGCTGCCGCCGTCGTTCCCGTTCGGCGGCATGGAGAACCCGACGCTGACCTTCGCCACTCCGACCGTGATCGTCGGCGACAAGTCGCTGGTGTCGCTGGTCGCGCACGAGCTGGCGCACAGCTGGTCCGGCAACCTGGTGACCAATGCCTCCTGGAAGGACATCTGGCTCAACGAGGGCTTCACCACCTACGTGCAGGGCCGCATCACCGAGGCGCTGTACGGCCAGGAGATGGCCGAGATGGAGCGCGAGATCGACCAGACCGACCTGCTGGCCGAGGTCAAGGGCATGAGCCCGGCCGACCAGGCGCTGGCGCTGCCGCCGCTGACCGAGCGCGACCCGGACGAAGCGCTGAGCCAGGTCGCCTACGTCAAGGGCGCGTGGTTCCTGCAGTTCCTGGAGCAGCGCTTCGGCCGTGAGACGTTCGACCTGTTCCTGCGCGGCTGGTTCGACGATCACGCGTTCCAGAGCGCGACCACCGACCAGTTCGTCGAGTACCTCAAGCAACACCTGCTGCCCAAGAGCCCCAACGCGGTCAGCGCGGCCGAGCTGGACGCCTGGCTGAACCAGCCGGGCATCCCGGCGTTCGCGCAGAAGGCGCGCTCGCGCGGCTTTGCGATCGTCGACACCGCGCGCATCGCCTGGTCCGGTTCCGGCGTCCTGCCCAACCAGCAGGTCACCGGCGAGTGGGTGACCCAGCAGTGGGTGCACTTCCTCAGCGGCATGGGCGCCACGCTCAAGCCTGAGCAGCTCAGGCAGCTGGATGCCGCCTACCACTTCACCGGCACCCCCAACGGCGAGATCGCGATGCGCTGGTACCCGCTGGCGATCCGCAGCGGCTACACCGAGGCCTGGCCGGCGGCCGGCGCTTTCATCGAGCGGGTCGGCCGCCGCAAGCTGATCCTGCCGGTCTATGCCGAGCTGGTTAAGACGCCGGAAGGGCTGGCCTTCGCCAAGGCCGCCTTCGCCAAGGCCAGGCCGGGCTACCACCCGATCACGACGGTGTCGGTGGAGGAGATGCTGGACAAGGCCGGGGCGGTCGCCAAGTAGGCGGCCGCTACGCGCGATCCTCCGGGCCGCCACCGGTCTGGAGGCTAGGCAAGCTTCCATGGGGATGGAACACTGCGAAAGAGGGGGACATTGAATCCCGTGATCGGTTCCGGCGAGAGACCGGGCCGATCCTTCCGCATCAGGGGGCGTACATGCGCGATCGAGTGAAGGCATTGGCCGATGCCGCCGCGTCCGCGGCGGCGGCCGGGCGCTGGGAGCAAGCCGAGCAGCTGTGGACACAGGTGCGGGCGCTGGATCCGAACCACGCGCAGGCGCTCTACAGCCTGGGCGTGCATGCCTTCCGGCGCGGCGATGCAGACGCAGGGCTGGCACTGCTGCAGGCCGCGCGCGTCGCCGCCCCGTCCGATCCGGCGATTCCGTTGACGCTCGCTATGCTGCAACGGCAGCGCGGCGATCTGGATGGGGAATGGGAGGCGATCGTCGCGGCGCTGACGATCGATCCCTATTTCCTACCGGGCCTGCTGGTCAAGGCCGAGTTTCTCGAAGACCGTGGCCGCTCAAGACTGGCGGCCGGCGTCTACAAGGATGCGCTGAAGATCGCCCCGCCCGAGCCGCAATGGCCGCCGATGCTGCGCCAGAAATTGGCGCATGCCCGCCAGGCGGTCGAAGCCGACACCGTGCAACTGCTGGACCACCTGGCCGAGTGCATGGGCAGCCGGCGCGAGTTGCTGGATGCCGCGCAGGCCGCTCGCTGGAACGAGGCGGCGGCGATCGTGGCCGGTCGCAGCCGGCCCTACCATTCCGAATGCAACAAGCTGTACGTGCCGAGGCTGCCGGCGCTGCCGTTCTACCCGCCGGAGCTGTTCGCGTGGATCCCTGTGCTGGAGCGCCGCACCGATGCGATCCGTGCCGAGCTGGAAGCCTTGGTGGCGCGCGACCTGCCGGGATTCCGCCCGTACGTGGCCTACGAGCCGGGCAAGCCGGTGAACCAGTGGCGCGAACTGAACCACAGCCTGGCGTGGAGTTCATTCCACCTGTGGGCGCACGGCCGGCCGGTGGAGGAAAACCTACTGCATTGCCCGCAGACAGCTGCGGCGATCGACGAGGTGGACATGGCCACGATCAGCGGCGTCTGCCCCAACGCGATGTTCTCGGTACTGGCGCCGGGCGCGCATATCCCCCCGCATACCGGCGAGACCAACGCGCGTCTGGTCGCGCACCTGCCGCTGGTGGTGCCGGATGGCTGCCATTACCGCGTCGGCTACGATCGCAGGCAGTGGCAGGAGGGCAAGGTGTGGGTGTTCGACGACACCATCGAGCACGAAGCGCGCAACGACAGCGACCAACTGCGCGTGATCCTGATGTTCGACGTCTGGAATCCACTGCTGTCGGCGGCCGAGCGCGAGATGGTCGATGCGATGGAATCGGCGATCCAGGATTATCGGCAGCGCGCCGACGCGTCGTAGCGGCAACACACTGCCTTCGCAGGAGCCGCGCCTGCGATGGCGCGAAGGCTAGTCCGGCACGGCCACGCCGGATCGATGCAGCGCCTCGCGCAATGGTCCGAGGTGCTGGGCGTAGCGCCGCCAGCGCCCCGAGGCATCGGTGTACAGCGGGCGCCGCACCTGCCAGTAGCTGGCGGTCTTGACCGTGTTCTTCAGTGCGTGCGCGGCCAGGCAGCGCTCGTCCCAGTCCAGTTCGAGGAAACGCAGCAGCTCGGCCAGCGTTTCGCGCGGCCGCGCGACGTAGGTGTCGTAGTCGAAGCAGTGGATCGACTCCGGGTACAGCGCCTGCCAGTGCCGCATCAGCCGCTCGTGCTGGGCGTAGTAGTGGCCGATGTGCTCCAGCCGGCCGGCATAGGGGAAGGCGCGTGGGTTGAGGTGCTGCATCAGTACGGCCAGCCCGTTATCCATCGGATTGCGCCGGGTGTGGACGATCCTGGCCTCGGGGAACAGGCGCTTGATCAGGCCGATCAGCAGGAAGTTGTCGGGGCGCTTGTCGGTGAAAAGGCGCGCCTGCGGCGGCAGCGGCACGCGCTTGGCCAGTTCCTGGCGGTAGTGTGTGGCCAGCCGCTCCAGCGCATCGCCGTCGAGGCCGGCCACGGAATCCGGGAACGGCGCCAGCGGGCCGGCCAGCATGCGCGGCAGGATATCCAGCTCGCCGCCGGCGGCCACCTGCGGGTGCGCAGCCAATGCCTGTTCCAGCAGCGTGGAGCCGGAACGGAACATGCCGCAGATGAAGACCGGCAGCGATGTGTTGGCCGGGGCCGGGCGCGACAGGACCGGCTCCGGGAAGGCCTGGATCAGTGCCTCGACCCGTGCCTCGGTCTGTCGGGGTTGGTATGCGGGCATTCCACGATGGGCAAGTGCCTTGGCGTCGGCGAAGGCTGCGAATGCCGCGTCCGGCATGCCCAGGCGGTCCTGAGCCCAGCCCAGCGAGAACAACAGATTGGCGCGGGTCTCGTCGGGCACCTGTGCGGCATGTGCGGCTTGACGCAGGCGCGCCAGCGCCGGGTCGTCGGGCGATGCTGGCGGTTGTATCTGCATCAGCCGGCCCAATGCAGTCAGTTGCAGCGCACGCCCGGCGGTATCGTGCGCCGGTAGCTCCTGCATTCGCCGATAGCAGGTAATGGCGGCCTCGCGCTCGCCGTGCTCCTCATGCAGGTTACCCAGGTTCAGCCATGCTGGCAGGTAGCCGGGCGTGAGTGCGAGAGCGCATTCCAGTTCGGTGCGTGCTTCGGCGGGGCGACGCAGGTGCTCGGAGAGGATCGCTGCACGGTTGAGGTGGACTTCCTGCGGCGCCTCGATGCCCTGTACCAATGCCCGTGCATAGGCGGCCAGGGCTGCATCGAACTGGCCCTGCCGGTGGAGCAGCCAGCCCAAGTTGTACCAGCTCGGCGCGTGGCTTGGGCAGCCAGCCAGCAGTTGGTGCAATGTGTCGATGGCTTCCTCGCGGCGTGCGGCCCCCTGCGCGATCAGGGCGCTGGCACGCTGGAGCAGGCGGGCGGATGTGGCGTGCAAGTGTTGCTCGATCCGGAAGCAGGCGGGCCGGTCAGCTTGGCGCGAGCGTGGCTGGGCGGCAAGCCGTCCCGGAACCTCGCCTCCGGTATATGCTCGGCGGTTTCCGGTTCATGGGGACTGTGGATGTCAAGTGCGCTTGCGATGCTGGCAGCCAACGGGCTGGCCGTGACCTTGCTGGCGTTTGCGTCACCGGGCCATGCCCAGGAGAGCGGCCATGCTTGTGCGAATGTGGTGGGGCCGGTGCAGCGGCTGGCCTGCTACGACCGGGCTTTCCCGCCACCATCGCAGGTCCATCAGGCGCAGGCGAAACAAGCGCGCGATGAATTCGGCCGCGAGCATCCGGTGCAGGCCCGCGAACCGCTGGTCGAGCCACTGCCGGAAATCCAGGCCACCCTGGCGCGGGTGGATTACCGCGGGAACCAGGCGGTGTTCACGCTGGACGATGGCCAAGTCTGGGTGCAGACCGAAAGCGTGCTGTCCGGCAGCGCCAGCCCGGGGCAGAGGGTGCGGGTGCGCAAGGCCATGCTCGGCAGCCATATGCTGGTGCTGCCGTCCGGCGTGGCGGTACGGGTGAAGCGGGTCCGGTAGCGATGAGCCACGTTGCGAGCATGCACTCTCAGCCAAGCTGAGCAGTGGTGGCTGTTTGGCTCAGCCGATGGCCTGGCACGGGGAATGTCCGTCGATGACGCGCCACGCTTGAACGTCGCCTTCGGCATACGGCTGGCGAGGGCAGGGCCGCGTCTGGATTCTGGCGGCCACAAACAGAAAAGAACCCCGGTACATCGATGCGCCGGGGTCGTTTTCTTGAGCCGCTCAAGGCGGCACGTCCCTGTGCCGGTAATCTCGCGATGGATCAGAAACGGAAGCCCAGGCTGGTGAAGATATAGCGCCCGGCCTGGTCGTAGCCGGCGGGGGAATTGCCGTTGACCGTGAAATCCGAGGGCACCAGCGGTGGTTCCTTGTCGGCGATGTTGTTCACGCCGATGGTCCACTCCAGGCTGCTGCCCAGCGACACCGAGCCGGACAGGTCCAGGTAGTTGTAGGCGTTCAGCTCGCCACCGAATTCTCCCTGGTAGTCGCTGCTGTAGTTGCTCTTGCCGATGTAGCGCCAACGCAGGCCCACGGTATAGCGGTCCCAGGCGTAGCGCAGGCTGGAGATGTGCCGCCACTTCGGACTGATGGTGGTGCAGCTGGAAGTGAGTGTGCCGGCGCAGTCGTAGGTCAGGCCGGGCATCGGCGTGAGTTCCTTCTTGAGCGTGTAGGTACCCACGAAGGAGGTGGTGAAGCGTCCGGGGCCGGCACCCCAGCCATAGGAGGCGTTCAGATCCAGGCCGTTGAACTTGTAGATGCCGAAGTTGCCGTAGTCATTGTCGATGTAGCCATCGTCGCTCATCCACAGGCTGCCATTGCTGTTGCGGTGGATCAGGCTGCAGATGTCGGCCGCACCGGTGGTGGCACAGGTGGACAGGATGTTGGCTTCGCCCAGGGTGCTGATCGCGTCCTCGACCTTGATCGTGTAGTAGTCCAGGCTCAGATTGAGATTCTCGATCGGGTTGACCGCAAAACCGATCGTGAAGGTGGTGGCTTTCTCCGGCTTCAGGTCGGCATTGCCGCCGTTGGTGGAGTTGTACTGGTCGGCGGTGTTCTCGGTGATGTTGCCGTACTGATCGGCGGTCACGCCGGTACGGGCGCACTGCTCGTAGGTGAGGCTGGGGCTGCTGCCGGCGCACGGGTCGGTGCCGCTCCACAGGCCGACGGTGCTGGCCCCGTACAGTTCGGCCAGGTTGGGGGCGCGGATGGCGCGGTTCCAGCCGGTACGTAGCAGCAGACGGTCGCTGAGCTGGGCACTCAGACCGATCTTGTAGGTGTTCACGCCGCCGGAGGTGCTGTAGTCGGAGTAGCGGTAGCCAAGGCTGGCGTCCAGGCGCTTGAGCAGGCCAGCATCAGTGATGATTGGTACGCCGGCTTCCATGAACAGTTCGCTGACGTTATAGCCTCCGCTCAGGGCGGTGGTGGCGCCGCCGGCGCCGGTGAAGTTGCCGCTCGCGGTGTTGCTGTCGGTCCAGCGGGCATAGTTCTCCGTGCGCCACTCGTAGCCCCCCACCAGCGCGATGCCCTCGCCGTTGGCCCACGGCAGGCCGGCGTCCAGGCTGCCGCTGACGTAGGCGTTGAACACCTTCATCTCGGTGGTGATGTCCATCAGGCTGGTCCCGGCCACGGCGTTCGCGGCCTCGGTGCTCACGTTGTCGTGCCACACGTCGTAGCACAGGCCCGTGCCGGTGTAGGACGAGTCGCAGTAGGTGGTCAGCGCGTCGGTGATCTCGGAGGTGAGCAGGTCGCCGTGGCCGATGGATACGTAGTGATTGCGGCCGTACAGGAAGGAGGCGTCATAGCTCCAGTAGTCGTTGATCGCACCCGTGGCACCGGCGACGATGCGATAGGTGTTGGTCTCGGTTTGGGTGGAGCGCACGCCGCCTTCCACGTTGCGCTTGTAGACGTAGACGTCGAAGTCGTCGGTGGTGGTGATGCCCAGATCGCTGCACAGGCTGCCGATGTAGGAATCGGCGCAGTTGACCGTCACGCTGGTGCCGAACGCGCCGGATGGGGCCAGCTGCGTGGAACTCTTGCGGTTGAGGAACATCGTCTCCAGGTAAGGCTTGAAGTGTTCGTTGACCTCGTAGTTGACCTGGGCACCGCCGGTGAAGCGGGTATCCGGCCGCTGGTAGTAGTTCTCCGGCGCATAGTTGTACAGGTTGCGGCCGGTGCTGTAGCTGCTGCCGTTGGTGTTGGCCCAACCGGAATAGTCGTCGGAAAAGACGTAGAAGTTGGCAGGGTCGGAAGTGGCGGAACCACCGCAGGCTCCGCTGCTTACGGTACACGAGGAGTAGTCGCGCTGGCCCTGGGTGAGTCCGTCGTTCTTGCGCCAGGTGGCCCAGGCCATCACGTGGCCGGCCTCGCCGAACTTGCCACCGATGCCCAGATCGATGTTCTTGGAGATGCCGTCGAAACCTGAATTGCCGGTCGGGTAGCTGAAGCCCCTGGCGTCCGCCAGGCCCTGGACGTAGCTGTTGTCGTTGTCGTGCTGGTAGGCCGAGTAGCCGACGTTGGCGACCACGCCCTCGAATTCGTCGTCCAGCACGAAGTTGACCACGCCGGCGACCGCGTCCGAGCCGTACACCGCCGAGGCGCCGCCGGTCAGCACGTCCACGCGCTTGACCATGAAGGTGGGGATGATGCTGACATCGGTGCTCAGGCTGCTGCCGGATGGCAGGCGGCGGCCGTTGACCAGGGTCAGGGTGCGCTGGGCGCCCAGGCCGCGCAGGTCCATGGTGGCGTAGCCGGTGGAACCGTTGTTCTCGAAGTTGTCCGAAGTCATTTCCAGCTGGGGATACTGGTTGACCAGGTCCTCGACCTTGGTGGCGCCGGTCTGCTTGAATTCCTCGGCGTTGATTTCGGCGACCGGGCTGGAGGCGGTCATGGTCTTGCTCTTGATGCGGCTGCCGGTGACGCTGATCGCATCCAGCGAGGTCACATCGCTGTTGCTGGTCGTGCCGGTTTCCTGGGCGCTGGCCGATCCGGCGGCGAGGAGGCTGGTAGTGCTGATGGCGAGCGCGAACACGATCGCGTCGCGAAGCTTCGATGTCTTCATCGTGAGTTCCCCAATGGAGTGAAGATTGACCTGCAATGGCAAAAACAGCCAGATGTGTGTCCGCATGTGCGATCAATGGCTGTTTGGTCGATACTAACAACGAAATTCCGGAAATTTGAAGTGGTTTTAACGAAATTGTGTCAAATTCGTTAAAAATCATCTAAAAAAGTGCGTAATTCGGCAAAGTTATTGGCGGCCGTGTGTCTGACGACATGCTGAGTGAGTCTTTCGTGATCCGCCGGAGGGCGAGGGAGCGGCTTGGCGGCGGCACCGGCAAACGGGTTAGGCTCCCGTCGCCGAACTTCTGGAGCCCGCGATGAAATACCTACCGTGGATCGCGCTTTGCGCGCTGACCCTGTCCGCCTGTACCGACCGCGAAGCGCAGCGCCAGGCGCAGCTGGCCGCGGAGGCAAAGCAAAAGGAACAGGCCGCCACCGAGCTGGCGCAGCGCTACGACCATGCGGTGCAGGAACGGAACTGGGACATGGCGCGCTCGTTCGGCGCCGACCTGCTGCAGAGTTATCCCGGCACCGAGGCGGCCAGGCGGGTCGAGCCGGGCTATGCCGAGGTCAGGGCCAAGGGCGACGAGGCGCGCGAGCAGCGGCGCTTGCAGGCGCTATGGCAGTACAACCAGCTGGGCGTGAAGGGCGGTACCCAGCGCTCGGCGATGATCGACGCCAAGGCGCCGGTCGACGTGGACGGCAGTGGCGCCAAGCGCGTGCAGCTGGTGTTCCGCGACCACCCGCAGTGGAAGCGCCATGCGTATCTGGTGCTGCAGGCCGGCGATTTCGACTGCTACCGCGGCTGCAAGGTGCAGGTTGCCGTCGATGGCGGCAAGCCGAAGGCGCTGCCCGCGCACCGGCCGGACACCGACGAGGCGATCGCGATGTTCATCGACGACGACAAGGCGCTGTGGAAGCTGGCACGCCAGGCCAGGGCGCTGGAGATCACCTTCCCGGTCAAGGCGGGCGGCACCCGCACCGCGGTGTTCGAGACCGCCGGCGTCGACGGCGCGCAGATGCCCGGGTGGAACTGAGCGGGGACGCGGCCCGGGCGTTGTCCGGGTGCCGGCACTGGGTGTTCGACATGGACGGCACCCTGACCGAGGCGGTGCACGACTTCGCGATGATCCGTCGCGAGTTGGGCGTGCCCGCCGATGCCGACATCCTGCATCACCTGGCCTCGCTGCCGGCCCACGTGTCGCGCGCGCGCCACGCCTGGCTGCTGGCGCACGAGCGCGGGCTGGCCGAGGCGGCACGGCCGGCGCCGGGCGCAGTGGCGCTGCTGCGGGCGCTGCATGTGGCCGGCTGCGAGGCCAGGTGATGCAGGATGTCGGC
>JASGDF010000151.1:0-24854 GCA_047607345.1 Pseudomonas sp. | reverse complement strand
CGGCGACTGGATCGGGTTCTACAACCGGCAGCGACCGCATCAGGCGTTGAAGATGAAAACGCCCGACCAAGCCTATGCCGCCACATTAACCGTGTGACCTGTGCAGAATCCGGTGGGTCATTACAGGTGCCTGCATCGGGCCAATCCTCAATCATCGCTCCAAGCACACAGGGCGGAGTGATCGTCGATGTTCTTGTGCACGAAGGTCAACGAGTGCACAAGGGGCAGGTGCTCTTGAAGATCGCCGAGCAACGCAATAGCGCAGCTCTGGGAGACACTGGAAAGATTGTCTCGGATCAGCTAGCGCAGAAGATGATAGAGCTCCAGCAGCAGATCGATGCACAGAGGCGCATTGCTTCATTAAAGAAGATCGATCTTGATGGGCGGGTTGATCTACTGCAGCAACGCGTCAGAAGACTAGATAATCAGATCGCAAACCAGGATAAAAGGTATGAGGCCGCGAAGGCCATCTACGAGACCTGGCGCAGCACAGCTGCACAGGTCATCAGCGGCTACCAGATATCACAGCAATACGACACTGTCCTTGAACATGAATCACAAGCACAGAGCCTGCGAGATCAGCGCCTTCAGGTATTGTCAGAACTTGCGCAGGTCAAGGCCGAGCTCGCTCAACTACCAGACTCGACGAAACATCAACTAGCATCTCTTGCTGTTCAAATCGCCGACGTCCAGAGCGCAAAGGCGGAAAACGAGCAAACGCGCGAAATCGTTATTCGCGCGCCGAATGATGGAGTTGTTGCCGGACTTCTGGCGCATACCGGACAGGCTGTGACTGCCAGCCTGACCCTGATGGCAATTCTCCCAGAAAACGCTCAGTTGGTCGCGGAGCTGTGGGTACCTAGTCGTGCAGTTGGCCTGCTCAGGGTAGGCGAATCCGTTTCGATTGAATATGAAGCATTTCCCGCAAAGCGCTACGGCTTACAGAAGGGAAAGATCTTCGAGATAGCCAATAGCTCGATTTCTGCTTCTGAGCTGACCAGCCTACTTGGCCATCAAGAACAGGAAGCTGCCTACCGAGTCCTAGTAAACGCGCCTAATAGCGCGCTTCCGAAAATGCTGAGTTCCGAATTGCTTAAGCCGGGAATGACACTTTCCGCCAAGGTTGATGTTGAAAGTAGGAAGCTGATCGATTGGCTAATTCGACCACAACAACAGCTTTCACGAGCGCCGTCGGAGAGCAGCAATGGCTGACGGAAGCTCAATTGTGCCGTGGTCGATCCGATCTCGCGTTGATGTAGTGATGCAAACCGAGGCTGCAGAGTGCGCCCTGGCCTGTATCGCGATGATCGCCCAGTATCACGGAAACGAGACAGGATTGCCGGCTTTACGCCGTCGATTCAGCTCCACACTCAGGGGTATGTCGCTGGATCGGGTCATCGAAGTTGCCGATAACCTTGGCTTTGATTGTCGAGCGCTTCGCGCGGAGCTTGAGTATCTTAGCCACATAAAAGGACCTGCTATACTGCATTGGGACATGAACCATTTCGTGGTCCTCGCGGAAGCAAAGTCCAATTGGCTGGTAATCATGGACCCTGCGCTAGGTAGGCGGACCATGTCCCGCGAAGAGGTTAGCAAGCACTTCACTGGCGTGCTTCTAGAATTATCGCCTACAGCCTCATTCAAAAAGATTGAGGCCCCTCCAAAGCTTCCTCTTTCCGCGCTGACAGGAAAGATTAGCGGATTGCGGCGCTCTTTACTTCAGGTTATTTCGCTCGCGCTAGCAATTGAGCTCCTTGGGCTTTGTATACCACTTCAGGCACAGTGGACGATCGACCAGTTCCATTCTCCTGAGCTGGTGCAAATTTCGACAGTAGCCGCAATCTTTATTATTATAGTTGTTATGCAAGCTGCGCTCAGCGCGGCGAGGGGTTGGTTGATCAGTTGGATCGGCGCAAACATCAGCGCGCAATGGATCACTAACATTTTCGGGCATTTGATGCGACTTCCTCTGGAGTTCTTCGAAAAGCGCCATCTAGGCGACGTACTTTCTAGGTTCACCTCTGTCCACAGTATCCAAGACACGCTGACGGGAAGCTTCGTGACGGCCTTGCTCGATGGGTTGACAAGTGTTCTGGCGCTGGCAATGATTTTTGTCTATAGCAAGACCATGGCTATGGTGGCTATAGGTGTAGCTTCCGTTTATGCGCTAACTCGCCTAGCAATTTTCAAGTCTCTGTGGCGCGCCAATGAGGAGCGGGTTGTCTTCCAGGCACGCCAGCAAACGGAGTTGATGGAGTCTGTGCGAGGCATTCAGGCCATCAAGTTGGCCAATACTCAGGCTGAACGCCGCACAAGGCTCGCTAATGCAACAGTCGAAGCTGCCAAGCGAGACATCAAAGGCCAGCGTATACAGCTGGGATTTGCGGCGGCAAGCCAAGGTCTTTTCGGCCTTCAGCGCGTCTTTCTGCTGGCAGGCGGCACCTATCTAATCTCAGCTGGCTCGATCAGCGCCGGCATGCTAGTGGCGATCCTGGCTTATGTAGATCAGTTTTCAACGCGTGTTGGCTCGTTTATCGATAAAGGGGTGGAGCTCGGAATGCTTCGACTGCACCTGGACCGCATTGCCGACATCGCCACTGCGGAAGAAGAGCCCACCAGCCGAATCTCTCCTCTTGAGCTTAGTTCGCCGCCAACCATCGAAGTCAGCGGGCTTGGATATCGATATTCCGAATGGGAGCCTTGGATTTTCAGAGGGCTGGATTTCTCTATTGAGTCGGGTCAGTCCGTTGCCTTTATTGGTCCTAGCGGCTGCGGCAAGACAACACTAGCCAAGATAATCCTTGGCCTTAACGCGCCACAAGAAGGCGAAATCAGTATCGCAGGAATCAGTCACCCCCGAGGTGGCAGTGGAGCCTTCGGCGGATTGATGGCCGCTGTCATGCAAGACGACTGCCTGTTTTCGGGAACTATTGCCGACAACATTTCTTTCTTTGATGCAGCGAGCAATATGGATGACATCCAGTCCGCAGCCCATGCCGCGGGAATTCATGGTGAAATTATGGTCATGCCTATGAGATATGAAACGCTGGTCGGCGATATGGGATCGACCCTTTCCGGAGGACAGAAGCAACGGGTATTACTCGCACGAGCGCTGTACCGAAAACCAAAGGTTCTCGTCTTGGACGAAGCAACCAGTCACCTAGATAGTTTAAATGAGCGCATCGCAAACGACGCCGTTCGTGCGCTGAACATCACACGAATCATCATCGCTCATAGAAAGGAGACGATCGACATGGCAGATCGTGTTTACGATTTATCCAAGCGGGAGTGGCTCCGCTGACTAGCACCACACAGCAACTGAATCAAGGGCCCTGATTCAGTTGTCGCGTGGCGTTCAAGCCACATCACAATCTACGGAGATCATGAGATGGAGACTATAAATCGAAACGTCCAGTGCTCGCCCATCAGCCCGGTCGGATTCTCCACGGCTCGCCCGCTGGAGAAGTCCGAGCTCGCACAGGTCAGTGGTGGTGTCCAAAAGACCTGGAGCGCATCGGGCAGCGCTGATTCTAGTGGCAATTACGGCCTCGATGCTGGCTGGGATTGGTAAGAAGTCAACACTCACTTATAGGAGAATTTTCATGTTTTCAAACGACAGGAATTCGACCATCGTCGCCAACCCGGTTGGCATGAGCCTAGCGCGCCCGGTAACGACCCAAGAGCTGGAGCAGATCACGGGTGGGGTACGCGTCACCAGTCAGAAGCTCACCGGCTCCGGCGGCTCGAATGGCGGCCAAGTCGAATACACCATTGATGGCACGGCGTAACTAGATCGGCTGTTACCTGGGGCCACTCAAGCGAGTGGCCCCATCAAGGATCACCATGAGCAAAAATATACTTATTATAGGAAGTGAGCTTGATTACCACGCTGCTCTAGTGGCATGGGCTGTGAAGAAGAAAGGGGGTGAGGTTATCTACTTTGATACTAGCGACTATGGAATGGAACATTTTCTAGATCGAAGCACTTTGGCTCAGTGCGAAATTGATAGTGTTCCATCCTTCATAAATGGGGAGATATCAGCCGTCTACAACAGGAGATTTTACGAAGTGCGTATGGATCGTCTCAGATCGACCGAGGATTCGAAGAAGTTCGTTCATCTGGAAAAGAACACCTTCAATCGCTGGATGCTGCAGAATTTTCAGGACGTTGCTGGCTGCCCATGGATTAATGGATTTGACGAGAACAGGGCAGCGGAGAACAAGATCAATCAATTGCGATATGCAAGAATCAATGGACTTATAACTCCTAAAACAATTGTCGGAGACGATCCAACCATAGTATTGGACTTCATCGCATCCAACGTAGACGGATCAATTTATAAGCCATTGACCGGGCATCTCTGGATTAGTGATGGAATACCTGTACTCCAGACAAATACGGTTGAAGTTAATGCCTCATCTCTAACCGAGGAAGCTATTTCCGTATGCCCGGGAATTTATCAGGAGAAGGTCCACAAGAGTGCTGATGTCCGTGTTGTGATCGTCGGAGATTCAGTCTATGCACTTAGATATAGCCCAAAGGATGGAGCCGGCGGAAGTATCGACTATCGGGTTTATCTTAACAATGACATGACAGTCAGCACATCGGTTGAAGTCCCACAAGAGGTTCAAAAGGGTCTATGTGGGTTGATGCGCTCCTTGAAGATTTCATATGCCTCAGCCGACTTCGCTATTTCTGATTCGGGTCAGTGGGTATTTTTTGAGCTGAACCCGGCGGGACAATTTGCATTTGTTGAGTGGATTTCTAAAGATCTCCGGATTGTCGATGGGCTATCGAGTTTTCTCTTATATGGAGATCCGCTTGCGGGATGTCGAGACGACGTAAGGCTTGTAGATTTTGAAGAAAGTGAAGATTTTGCTCGCATGGACATGTTGAGCAAAAAATATTCGAGCAGCAATGTTTTCGTTCCTGATTTCGCAATGACGCACACCTCTTAATATAATCACATCAAATATCTACGATGAAGAATTTTCCTCGTATTTTCTTAATTATTTCCGTGCTCTTTATTGCGGTCGGATGCTCCACATCAGGCGATCAGCTGCAGACGCTGGACCAATCTTGCATCCAACAGATACAAGAGTTGGATAGGCTATCGGCCACAGGTCGACGCATTGATCATACGACCGCCTCGGGATTAGTTTCCAAGCAATGTTCGGATGCCATTTTCAATGGGCGGCGCTGAAAGACATGTTTCGGCTTATCTATAAATTGGAGTTTTTACGATGTCAAGATTAATCAGACTGGCGGAAAAATCCTTTACGGCATATTTTTTATCACTTCTTATTACATCTTTTTCTTATGCCCAGGATGCCAGCTTCGATGCGGCGATCAACGCATACGCCGACAACAAATTTGACGAATGCGCTTCAATCCTGGAGACAATGGAGCGTGAAGGAAACGCGATACCCAACAATGGGGAGTTATTGCGCGCCGAGTGCCTCAGTGCTGGCAATCACTTTGACGCGGCACTGACTTACCTCAAGAGCGAGATCCCGAAAGGTCGGATCTCCTTTGATGAGGTGCTTCATAAGGATCGTCCTGGTCTCGATAAGTTGAGGAGAGCGCCGGGCTGGCCGGCGTTCTTGAAGGAGGCGGGTGAGCTCAACAAGGCTCGTGTTTCCCGCATGGACGTGCCACTTCGCGACGAATTGATCCGACGCGCGGGTGTTGACCAGGAAGCTAGAAAGCGCGCATCCGCTCATGGAAACACCAAGGAATATCTGGAGTCTCTGAACCCGATCGACAAAGACAATACCCGATGGCTGAAGAATGTCGTGCAGAAGCAGGGATGGCCTACCATTACCCAGGTGGGTCCTGAAGGCGCCAGCGCGGCATGGGTGCTGATCCAGCACGCAGACGAAGACCCGGCTTTCCAGGCCGAGGTGCTGCCGATGATGGAGCGCTTGGTGATGAGCCATGAGGCTGACTCAAACAACTATGCACTCCTAACCGACCGCGTCTTGATCAGCCAGGGCAAGCCACAACGTTACGGAAGCCAGTTCCATAACAATGACGACGGGAGCTTCTCGATGTCTCCGACCGAAGATGAAAGCAACTTGGACGCACGTCGGATAAAGATCGGCCTTCAACCGATAGCTGAATATAAGAAAATGCTTTCCGATGCATATGGAAAGCCGGTCAGATAAAGCGAATGCGGCGCCGGATTGAACTTTCGACCGCAACACGCAAGGTTGTGAAGATGCCCAGGCGACTTGACCTGCGCAACTTCACCGCCAAGTGGAGTTGCACATCGCCGATGGCCGCCTGAGCCAGCAGGACCTGTTCTGCTGGGGTAATCCCCCCTCAGATTAGCTGACGCCAGAAGTGGAATTTTCTCGTAATCTGATCCGAGGAGGTTCCATGAAGAAGTCCCGCTTTACCGATAGCCAGATCATTGCCGTGCTCAAGCGGGCCGAGGCCGGCACGCCGGTGCCGGAGCTGTGCCGCGAACACGGCATCAGTTCGGCGACGTTCTACAAGTGGCGCAGCAAGTTCGGCGGTATGGAGGTATCCATGGTGGCCAGGATGAAGGAACTGGAGGAGGAGAACCGGCGTCTGAAGAAGATGTACGCCGATTCCCAGCTCAGTGCAGAACTGTTGAAGGAAGCGCCGTCAAAAAAATGGTGAGGCCATCTCAGCGCCGGGAGATGGCCCGAGCAGCGGTGGAGCACGGGCGCACGAACATCCGGCATGCTTGTCTGACCTTCGAGGTCAGTGAGAGCTGCTACCGATACCAGGCCCGGGCATCGGAAGAGAACACCTGCATCGCCAACTGGCTGGTGCGCCTGACCACGACCTATCGCGACTGGGGTTTTGGCCTGTGCTTCCTGCACCTGCGCAACGTGAAGGGTTTTGGCTGGAACCACAAGCGGGTGTACCGGATCTATCGGGAGCTGGAGTTGAATCTGCGGATCAAGCCGAGGAAGCGGCTGATACGGGACAGGCCCGAGCCACTGGCGGTACCGGGGGCGATCAATCAGGTCTGGTCGATGGACTTCATGCATGATCAATTGGCCGACGGCCGCAGCTTCCGGCTGTTCAACGTGCTGGACGACTTCAACCGCGAAGGGCTGGGCGTCGAAGTGGACCTGTCACTGCCCTCGGCGCGGGTGATCCGGTCTCTGGACCAGATCATCGAATGGCGCGGCAAGCCGCGCATGATTCGTTGCGACTATGGCCCGGAATACATCAGTGGGACACTGCTGGCGTGGGCGGAACGCAACGACATCCGGATCGAACACATCCAGCCGGGCAAGCCACAGCAGAACGCCTACGTCGAACGCTACAATCGCACCGTCCGCTACGCCTGGCTGGCCACGACCTTGTTCGACACCATCGAGCAGGTGCAGGACAAGGCCACGCGCTGGCTATGGACGTACAACCACGAGCGCCCCAACATGGCGCTCGGCGGCATCACCCCTGCAATGAAACTGGCGATGGCCGCATAGCTCCACTTCTGGCGACTGCTAAAAATGGGGGGATTACCCTGGCTTGCGTTTGCGCCATGAGCGCCGATGGATCATCTGGGCCGTGTACAGTCCGTTGATCGTCTCGGCCAGCGCGTTGTCGTAGCTGTCACCCACACTGCCACCCGACGGTTCGATCCCGGACTCGACCAGCCGAAAGCAACGATCCGCGAAAGCCTTCTCACGGACTTGGTCGGGCTGCGAGCTACTGCCGTCCACCGGAGCCGCCTGGCGCCGGGCACGTTCGGGTCTAGGCGCGCTCATTCGAGGAGATTGTGAGCGGCTCCAGCGATGGAGATGCCCCCCTCGCCTCAGCCCAGTCCGCCCTGGCACAGATACTTGGTCTGCTGGTATTCGTCCAGGCCGTAGCGCGAGCCCTCGCGGCCGTAGCCGGATGCCTTGATGCCGCCGAACGGCGCGGCCTCCGAGGCCAGGACGCCTTCGTTGATGCCGACGATGCCCGATTCCAGTGCTTCGGCCACGCGCCAGATCCGCGCCGGATCGCGTGTGTAGAAATACGACGCCAGCCCGTACGGGGTGGCGTTGGCGGCGGCCACCACCTCGTCCTCGCGCGCGAAGCGGCTGACCGGCGCCACCGGGCCGAAGGTCTCCTCCTGCGTGCAGGCCATGCCATCGCGCACGTCGGCCAGCACCGTGGGCTGGAAGAAGTTGCCGCCCACCCGCGGCAGCCGCGCGCCGCCGACCACTACGCGTGCGCCCTGGGCCAGTGCGTCGGCGACGTGGCGTTCGATCTTCTCCACCGCGCGGGCGTTGATCATCGGCCCGATCTGCGCGTGCGGGTCGCTGGCCGGACCGACCTGCAACGCCGACACCGCCACGGACAGCTTGTCCAGGAACGTGTCGTACACGCCGTCCTGCACATAGATCCGGTTGGGACAGACACAGGTCTGCCCGCCGTTGCGGAACTTGGCGGCGATCAGCCCGGCCACCGCGGCGTCGAGGTCGGCGTCGTCGAACACGATGAACGGTGCGTTCCCGCCCAGCTCCAGCGACAGCTTCTTGAGCGTACCGGCGGACTCGCGCGCCAGGTGCCGGCCGACCGGGGTCGAACCGGTGAAGGTGAGCTTGCGCACGCGCGCATCGGCCAGCCATACGTCGGCCACCGCGGCGGCATTGGCACGCGAGGAGGTGACGATGTTGAGCACACCGGCCGGCACGCCGGCACGTTCGGCCAGCCGTACCAGCGCCAGCGCGGTCAGCGGGGTGTCCTCGGCCGGCCTGGCGACCACGGTGCAGCCGGCGGCCAGCGCCGGGGCGATCTTGCGCGCGATCATCGCGGCCGGGAAGTTCCAGGGCGTGATCGCGGCGATCACCCCGACCGGCTCCTTCAGCACCAGCATGCGCCGGCCCGGCGCGGCGGCCGGGATCACGTCGCCGTAGGCGCGCACCGCCTCCTCGGCGAACCATTCGACATAGCTGGCGGCATAGGCGATCTCGCCACGCGCCTCGGCCAGCGGCTTGCCCTGCTCGCGCGAGATCAGCCGGCCGAGGTCGTCCTGGTGTTGCAGCAGCAGCGCGTGCCAGCGCCGCAGGATGTTCGCGCGCTGGCGCGCGGGCATGGCGCGCCACGCGGGAAACGCGGCGTGCGCGGCGTCGAGCGCGGCGCGGGCGTCGTCGGCGCCGGCATCGGGGACCTGCGCGAAGGCGATATCGGTGGCGGGATCGAGCACGTCGTAGCGGGCGCCGGAGGCGGCGTCGCGCCATTGCCCGGCGAGGTAGTGCCGGGTGCGTTGCAGATCGCGGTCGGAAAGGGTCAGGGGCATGGGGGAGCCTGCATCGAAGGAACCGAAGAGAACGGGCGGCAGTCAGGCAGCGGAGGGGAGTCGCTCCGCAGCGTCGGGACCCTGTCGCTAGCCGAGGAGCTTGAATCGTCGCTCCCGCGTAGGCGGGAGCCCAGCAACGTGCGCGGCGATCTGCACGAAAGTCCCTGGATCCCCGCCTGCGCGGGGATGACGAGAAGATAGTGCGGCGTGAAGGCCTCAACATCGCAGGATGACGTTGCTGGTGCTGGTGCTGTTGCGTTTGCTGTTGCGTTTGCTTTTCCGGTCCCCGTACCCGCAGCGGCGGAGGTGGCGGGAGAAAACCCCCGCAGGGGGCGACGTGCAGGAAGCACGTCGTTTTCGGCCGCGACAGGATGTCGCGTCCGAAAATTCCCGACACCGGAGCGAACCCGGAGCGGCGCAGCCGCGGAGGGCGCGAGGACCCGGGGCGTGCTTTATCAGCCATTCGGCTGCTGTGAAGCGCTTCTTTTGGTTACTTTTCTTTGCACGAGCAAAGAAAAGTGACTCGCTCCCGCAGGAGCGAAAGCCTTTGCTGTTGCTTTCACCACCAACACCATCGCGAAATATGGACGGCTGCATCAACCAGCCGCCACCAACGCAGCGATGGCCTGACCGACTTCGGTAGTCGAGGCCTCGCCGCCGAGGTCGCGGCTGCGTGGCCCCGCACACAGCACCTGCTCGATCGCCGCGACGATCGCGTCGTGCGCGGCGCGCGCCGGACCGGTGCCGCCGCCGAGGAAGTCCAGCATCAGCGCCCCGGACCAGATCATCGCGATCGGGTTGGCGATGTTCTGGCCGAAGATATCCGGCGCCGAGCCATGCACCGGCTCGAACAGCGAGGGGAAACGGCGCTCCGGATCGAGGTTGGCCGAAGGCGCCAACCCGATCGTGCCAGTGGTCGCCGGGCCGAGGTCGGAGAGGATGTCGCCGAACAGGTTGGACGCCACCACCACCTCGAAGCGGTCCGGCTGCAATACGAAACGCGCCGAGAGAATGTCGATGTGCTGCTTGTCGACCACGACCTCCGGATAGTCCGCGCCAATCGCGTCGGCGCGGGCATCCCACCACGGCATGCTGATCGCGATGCCATTGCTCTTGGTCGCCACGGTCAGCCGCCTGCGCGCGCGCCGCCGCGCCTGCTCGAAGGCGAAACGCAGCACGCGGTCGGCGCCGTGGCGCGAAAACACCGATTCCTGGATCACGATCTCGCGCTCGGTGCCCTCGAACATGATCCCACCCAGCGCGGTGTACTCGCCCTCGGTGTTCTCGCGCACCACCAGGTAGTCGATCTCGCCGGGCCTGCGATTGGCCAGCGGACACGGCACGCCCTCGAACAGCCGCACCGGGCGCAGGTTGACGTACTGGTCGAACTCGCGCCGGAACTTGAGCAGCGAGCCCCACAGCGAGACGTGGTCGGGCACCGTTGCCGGCCAGCCAACCGCGCCGAAGTACAGCGCGTCCACGCCAGCCAGCTGCGCCTTCCAGTCGTCGGGCATCATCTGCCCGTGCGCGGCGTACCAGTCGCAGCTGGCCCAGGGGATGTGCAGGTAGTCCAGGTCCAGCCCGAAGCGCGCGGCGGCGGCGGCGAGCACGCGCCGGCCTTCAGGCATCACTTCCTGGCCGATGCCGTCGCCGGGGATCACCGCGATGCGGTAGCTGTGGGTCATGTCGATCGTCCTGTTGCGGGGGCCGACAGCGGCGCGGCCGGATGGATCTCGTCGAGCCAGCCGCGGCGCAGCTCCGGCACCGAGCGCGCCAACTGCTCGTAGTAGGGATGGTGCGGGCCGCGATCGTAGTCGGCGCGCTCGACCCGGGCCAGCACCCGGCCGTGGCGCATCACCACGATTGCGTCGCAGACCGCGCGTACCGCATGCAGGTCGTGGCTGATGAACAGGCAGGCGATGCCCAGCTCGCGGCGCAGCTCGGCGATCAGCTCCAGCACCGCCGCGGCCACCACCGGGTCCAGCGCCGAGGTCACCTCGTCGCACAGCAGCAGTTCCGGCTCGGCCGCCAGCGCGCGCGCCAGGTTGACGCGCTGCTTCTGCCCGCCGGAGAGCCCACCGGGCATTCTCTCGACCAGCGTGGCGGGGAGCTTCACCAGGTCCAGCAACTCGGCCGTGCGCCTGCGCAGCGCCACGCCACGCAGGCCGTGGAACAAGCGCAGCGGACGTTCGAGGATCTGCGCGATGGTATGCGCCGGATTCAGCGCGGTATCGGCCATCTGGAACACGATCTGGATCTGCCGCAGCGCCTCGCGCCGGCGCTGGCGCAGCGCGTGCGCCAGGTAGCGGCCGTTGAACAGCACCTCGCCGGCACACGGCTCCACCAATCCGGCGATCACCCGTGCCAGCGTGCTCTTGCCCGAGCCGGACTCGCCGATCACCCCGAGCGCCTGGCCACGATCCAGGCGCAGCCCGACCTCGTGCAGGATCAGCTTTTCCGGCTGCCCGTCGCGGCCCACCCGGCCATAGCCGGCGGCGATGTCGTGCACCTCCAGCAGCCGCTGGCCCGGCCCGACCTGCGGCGCCTGCAGCGTCTGGTGCGGCGCGGCGGCGGCCAGCAGCGCGCGGGTGTAATCGTCGACGGGAGCGTCGAGCAGGCGCTGGGTCGGTGCCAGCTCGCGGCAGCGGCCATGCCGCAGCACCAGGATCTGGTCGGCCATCTGCGCCACCACCGCCAGGTCGTGCGAGACGTAGACGGCGGTGGCGTTGCGCTCGCGCACCACGCGCCGGAACGCGGCCAGCACCTCGATCTGGGTGGTGACGTCGAGCGCGGTGGTCGGCTCGTCGAGGATCACCAGGTCCGGGTCGGTGATCAGCGCCATCGCCGCCATCACCCGCTGCAGCTGGCCACCGGAGACCTGGTGCGGGTAGCGCTGGCCGAGCTGCTCCGGGTCCGGCAGCGCCAATTCGCGAAACAGTCCGATCGCGCGCTCACGCGCCTGCGCGCGCGGCAGCAGCCGGTGGATCAGCGCCGGCTCGATCACCTGGTCCATCAACGTGCGCGCCGGGTCGAACGAGGCCGCCGCGCTCTGCGCGATGTAGGCCATGCGGCGCCCGCGCAGCGCGCGCTGCTGGCGCGGCGACATCGACAGCACCTCGTCCCCGCCCAGCCGCACGCTGCCGCCGGCGATGCGGCAGCCGGCGCGGGCATGGCCCATCAGCGCCAGCGCGGTGGTGGTCTTGCCCGAGCCGGACTCGCCGATCAGCGCCAGCACCTGCCCGGCCGCCAGTTCGAAGTCCAGGTCGTGGACGATGACCTGCTCGCCGTGCGGCCCATCGGCGACGATGCGCAGGTCGCGGACGGCTAGCGATGCGCCCATGGGGATGGCTCCGGTGAAGGATGGGGAATACGGGTAAAGCCCTTCGGGGCTGAAGCCCCTCCTACGAAAAGCGACGACGCTCGCTGTTGCCGTTGTTGCTGTTGCTGTTGCTTCAAGAGCCAACGTCCATGGATCCCTGCCTTCGCGGAGATGACGGCAGAGAGAGTTTTGGCGAAACGGCCATCGCGACTCATCGACGCAGCCTCCGCCCCGACAACCGGTCGATCAGCACGTTGACCGAGACCGTCAGGCTGGCGATCGCCAGTGCCGGCGCCAGCACCGCCACCCCGCCCTCGGCCAGCACACCCAGGTTGTCGCGCACCAGCGTGCCCCAGTCCGCCGCCGGCGGCTGCACGCCCAGCCCTAGGAAACTCATGCTCGCCAGCAGCAACACCACGTAGACGAAGCGCAGTCCCAGGTCGACCAGGATCGGACCGAGGATGTTGGGCAGGATCTCGCGCCGCATCAGCCAGCCCAGCCCCTCACCGCGCGCGCGCGCCACCGCCACGTAGTCCATCGCCGCGACGTTGACCGCCAGCGCGCGCGCGATGCGATACGCGCCGGGCACGTAGATGATCGCCGCGGTCAGCACCAGCAGCGGCAGCGAGGAACCGAACGCGGCGACCACGATCAGCGCGAACAGCTTGCTCGGAATCGAGGTCAGCGTGTCCAGTCCACGACTGAGCAGCGCGTCCACCCAGCGCCCGGCCGCGGCCGCCAGCAGCGCCAGCGTGGTGCCCAGCGTGCAGGCCAGCAGGCTCGCCGCCGCGGCCAGCCCCAGCGTGTAGCGCGCGCCCAGCACCAGCATCGCCAGCATGTCGCGGCCCAGGTAGTCGGTGCCCAGCCAGTGCGCCGCGCCGATCGGCGCGAACACCGGGCCGGCGCCGATCTCGGCCGTCGCCGGGACGATCCAGCGCGGGCCGAACAACGCGGCCATGCTCCAGCCCAGCAACAGCAGCGCGGCGATACCGCCGCCGATGCCGAGCCGGGCCATCCGGGGACGCAGGCGGGAAACCAGGATCGATGCGGCATGCGTGTTCATGCGGCGCTCCTCATCGCGGCTGCCGCAGACGCGGGTTGGTCAGGATGCCGAGCAGGTCGGCCAACGTCACCAGCGCCAGGTAGCCGGTGCAGAAGATCATCGTGCAGGTCTGCACCAGCGGCATGTCGCGCTGGGCCACGCCGTCGACCATCAGCTTGGACACGCCCGGGTAGTTGAAGATGGTCTCCACCACGATCACCCCGCCCAGCAGGTAGGACATGCTCAGCGCCACCGCGTTGGCGACCGGCCCGACCGCGTTGGGCAGGGCGTGGCCGAGCACCACCCGCGCCAGCCCGGCGCCCTTGAGCCGCACCATCTCGATGTACGGCGCGTCGAGCTGGTCGACCAGCGCGGCGCGGCTCATCCGCAGCATCTGCGCGCCGGTCACGCAGCACAGCGTCAGCACCGGCATCGCGAAGGTGCGCAGCATCTGCCCGGCCGACTCGATGTCGCTGGCGTAGGACAGTGCCGGCAGCCAGCGCAGCTGCACCGCGAACAGCAGCACCGCCAGCGTGGCGACCAGGAATTCGGGCACCGACACCACCGCCACCGCGCCCATCGAGATCGCCCGGTCGATCCAGCGGCCGCGCCAGACCGCCGCCACGATCGCCAGCAGCAACGCGACCGGGATCGCTATCGCGGCAGTGATCGCCGCCAGCAGCAAGGTGTTGGGCAGGCGCGCGCCGATCAGATCGCGCACGCTGGCGTCGCTGACCAGCGAGCGTCCCGGATCGCCACGCAGCATGCCGCCGAGCCAGTCCAGGTAGCGCAGCGGCGCGGGACGGTCCAGACCCATCTGCCGGCGCAACTCGGCCACCGCCGCCGGGGTGGCGTCCTGGCCGAGTTTCTCCTGCGCGGCGTCGCCGGGCAGCACCGCGGTGATCGCGAACACCAGCGCCGAGACCAGCAGCAGCGACAGCAACCCCATCGCCAGGCGCGCGGCCAGCAGCCTGAGCAGTGTGCGTGCCATGTTCAGGCGTCCTCCAGCCAGACGTGCTCGGCGAAGGCATAGCCCATCAGCCCGCCCAGCGGGATCGGCGACAGGCCCTTCAGCCGCGAGGTGTGCGCGTCCAGGCTGGACAGGAACAGCGGGATCGCCACCCCGCCTTGCGCCTGGATCAGCGCCTGCATGTCGGCGTACATCTGCTTGCGGCGCGCGAAGTCCAGTTCCGAGCGCGCGGCCAGCAGCAGCTGGTCGAATTGCGCGTTCTTCCAGTGCGCATCGTTCCACGGCGCATCGGACTTGAAGAACTGGGTCAGCACGCTGTCGGCATTGGGGCGCTGGTTGACGTTGCCGAAGCCGACCGCGCTCTTGCCCCAGTGGTTGGACCAGTAGCCGTCGGACGGCATCCGCCGCACCTCCAGGTTCATGCCGATCCGGCGCGCGGCCTGTTGCAGGGTCAGCGCCATCTCCACCGAGTAGGTGGCCACCGGCGAGGCGACCACCGGGATCGGCGCGCCACCCACGCCGCTGCGCTGGAAATGATAGCGGGCACGGTCGGGGTCGTAGCGGCGCTGCGGCAGTTCGGCGTTCCAGAAGCGGTTGTTCGGATCGATCGGATGATCGTTACCGATCACCGCCTGGCCGAGCGCGATCGCCTCGCGCATCTGCGGGCGATCGAACAGGTACTTCAGCGCCAGCACGAAGTCGCGGCGGTTGCCTGGCGCCATGTCCGCGCGCATCGCCAGGTTGGTGTACTGGCCGGAGGGGGTGACGAACATCCGGTAGCCGGGCGTGGCGCGCACCCGCGCCGCCGAGCGCGGGTCGATCGAGGCCACCAGGTCCAGGTCGCCGGACAGCAGCGCGTTGACCCGCGCGCTCTCGTCGCCCAGGCCGGAAAACTCGATCTCGTCCAGGTACGGCCGGCCGGGCTTCCAGTAATTCTCGTTGCGCACCACGATCGAACGCAGGCCGCGCTTGAACTCCTTGAGCCGGTACGGGCCGGTGCCGATGCCGCCGCTGAAGTCGGTGGTGCCGTCCGGGACGATGTGGAAGTGGAAGGTGCCCAGCAGTACCGGCAGATCGGCATTGGGCCGGTGCAGGCGCACCGTGACCTCGTCGGCGGCGCTGGCGCGCACGCTCTCGATCTGCTCGGCCAGCAGGCTGGCCTTGGACACCGTGGCCGGGTCCTTGTGCCGCAGCAGCGAGTACACCACGTCCTGCGGACGCAGCGGCCGGCCGTCGTGGAACAGCACGCCGTGGCGCAGCTTGAACACCCAGGTCAGCGCATCGTCGCTGTCGAAGCGCTCGGCCAACGCCGGCTGCGGCTCCAGCCGGCCGTCCAGCGCGGTCAGGCCGTTGTAGAGCATGCAGCCGCGCACGTAATCGGTCTGGTTGGACTGCTTGGCCGGATCGAGGGTGTCGGCGATCGAGGCGGTCGCGCTGGCCACGCGCAGGCGCCCGCCGCGGCGCGGGGTCGCCGCATGCGCCGATTCGGCCAGCGCCAGCACTCCACCGGACAGCGCCGCGCCCATGCCGAGGCCGGCCAGCAGCCGCAGCACATCGCGACGGCTGGCGCCGCGCGCCAGCGCATCGATCACCCGGGCGCCGTCGTGGCCGGCGAGCGCGTGCAGGCGGCGCTGCGGATCGCTCATGCGCGAGGACCTGTACACATCAGAAGTACTTGACCCAGGCCAGCGTGGTACGGCGTTTGTAACGGGCGAAGGCGCGGGTGAGCGGGTACAGCGCCAGCACCAGCGCCACGCTCACCACCCATACCACCCAGAACTGGTCCGGCGCCACCCCGAAGCGGCTGCCCTGGTTGGGGCCGAACACCGCCAGCAGCACGATCCGGCAGGCGACGCCCAGGCCCACCAGGATGCGCTGGCGACCGCGTCCGTCCAGCGATGGCGAGAACAGCGGCCCGGCCACCCAGCCCAGCAGGATCACTCCGATCCACGGCAACACCGGGTAGTACCCGCTCGAGTTCCACCTGCGCGCGCAGGCTCTCGCCCTCGGCCTCGCCTGCCTCGGCGGCACGCTGCCAGGCCGAGCGGATCGCCTCGTCGATACTCGCCGCCTGCGTCGGCGCGGCCTGAACCTGCCAGCCGAACAGCAGCAGGCAGGCCATCAGGCCAATGCCTGGCCTGCCTGGCCTGGTCGCCGCGATCGCGGGCGTGTGGACGTGTCGGGACATGAGTACAAAGGGCATGGGGAAGGGAGGCATCAGTTCTGCAAGCGGTCCTTGAGCCGGTAGTACAGGCCCACCGCCGGCAGGAACCACGGCGGGCCGAGATGCCCGGGGATCGCCGGCCAGTCGCCGCGGCCATCCCACGGCTGCGGCACGGCCTCGCCGGCGATCGCCGCGGCGACGTGCCGGCCCATGTGCACCGACATCTGGGTACCGTGGCCGCTGTAGCCGACGCTGTAGTGGATGCCCTCGCGCACACCGGCATGCGGCAGGCGATCGGCGCTCATGTCCACCAGCCCGCCCCAGCAGTAGTCGATCGGCAGCCCGGCCAGCGCCGGGAAGGTCTCCACCAGTCCCCGGCGCAGGATCTCGCCGCTGCGCGCATCCGACTGCGGGCTGGAGACCGCGAAGCGCGCCCGCCCGCCGAACACCAGCCGGTGGTCCGGGGTCAGCCGGAAATAGTGATGGATGTTGGCGACCGTGGTGTAGGTGCGGCGCGCGCGCAACAGCGCCTGCGCCTGCGCGGCCGGCAGCGGCGCGGTGACCACGATGAAGCTGCCGATCGGCACCAGGCGCCGGCGCAGCCAGCCGAAGCTGGCATAGCTGCCGTGGCGCGAGGTGCCGGTGGCGAGCAGCACCTGGTCGGCCTCCACCACGCCGTGCGGGGTATGCAGCCGGTGTGCGCCGCCGCGGCCGCCGCGCGCTTGCACGCGCTGCACCGGCGTGCCGAGGTGGATGCGCGCGCCGGCGCGCTCGGCGGCCTGCGCCAGACCATGGGCGAAGCGCCCCATGTGCATCTGCGCGCTCTTGCGGTAGAGCAGCCCGCCGCTGAAGCGCGCGCTGTCCACCTCCGCGCGCACCTGCGCGGCGTCGAGCACCTCCAGCGCGTCGTCCACGCCGTCGCGGACCAGCCGCTCGGCCGCGCGCGCCAGCTCACCGTAGTGCTGCGGACGGGTGCCGAGCTTGAGCTTGCCGTTGCGCTGGAAATCGCAGTCGATCGCCTCCTCGCGCACCAGCGCCTCGACCGTGTCCACCGCCGCGTCGAAGGCGTGGTACCAGGCCCGCGCGCCGTCGATGCCGATGCGCGCGGCCAGCGCCGGATAGTCCACCGCCAGGCCGTTGTTGACGTGGCCGCCGTTGCGCCCGGAGGCCTCGGCAGCGATGCGCCCGTGCGCCTCCAGCACCGCCACCGTGGCACCGCGCCGCGCCAGCGCCAGCGCCGCGCTCAGGCCGGTGAAGCCGGCGCCGACCACCGCCACGTCGACCCTGGCCGGCACCTCGGCCGGCGCGGGTACGAACGCCGGCGCGCTGTGCTGCCAGTACGATTCCAGCTTCATCGGCGCGGTTACAGCCCGACCACGCCAGGCAGGCCGCCGATGTCGGCGATCTCGGTGTAGCCGTAGGCCGGATTGCCCGGGCCGTGGCCGCGGTTGACGAACACCTTGTTGCGGATGCCGATGTCGTCGGCCGACATCAGGTCGTAGCGCAGGCTGGAGGAGACGTGCAGGAAGTCCTCCGGATTGGCGCCCAGCGAGTCGAGCATGTATTCGAAGGCCCGCAGCCGCGGCTTGTAGGCCTGCGCCTGCTGCGCGGTGTAGACACGGTGGAACGGCGCGCCGAGCAGCGCCACGTTGTGCTGGATCTGGTGATCCATTGCGTTGGACAGGATCACCAGCGGGATTTCCCTGGCGATCCGCGCCAGTCCAGCCGGCACATCAGGGTGCGGGCCCCAGGTCGGGATCGCATCGCAGATACGCTGCGCGTCCTCATCGAGGTATTGCAGCTTCCACTTCCTGCACAGCCGGCGCAGCGCATTGCGGATCACGTCGTCCAGCGGCTGCCACGGCCCGAGCACCTCGTCGAAGCGGTAGGCGGTGAAGTCGGCCAGGAACTGGCCCATGCGCTCGGCCGGCACGCGCCCGGCGAAGAACTCCCTGACCATCTCGCCGGGCTTGTAGTGGATGAGCGTGCCGTAGCAGTCGAAGCTGATGTACTTGGGGCGGAAAGCCATGCGCGGGACCCTGGAAGGAAGCGGCGCCCGTGCATCGATGCCGGGCCTTTCCGCATTGAATCACGCACGTTCCAGCGCCATGCGCCGCTTTTGCCGCGGCGGCAGCTACAAACTTTGGTTTGCCGGCGCGCTGGCAGCAGGTCGTGCTTGGGGGGCTGGCACTTGGCCCCGATGATCGATCCTTCGGCGCAGGCGCGAGTCTGGCGGAGAAAGCGCCGAGTCCATGGATGCTGCCTCGACCGGCACCAACGTCCCTGTATCTGCGATCCCCGGCCCGCGCGCATAGCGCGCGGGCGTTCGGCCGGGTGCGAGCCGGTGGCTCGCAAGCCACCCGCCCTCTTCCCCGCCTGCGCGGGGATAACGATTGCTGTTGCTGTTGCTGTTGCTGTTGCTGTTGCTGTTGCTGTTGCTGTTGCTGTTGCTGTTGCTGTTGCTTCGAGGATTTTGATCTACCGGGGCCCCTGTCGGAGCGGCGGAGCCGGCGGGAAGAACCCCGCAGGGGCGACGCGCATGGATGCGCGTCGTTTTCGGCCGGGGCAGGATGCCCCGTCCGAAAATCCCGCTGGCTCTGCGAACCCCCGAAGGGGGCGCGTAGGCGGGGTGTGCTTTCTTTTGGTTACTTTTCTTTGCACAAGCAAAGAAAAGTGACTCGCCGAAAGGCGAAAGCTGTTGCTTGCCCGCAAAACCCGAAACAACACCGGGAAAGCCCGTCGGGACTGAAGTCCCTCCTACAGTAAAGCATGTGGAAAGTACGCAGAACGCTTCGAGGAAAGCCGGAGCGGAAGACCGGCGGCCATGGATCGTATCCATATCCACCATCCCCCGCCATGGCACGATGATGAAACAGCTCCTGCTGCAAGCGCCCCGCGGGAATGACGATATAAGCAGGACGAGAAACACACACGCCAATTTCATCCAATCGCCGCCTCGGGCACGATGGAATGATGAGCGCCCCCCGATCCGGATTCCCGCTTTGAACCGAGCCACCTCACAGGATGCCCTCCTCGCCGACGGGGTCACGCTGAGGAAGATGACCGCCGCCGACCTGGAGGCGGCCTACGCGATGTCGACCGAACTGCGCTGGCCGCATCGCCTGGAGGACTGGCAGCTGGCGTTCGCGCTGGGCCAGGGCGTGGTCGCCGAGCGCGACGGCGCCGTGGTCGCCACCGGCCTGACCTGGCGCTGGGACCGCGACTTCGCCACGCTCGGTCTGATCATCGTCGCCGAGGCCTGCCGCGGACAGCGCATCGGCCATCGCGTGATGGAAACACTGATGGCCGAGGCTGCCCCGCGCACCCTGCTGCTGCATGCCACCGCCGAGGGCCGCGGCCTGTACGAGCGGCTCGGCTTCGCGCGCATCGGCGAGGTGCGCCAGCACCAGGGCACCGCGCTGCCGGCGCCGCTGGTCGCGCTGGACCCGGGCTGGCGCCTGCGCCCGGCCAGCCACCGCGACCTCGATGCGCTGATCACGCTGGACGCGCGCGCGCGCGGCATGCACCGCCCGGCGCTGCTGGCCACGCTGGTGGCCGAGGCCCAGCATGCGGTGGTGCTGGACCACGACAACAGCCCGCAGGGCTTCGCGCTGCTGCGCCGCTTCGGGCGCGGCTGGGCGATCGGCCCGGTCACCGCCCCGGACGCGCGCGGCGCGCAGGCGCTGATCGCGCACCTGGCCGGGCTCAACGCCGGCCGCTTCACCCGTATCGACATCGACTTCGACAGCGGCCTGGCCGAATGGATCGAGACCCTGGGCCTGCGTCGGGTCGACGCCGTCACCACGATGGTGCGCGGCAGCGCGCCGGCGACCGACCCGGGCCAGCGCCTGTTCGCGCTGGCGACACAGGCGTTCGGGTGAGCATCCGCGACCCGGCTACGGGGCAACCTTCCCTCGATTCTCCGTGGGAGGGACTTCAGTCCCGACGGGCCTTGCTGGTCGCCCGTCGGGACTGAAGTCCCTCCCACGGCGATCATCAATCCGGACAGCCGCTGCCGAGCCTCCGCCATGACCCTGCTCTACAAATCCGACCCGCAGCGCGGCCAGGTCTGGGCGCGGATCTTCGCCGAGCGCATGCCGGAGCTGCGCCTGCGCTTCTGGCCCGACACCGGCGAGGCGGCGCAGGTGCGCTACCTCGCCGCCTGGGAGCCGCCGCCTGACCTGTCGGCCTTCCCCAACCTGGAGATCGTGTTCGGCGTCGGCGCCGGTATCGACCAGTTCGACCTGTCCGCGCTGCCACCCGGCGTGCGCGTGGTGCGGATGATCGAACCGGGCATCCGCGAGGGCATGCTCGAATACGTGACCGCCAGCGTGCTGGCGCTGCATCGCGAACTGCCACGCTACCTGCGCCAGCAGCGCGAACGGCGCTGGCAGCCACTGCCCGCACTGCCGGCGGCGCAACGCCGGATCGGTGTGCTCGGCGTCGGCGAGCTGGGCGCAGCGGTGCTGCGGCACCTGCGCGGCTACGGCTTCGACTGCGCCGGCTGGAGCCGCAGCCAGCACACGCTCGAAGGCATCGCCTGCTTCGCCGGCCGCGGCGGGCTGGACGCGCTGCTGGCGCGCAGCGACATCCTGATCTGCCTGCTGCCGCTGACCACGGCCACCCGCGGCCTGCTCGACGGCGACCTGTTCGCACGGCTGCCGCGCGGTGCGGCGCTGGTACATGTCGGGCGCGGCGCGCATCTGGTCGCCGCCGACCTGCTGGCCGCGCTCGACGCCGGCCAGCTGAGCGAGGCGATCGTCGACGTGACCGAACCCGAACCGCTGCCGCCGGACGATCCACTGTGGCGGCATCCGCGCCTCTGGCTGACCCCGCACATCGCCAGCGCCACCCGCGCCGAGGGCTCGGCGCTGGCGGTGCTGGAGAACCTGCGCCGGCATCACGCCGGCGAGCCGCTGCTGGGCGAAGTGGAGCAATCGCGCGGCTACTGAGGTGTGTCCCCGATCCACGAACAGGCCCATCACGCGCCTGCTTCGCCCGAAATGGGCGCCGTGTGCCCCGCACACGGAGGCAGGATCGAGGCTGAAGGCATCCGATCATCGACGTCGATACGCCCAGGATCGGTCACGGCGCGCCGCGGCCCTCGCCGAAGACGCGCCGGTACTGCGTGGGCGACAGCGCCAGGGCCCGCCGGAAGTGATGTCGCAAGGTCAGCGATACCAGTTCAGCCCGACCTCCGGGCGCGGCAGCCCGAACACCTCCATCGCGATGCCGAATTCGAACAGGCCCAGCTGGTCGTAGGCGACCGCCACGACCAGCGGCGAGGGCGGATGGCGACGCCTGGACCGGGAAGTTGGCATGAATTTGACGATAAATGGCTTTCGGGCCACTTTCATCGATTTTGCGGTACCGCGCAACATGTCCGACACGGCGCGATTCGTCGCCGGACCACGCTGCCAGGACCTGGAGATCCCGCTGTGACCGAGCCGCTTTCCCGCACCCTCGTTTCCCCTGCCGCCGCTTCCGTGGATGCCACGCTCCCTTTCCATGACGGCGTGGCAGGACTGCTGAACACGCTCGGCAGACCGCTCGCCAGGCTATCGGTGTCGGCCCTGTTGTGCGCGGCCACGCCGGCCTGGGCGCAGGATCAGGACGCTGCCGACGAGCGCGATGCCAGGACGCTCGACAAAGTCACCGTCAACGGGCGGGTGCGCTCGCTGGAGCAGTTCACCCCCACCGGAAGCCGCCTCGACCTCTCGCCACGCGACACCCCGGCGACCCTGGACGCGATCAACGCCGAGGCCATCGACGCGCGCGGCCTGCGCACCGTGGAGAAGGCGGCCGAGAGCCTGCCGGGGGTCAGCACCGGCGGTTCTCCCGGCAACCCGGCCACGTTCTCGATGCGCGGCTTCACCGACGGACAGATCACGATCCTGCACAACGGCCTGTACCTGGGTCCGTCCAACATGACCAACCGGCCGCAGAACACCTTCAACCTGCAATCGGTGGAAATCCTCAAGGGACCGGCTTCGGTGATCTACGGTCAGGGCGCGGTGGGCGGGGCGGTCAACGTCACCAACAAGGCGCCGACCTTCGGCGCCGGCACCTACGAGGTCCTGGCCGGCGTGTCCAGCTACGGCGGGCGGACCTGGGGCCTGGGCGCCGGTGGCGGGCTCAGCGACACCCTGGCCTACCGGGTCGACCTGAGCCGGCAATCCTCGGACGGCTACGTGCATGGCGCCGCCTCCAGCGCGCTCAACGCCACCGCCTCGCTGCTGTGGCGGCCCTCGGAGCAGTTCAGCGCACAGTTTTCGCTGGACTACGCCAAGGACCGGCCCTCCACCTACTTCGGAACCCCGCTGGTACCGCGCTCGGCCGCCAGCCATCCGATCGAGGGCATCCTGAGCACCGCCGACGGCTACGTCGTGGACGCCGCCACGCGCCGCAACAACTACAACGTGGCCGACGCCCGGATCCGCTCGCACCAGATCTGGCCGCAGGCGCTGCTGAAGTGGACGCTTGCCGACGGCGTCACCTTGCAGAACCTGGCGTACTACTTCCACGCCAACCGCGAGTGGTTGAACGCGGAGTCCTACAGTTACGACACCGACACCGGGCAGATCGACCGCGACCGCTTCTTCGTCTTCCACGATCAGACGCTGTGGGGCAACCAGACCAGTCTCAGCATCGAGCACCCGCTCGCCGGGCTGGCCAATCGCGTGGTCGTGGGCATCGACTACAGCCACCTGGACTTCGAGCGCAACCGGGGCTTTCCCGATGGCGACAGCGTCGCGCTGGACAGCCAGGGACCGACCGGCACGTTCGGGCCGATCGTCAAGCGCCGCAGCCTGACAACCTGGAACAACGCGGCGCTGTTCGTCGAAGACGTGCTGGAACTCACCGGCAAGGCCAAGCTGGTGCTCGGCGGCCGCTACGAGTACCTGGGCCTGGACCGCAGGAACTACGCCACCGATGGCACGTTCCAGCCCGGCACCAGCTTCACCGCGACCTACCGGCCGGCCAACGCGCGCATCGGGCTGGTCTACGATGTCACCCCGAACATCACGCCCTACGCGGCCTATACCACCGCCACCGACCCGGTGGGTTCCAACATCTTCATCGTCAACAGCAGCGAGAACTTCGACCTGAGCAAGTCGCGGCAGGTGGAAGTGGGCGTGAAGGCCGCGACCACCGACAAGCGCCTGAGCGGCACGCTGGCGCTCTACGACATCAAACGCAACAACATCCTCGCCCTCACCGCCCAGGACGCGCTCAGCAACGTGGGCGAGCAGACCTCGCGCGGCATCGAGCTCAGCGCCGACGCGCAGCTCGGATCACGCTGGAGCCTGAGCGCGAACTACGCCTACGTCGATGCCAAGTACGCCCACTTCATCGACAGCAACAGCGGCCTGGACGCCTCCGGGAACCGGCCGACCAACGTGCCCCGGTCGGTGTTCAACGCCTGGACCAGCGTGCGCAACGTCGGCGGCCTGCCGCTTGAACTCGGCGCGACGTTGCGCCGCGTCGGGCAACGCTTCGGCAACCTCGCCAACACCCTGGAACTGGAGCCGTACACGCTGGCCGGACTGTACGCGACCTATGACCTGACCCCGCGCGTGGCGGTCTCACTCCACGCCGACAACGTGTTCAACGAGGACTACGTGCAGTGGGCCGACATCTACTATCCCGGCCAGGTCATCCTGGGCCTGCCGCGCACGTTCGAGCTGAGCCTGCATGCGCGTTTCTAGCGACCGGCCCCGGCGCCGGAGCGCGATCCACTGGCTGTCCTGGTTCCATCGATGGACCGGCATCGGCTTCTGCCTGCTGTTCGCGATCTGGTTCGGCAGCGGCCTGGTGCTGGCGTTCGTGCCCTTCCCCAGCCTGAGCGAGGCCGAGCGCCTGGGCAAGGCCGAACCGATCGCGCTGCACGCCGTGTCGGTGACGCCGGCGCAAGCGCTGCGGGAAGCCGGCGCAGGCTCGGCGATCCGCCTGATCTCGCAGGCCGGGACACCCGCCTATGTGGTCACCGGCGAGACTGGCGCGACAGTGATCGATGCCGTCCACGGCGGCCGGCGTGCCGCGCTCGGCGCGCGCGCGGCCAGCGCCGTGGCCGGCCACTTCGGCGG
>JASGDF010000150.1:0-2551 GCA_047607345.1 Pseudomonas sp. | reverse complement strand
TCCGAGGGAATCAGCGGGTTGATCTGTTCCGGACGTCCGCCGAGCTTGACCACCGCGTCGCGCATCGCCGCCAGGTCGACCACGCAGGGCACGCCGGTGAAGTCCTGCAGCACCACGCGCGCGGGCATGAACGCGATCTCGGTGTCCGGCTCGGCCTTGGGGTCCCACTTCGCCACCGCCTCGATGTGCTCCTGGCCGACGGTGACGCCGCCGTCCTCGTGCCGGAGCAGGTTCTCCAGCAGGATCTTCAGCGAGTAGGGCAGGTGGGAGAGGTCGAAGCACTGCCCGAGTTTGGGCAGGCTGTAGTAGGCGTAGGCCTTGCCCCCGACGTCTAACCGGCTGCGGGTGGAGAACGAGTCGTTCATGCGATGGAACTCCTATGGCTTCACGGCTGTAGGTGTTGCCGGCATTTTGAGCGGCTCAGTGTGTAGACCCGGTGTGGCAATCCGGTTATGCGAATTTGAGTACGCGCGCCAAAGTATGTAAGATACAGGCATACTTTCTGGAGCCTGCCCATGGAAGCGACCGTAGCCGAACGCGGCCAGATCACCCTTCCCAAGGCGGTGCGCGATGCGCTGGGCCTGGTCAAGGGCACAACCTTGAAAGTCGAGCTGGAAGGTGGTCGCATCGTCCTGCGCAAGAACGTGAACGACGCGATCTCCCGTGCCCGGGGCCGCTTCAAGCTGCCCCCCGGCGTGACCACCGATGACGTGATGCGCCAGTTGCGTGGCCGTGCCCCGGGCGATCCCATCGACGAGAAAGGTGACGCTTGATCGCGATCGACTCCTCCGTCCTGATCGACCTGCTCGGCGAGGACGAGACCCGCGTCGACGCGGCCGAGGGCTGCGTGCGCGAGGCGCTGGCGCAGGGGCCGGTGGTACTGTGCGAGGTGGTGGCCAGCGAGATCACCGCCGGCCTGGGCTTCGGCGCGGACATCATGGACGTGGTCGAGGAGATGGGCATGAGCTTCCTGCCGATCGAGCGCCGCGCCGCGATCCGTGCCGGCGAGATGCAGCGCCGCTACAACCAGCGCCGCACCGCCCCCGGCACCGCGGTTCCCGCGCGCACCGTGCCCGATTTCCTGGTCGGCGCCCACGCCATGCTCCAATGCAGTGCGCTGATCACCCGCGACGCCGGCTTTTTCCGCGACTACTTCAAGGGCTTGAAGATCATCGTTCCCAAGCCTGCCTGATCCGCCTTTTCACCGATCCAAACCGATTTTTCCCGGAGACACCCGCATGTTGGAAGCCTATCGCCACCACGTCGCAGAGCGCGCCGCGCTCGGCATCCCGCCGCTGCCGCTGAGCGCGCAGCAGACCGCCGAGCTGATCGAGCTGATCAAGCAGCCGCCGGCCGGCGAGGAGCAATTCCTCGTCGAGCTGCTCAGCCACCGCGTGCCGGCCGGCGTCGACGACGCCGCCAAGGTCAAGGCCTCGTACCTGGCCGCAGTCGCCTTCGGCACCGAGCAGACCGCGCTGATCTCGCCCAAGCGCGCCACCGAGCTGCTGGGCACGATGCTGGGCGGCTACAACATCCACCCGCTGGTCGAGCTGCTCGACCATGCCGAGCTGGGCCCGGTTGCGGCCGAGGGCCTGAAGCACACGCTGCTGATCTTCGACGCCTTCCACGACGTCCAGGAGAAGGCCGAGGCCGGCAACGCCAACGCCCAGGCCGTGCTCAAGAGCTGGGCCGAGGCCGAGTGGTTCACCAGCAAGCCGGAAGTGCCGCAGAGCCTGACCGTCACCGTGTTCAAGGTGCCCGGCGAGACCAACACCGACGACCTGTCGCCGGCGCCGGACGCGACCACGCGCCCGGACATCCCGCTGCATGCGCTGGCGATGCTGAAGAACAAGCGTCCCGACGCGCCGTTCGTGCCCGAGGAGGACGGCAAGCGCGGCCCGATCCAGCAGATCCTGGACCTGAAGGAGAAGGGCCACCTGGTCGCCTACGTCGGCGACGTGGTCGGCACCGGCTCCAGCCGCAAGTCCGCCACCAACTCGGTGCTGTGGTTCACCGGCGAGGACATCCCGTTCATCCCGAACAAGCGCTTCGGCGGCGTCTGCCTGGGCAGCAAGATCGCGCCGATCTTCTACAACACGATGGAGGACGCCGGCGCGCTGCCGATCGAGCTGGACGTGTCGCAGATGGAGCACGGCGACGTGATCGAGCTGCGCCCCTACGACGGCAAGGCGCTCAAGAACGGCGAGGTGATCGCCGAGTTCGAGCTGAAGTCCGAGGTACTGCTGGATGAGGTGCGCGCCGGCGGCCGCATCCCGCTGATCATCGGCCGCGGCCTCACCGGCAAGGCGCGCGAGGCACTGAAGCTGGCGCCAACCGACCTGTTCCGGCTGCCGGTCAACCCGCCGGACACCGGCAAGGGCTTCTCGCTGGCGCAGAAGATGGTCGGCCGCGCCTGCGGCCTGCCGGAAGGCCAGGGCATGCGCCCGGGCACCTACTGCGAGCCGAAGATGACCTCGGTGGGCTCGCAGGACACCACCGGCCCGATGACCCGCGACGAGCTGAAGGACCTGGCCTGCCTGGGCTTCTCGGC
>JASGDF010000149.1:0-8655 GCA_047607345.1 Pseudomonas sp. | reverse complement strand
TCTCGCGAACGCAACGCCCGGCTGGCGCGCCGCAACACCGAGCGCGAGGCCCGCCGTGCGCTCCCGCCCCCACCCGACCGGCCAGCGGCCGCGCCCGCGTTGCCGCCGCTGGCCGCGGCGATTCTGGCGCGTGCCAAGGCCAAGGCCGCCGCAAAGGGGCAACCATGAATGCCGTGAAGAAAGCATCCCGAGGCCAGGATGCACCACACCCCGGCGAGGGACTCGCGAAAAAACCGCCCGCGCGCCGCGCCACCACGATGACACGCGTCGAGATCGAGGAGATGTTCTCGCGCCTGCGCGAACTCAATCCGCACCCGACCACCGAGCTGGAATACTCCACGCCGTTCGAGTTGCTGATCGCGGTGATCCTATCGGCGCAAGCGACCGACGTCGGGGTCAACAAGGCCACCCGCAGGCTGTACCCGGTAGCGAATACGCCGCAGGCGATCGTCGACCTCGGCGAGGACGGGCTGAAGCGCTACATCGCCACGATCGGCCTGTTCAACGCCAAGGCCAGGAACGTGATCGCCACCTGCCAAATCCTGGTCGAGCAGTACGCCGGCCAGGTCCCGCGCGAGCGCGCCGCGCTGGAGGCGCTGCCGGGCGTCGGCCGCAAGACCGCCAACGTGGTGCTCAACACCGCCTTCGGCGAGCCGACCATGGCGGTGGACACACACATCTTCCGCGTCGCCAACCGCACCGGGCTGGCCCCCGGCAAGGACGTGCGCGCGGTCGAGGACGCCCTGCTCCGGCGCGTGCCGGCCGGATTCATGCAGGACGCGCATCACTGGCTGATCCTGCACGGCCGCTACGTGTGCAAGGCACGCAAACCGGATTGCCCGCAGTGCGTGATCCGCGACCTGTGCCGATTCAAGGACAAGACGGCGGACTGATGGGCAAGCAACGCGGGAGGGATTCAGCCTCGACGCGTGCCGGCAAAGCGCCGGGACTTGAGAACGGCTGACAAAACGCCGCGCTCGTTGTCCTGCGAAATCCCGGACGCCAGCCCTCGAACGACTACGGCGGGCCGAAGCCCGCCGTAGTCGTGCACCGGAAATCGAGCCGACCGATCAGAACTGCACATCGCCCCAGACGCCAAACTCCTTGATCTTCAGCGGACTGGAGGAGCTGTTCAGGGTCTCGGTGTTCTTGTACACGGCGGCCAGCTTGATGCCCTTGATCACCGGGAACTCCACGCCGGCATACCAGTACTTGTCGTAGTAGGCCGGGTTGAGGGTCTTGGCAAGATCGGCCTTGTCGTAACGAGCCAGGAGGTTGATGCCGCCGTCGGTCACCCGCGCGCTGCCCCATACCGACCAACCGCTTTCCTTGCCGTTCGCCAGGTACGTCCAGGCCGCCGGGCTCAGGTTCTTGGCGACGAAATACTCACCGCCCAGACGGAAAGCCGGGCTGGCGTAGGCCACCAGCAGGTCGCCACGAGTGATGGTATCGATATCGGCAGCGCCGTCGTAGTCGTATTCGCTGCCGATCTTGCCCGAGTAGCCACCGACGGCGACGGTGAACTCCGGCACCGGGGTCCAGGCGGCGCGGCCTTCCACGTCGACACCGCCGCTGCGGGTCAGCTTCTTGTAACCGGCGCCGTTGGCCACCGAAACCTGGTAATTAAACAGGCCGGTGTCGCCCAGCACGTGCACACCCCAGTCGGCCGAGTTGCCGGCCTTCATGCGGTCGACCAGGCTGTTTTCGATGTAGCGGTAGCCATGCCACTTGTCGACGTAGCCGATCCACGGCATGTCGGCCGAACCGATGCGCAGCGTGAACGCCGGGTCGAATGCCCCCTGCAGATAAGCGTGCTTGACGAACAGCTGGTTGGCACCGCTGGTCGAGTTGTACTCGAAGTCGGTGGTCAGGCGCGCCGACCAGATATTGTCGAACTTGTGATCGACGGTCAGATAAAAGCGTTTGACGTCGAAGCCCAGGCCATTCTTGGCATTGCCGTTGCTCGACGAACTGTCGACCTTCTTGCCGCCCTGGCTGCGATCGACGCTGCTCACGTCGAAGAACATACGGCCGCTGACCTTGGTGTTATCGACCAGCTTGGAGAGACCGTCGACCTTGCTGCTGACCGACGCCGCGTCCTCGACGGCCTTGGCCTGCACCACGTTCACTTCGGACTGCGCATCGGATTGGGCCTGCAGCGAATCGGACTGGGCCTTCAGCTCCTGCACCTGGGCCTGAAGCGCCGCGATCTGGGCCTGCAGCTGCTCTAGCTGGGCGGTGGTCACCGCGGGAGCGGAAGCCTTGGCTGCGAAGGCATCGGTTGACACCAGGCCAAGGCTGGCGATGATCGCCGTGGCGAGCAAATGGGAACGCATCTGGAAATTCTCCAATGGGTGGATTTGGCTTGCAGCTGACGCCCGGCACCGGCACGTAAACGACGGCCAAGCGTTTTGTGAAGATTCCGTCAAATACATGACAGTTTTGAGTCTTTCATTTGACCGGTGGACGACAACCGCGACGGGGCGCACTGTCATCAAAACGTCATTCACTGGTAGCGGGAAATTCATGTGAACGACTTGCAATAGCCGTCGCCGCTGGCCGACGCGCCGGCCCACCACCCCAGGAGCTAGCTCGCAATGCATCTCATCAAGAACCGCGTACTGGCCGGCGTCATCGCCGCCTCGTTCGCCTTCGCGTCGCAGGCCGCCGACATCACTGGCGCCGGCGCCTCCTTCATCTATCCGGTGATGTCCAAGTGGTCGGCCGACTACAACGCCGCCACCGGCAACAAGGTCAACTACCAGTCGATCGGTTCCGGCGGCGGCATCGCCCAGATCAAGGCCGGCACGGTCGACTTCGGCTCTTCCGACGCGCCGCTGAAACCGGAAGACTTGGCCGCCTCGGGTCTGGCGCAGTTCCCGTCGGTGATCGGCGGCGTGGTACCGGTGGCCAACGTGCCGGGCCTGCAGCCGGGCGCACTGAAGCTGGACGGTCCGACCCTGGCCAACATCTTCCTGGGCAAGATCGGCAAGTGGAACGACCCGGCGATCACCGCGCTCAACCCCGGCCTGAGCTTGCCCGACGCGAAGATCACCGTGGTGCACCGCTCGGACGGCTCCGGCACCAGCTTCAACTTCACCAACTACCTGTCCAAGGTCAGCCCGGAGTGGAAGAGCAAGGCCGGCGAAGGCACCACCGTGCAGTGGCCGGTCGGCATCGGCGGCAAGGGCAACGAAGGCGTGGCCGCCTACGTCAAGCAGATCCGTGGCGGCATCGGCTACGTCGAGCTGGCCTACGCACTGCAGAACAAGCTCAGCTACGCGCAATTGAAGAACGCTGCCGGCCGCTTCGTGCAGCCCAGCGATGCGAGCTTCGCTGCGGCCGCCGCCAGTGCCGACTGGAGCAACGCCAAGGACTTCTACCTGGTCATCACCAACGCACCGGGCGCAGAGTCCTGGCCGATCACTGCCACCAACTTCATCCTGGTGCGCAAGAAGGCCGGCCCGGCCAAGCTGAAGAACACCACCGACTTCTTCCGCTGGATCTACACCAACGGCGATGCCCAGGCCAAGCAGCTCGACTACGTGCCGCTGCCGGATGCACTGGTCAAGCAGATCGAAGCCTATTGGGCCAAGAACGTGCAGAAGTAAACCAAGGCATACGGGCGAGCGGTGCCCTCTCCCCACCGCTCTCCCCACCGCGACGCGGGCCCATGTGGCCCGCGTTTTTTCGTTGTGTTGTTAGGTAGGAGGGACTTCAGTCCCGACCCGGCTTTACCGGGCAAGCCCCGTCGGGACTGAAGTCCCTCCTACAGGGCTCAGTGTGCCCTGCCCCATCAAAAGCTGGCCGCGGCCCCGCTCGATCGATGTAATGAAGGTGTAACAAAAACATCATTTCATAGCGTGGCCCGCCGGACAGCCCGGCAAGAATCCGCTATGGAGCACCGCATGAAACTGCAGTCGGCCGGCCTCGCCGCCCTGTCCCTGGCCATTGCCCTGGCCATGACCGCTTGCAACAAGCCCGGTAACGATGGCCAGCCTACCGGCGCGGCCCAGGCCTCCGGCGACGTCGCTGCTCCTGCTGCCAATGAAGCCAAGACCGCCGAGATCGCTGGCGCCGGCGCATCCTTCATCTATCCGCTGGTGTCGAAGTGGTCGGCCGACTACAACGCCGCCACCGGCAACAAGGTCAACTACCAGTCGATCGGCTCCGGCGGCGGCATCGCCCAGATCAAGGCCGGCACCGTCGACTTCGGCTCATCGGACAAACCGCTGGACAGCACCGAGCTGGCCCAGGCCGGCCTGGGCCAGTTCCCCTCGGCGATCGGCGGCGTGGTCCCGGTGGTCAACCTGGAAGGCATCGAGCCGGGCAAGCTGCGCCTGACCGGCACGCTGCTGGCCGACATCTTCCTGGGCAAGGTCACCAAGTGGAACGATGCGGCGATCGCCGCCGCCAATCCCGGCTTGGCCCTGCCCGACACCAAGATCAATCTGGTGCACCGTTCCGACGGTTCCGGCACCAGCTTCAACTTCACCAACTACCTGTCCAAGGTCAGCCCGGAGTGGAAGGACAAGGTCGGCGAAGGCACCTCGGTGCAGTGGCCGGGTGGCGTCGGCGGCAAGGGCAACGAGGGCGTGGCCTCCTACGTGCAGCAGATCAAGGGCTCGATCGGCTATGTCGAGCTGGCCTACGCGCTGCAGAACAAGATGCCCTACGCCTCGCTGCAGAATGCCGCCGGCAACTGGGTGCAGCCGAACGCGGAGAGCTTCGCCGCCGCCGCGGCCAGCGCCGACTGGAAGAACGCCAAGGACTTCAACCTGGTCATCACCAACGCGACCGGCGCGCAGGCCTGGCCGATCACCGCCACCAACTTCATGCTGATGCACAAGCAGGCCAAGGACCCGGCACGCGCCAAGGCGGCGCTGGACTTCTTCAAGTGGGCCTTCGAGCAGGGCCAGGCGCAGGCCAACGAACTGCACTACGTGCCGTTGCCGCCGGAGCTGGTGCAGCAGATCGAGGCCTACTGGGCAGCGGAGTTCAAGTGACGCAATGGCGCGGCCGGACCTTCGGTCCGGCCGCCTTCGCCATTGCGTCATCCCCGCAAAAGCGGGGATCCATGGACGTTGCCGTTGCTGTCGTCGTTATCACGTCCTGCCGGCAAGCCCCCGACGTCCATGGATTCCCGCTTCCGCGGGAATGACGAACTTACCTTCATCGGACCCCCATGAACACCACCGTCATTCCCGAAGCAATCACCGCTCCTCGCCGTCGCGACCTGAGCGACGCGCGTGCCGACCGGCTGTTCAAGCTGGTGTTGACCGGCACCGTGGTCTTCGTTCTGCTCGCCCTCGCCAGCGCCGCACTGTCGATGCTATGGGGAGGCCGCCATGCCCTGCAGCTGCAGGGCCTGAGTTTTTTCTATTCCTCCGAATGGAACCCGGTCGAGAACAAGTACGGCGCGCTGGCACCGATCTACGGCACTCTGGTCACCGCGCTGATCGGGATGTTGATCGCGGTACCGGTCAGCTTCGGCATCGCCTTCTTCCTGACCGAGGTCGCGCCGCGCTGGCTGCGCGGACCGATCGGCACCGCGATTGAACTGCTGGCCGGCATCCCCTCGATCATCTACGGCATGTGGGGCCTGTTCGTGCTGGTGCCGGTGATGACCGAGTACGTCACCCCGTTGCTCAACGACCACCTCGGCACGCTGCCGCTGATCGGCCCGCTGTTCCAGGGACCGCCACTGGGCATCGGCATGCTCACCGCCGGCTTCGTGCTGGCGATCATGGTGATCCCGTTCATCTCCTCGGTGATGCGCGAAGTGTTCCTGACCGTGCCGACCCGGCTGAAGGAATCGGCCTACGCGCTCGGCTCGACCAAGTGGGAGGTGAGCTGGGACATCGTGCTGCCCTACACCCGCTCGGCGGTGATCGGCGGCATCTTCCTCGGCCTGGGCCGCGCACTCGGCGAGACCATGGCGGTGGCGTTCGTGATCGGCAACACCGTGCGGCTGTCGCCGTCGCTGCTGGAACCGGGCACCACCATCGCCGCGCTGATCGCCAATGATTTCGCCGAGGCCACCGAGACCTATCGCTCGGCACTGCTGCTGCTCGGCTTCGTGCTGTTCATCGTCACCTTCGTGGTGCTGGCGATCGCCCGGCTGATGCTGATGCGACTCTCGCGCAAGGAGGGCAACTGATGTCGGCCGTCTCGCAACGCCTGTACAACCGCCGCCGCGTGGTCAATGCCGTGGCGCTGGCGCTGTCCTGCGCCACCGCGCTGTTCGGCCTGATCTTCCTCGGCTGGATCCTGTGGACGCTGGCCGCCAAGGGCATCGCCGGGATCAACCTGGACCTTTTCACCAAGATGACCCCGCCGCCGATGCAGCAAGGCGGCCTGGCCAACGCCTTCTTCGGCAGCGCGGTGATGTGCGCGCTGGCGATCACGATCGGCACCCCGCTGGGGATCGCCGCCGGCACCTGGCTGGCCGAGTACGGCAACGCGCGCAAGGCCGGCACCGTGGTGCGCTTCGTCAACGACATCCTGCTGTCGGCGCCGTCGATCGTGCTCGGCCTGTTCATCTACACGCTGTACGTGATGCAGACCGGCGGCCAGTTCTCCGCGTTCGCCGGCGCGCTGTCGCTGGCCTTCATCGTGCTGCCGGTGGTGGTGCGCACCACCGACGAGATGCTGCGGCTGGTGCCGGCACAGATGCGCGAGGCGGCGCTGTCGCTGGGCATTCCGCAGTGGAAGGTGATCGTGCAGGTGCTGTACCGCAGCGCCTCGGCCGGCATCGTCACCGGCATCCTGCTGGCGCTGGCGCGCATCTCCGGCGAGACCGCGCCGCTGCTGTTCACCGCGTTCGGCAACCAGTACTGGAACAGCAACGTGTTCGGCCCGATGGCGAGCGTGCCGGTGGTGATGAACCAGTTCGCCGGCAGCCCCTACGAATCCTGGCAGATGCTGGCCTGGTCCGGCGCGCTGGTGCTGACCGTGTTCGTGCTGCTGGTGAGCCTGGGCGCGCGCGCGCTGCTGGTGCGCAACAAGATCTCCAACGACTGACCTTTCGCGGAAGCCCGACATGAACGATCTGCACAATGCCGTACCCGCCAGCGCTCCCCGCCAGCGCATCACCGTACCGGTGTCCGGCGAGCAGGCACTGGCGCCGGCCCCGGTCAAGCTGGCCGCGCGCGGGCTGAACTTCTACTACGACAAGTTCCACGCACTCAAGGACATCCACCTGGAGATCCCCGAGAAGCGCGTGACCGCGCTGATCGGCCCGTCCGGTTGCGGCAAGTCCACCCTGCTGCGGATCTTCAACCGCATCTACGCGCTGTACCCGAAACTGGAGGCGCGCGGCGAGGTGCTGCTGGACGGCGAGAACATCCTCTCGCCGAAGTACCCGATGAACCGCCTGCGCAGCAAGGTCGGCATGGTGTTCCAGAAGCCGGTGCCGTTTCCGATGACGATCTTCGAGAACGTCGCCTACGGCATCCGCCACCACGAGAAGCTCTCCAAGAGCGAGATGAACGATCGCGTCGAGCAGGCGCTGCGCCAGGGCGCGCTGTGGGACGAGGTCAAGGACAAGCTGGACAAGAGTGCGCTGGGCCTGTCCGGTGGTCAGCAGCAGCGCCTGTGCATCGCCCGCGCGGTGGCGTTGCGCCCGGACGTGCTGCTGCTGGACGAGCCGACCTCGGCGCTTGACCCGATCTCGACCAGCCGCATCGAGCAACTGGTCGAGGAGCTCAAGCACGACTACACGATCGCGATCGTCACCCACAACATGCAGCAGGCCGCGCGCGTGAGCGACTACACCGCCTTCATGTACCTGGGCGACCTGATCGAGCACGACCGTACCGAGACGATCTTCTCCCAGCCGTCCAAGCAGCAGACCGAGGACTACATCACCGGGCGTTTCGGATGAAACGCCGGGATTGGGGATTCGGGATTGGGGATTCGCAAGAGCGGACCACCGCCCCCACCCCGCAATTCCACCTACCTTTTCCAATCCCGAATCCCTAATCCCGAATCCCATCGCCATGAACAATCTGCCCAACGATCACATCGTGAAGAGCTACGACGAAGAGCAGCACCGCCTGGTCACCGAGATCGTACGCATGGGCCAGACCGCGGTGGCGCAGCTGGAAGCCGCGCTCGACGTGATCGAGCGCCGCGACGACAACGCCGCCCACCGGATCATCGCCAACGACGAGGCGATCGACGCGCTGGAGCATGCGATCAGCCATGACGTGATGCGCCTGGCGCTGCGCGGCCCGATGGCGCGCGACCTGCGCGAAATCCTGGTCGGGCTGCGCATCCCGACCGACATCGAGCGCATTGGCGACTACGCCGCCAACGTCGCCAAGCGCTCGATCGCGCTCAATGCGGTACCGCCACTGCCGCAGACCGTGGGCCTGCGCGCGCTGGGCGAACTCGCCGCCGGGCAGGTGCGCGAGGCGCTGCTGGCCTATCGAAGCAACGACGCCGAGGCGGCGATGCGGGTACGCGCCGCCGACGCGCGGCTGGACGCGCAGTACACCGCGCTGTTCCGTGAGCTGCTGACCTACATGATGGAGGACCCGCGCAACATCACCCCCTGCACGCACCTGCTGTTCATGGCCAAGAACCTGGAGCGCATCGGCGACCACGCCACCAACATCGCCGAGAACGTGTGGTTCCTGGTACAGGGCGACC
>JASGDF010000148.1:0-5090 GCA_047607345.1 Pseudomonas sp. | reverse complement strand
GCCGGTGGTGGCGCAGCTGGCCAAGGAGATGGGCATCCTGACCGTGGCGGTGGTCACCAAGCCGTTCCCGTTCGAGGGCCGCCGTCGCATGCAGGTTGCGCTGAAGGGTATCGAGGAGATGAGCCAGCACTGCGACTCGCTGATCACCATCCCCAACGAGAAGCTGATCACCGTGCTCGGCCGCAACGCCACGATGATCCAGGCGTTCCGCGCCGCCAACGACGTGTTGCAGGGCGCGGTGCAGGGCATCGCCGATCTGATCGTGCGCCCGGGCCTGATCAACGTCGATTTCGCCGACGTGCGTACCGTGATGAGCGAGATGGGCCTGGCAATGATGGGCAGTGGCTCGGCGCGCGGCGATGACCGGGCCCAGGCCGCGGCCGAGTCGGCGATCCAGAACCCGTTGCTGGATGATGTCAATCTGGCCGGCGCCAACGGCATCCTGGTCAACATCACCGCCGGCCCGGACTTCACCATGGCCGAGTTCGACGAGATCGGCCGCACCGTCGAGGGCTTCGCCTCCGAGGATGCGACCGTGGTGGTCGGCACCGTGCTGGATCCGGACATGCAGGACGAGGTCCGCGTGACCGTGGTCGCCACCGGCCTGAACCGCGCGGTGTCGCGCCAGGGCCAGCGTCCGGGCGAGCGCGCGCCGATCAAGCTGGTGCGCAATGCCACCACCGGCCAGGCCGAGTTCGGCGGCGACTATGACAATGGCGGTGATGCGGTCTCGCGCGCGGTTGGCGGCTCGATGGGCCTGGGCCTGCGCCGTCCGAGCAGCGACACCGCGGCTTCCGCGCCGTCTTCGTCCACCTCGCTGGCCTCGACCGTGCCGACCGCGGAACTGCCGAGCGACTACCTGGATATCCCGGCGTTTCTGCGCCGCCAGGCCGACTGAGGCCGTCCATGGCGACGCATGGCGCGTCCGGCCCGGCCACCCGGGGCCGGGCGCCCGCCGGGGCGCGAAGTGGTGTTTCGCGAGCACGGCGGCGAGCCCTGCGTCTTCAGGTCGATTGAACGTTCCATCACGGTGCAGGGTCTTGTCCCCCCTGCGCCCGTGGCAGCATGCTCTTGCGAGTTCGTCACAAGAGCGCGGCACCTCCGTGTGCCGGGTCCTCTTTTCTGCCGGGCCCTGAACGGCCCGGCAGGTTTTGCCGACTGCGCCATGCTGGGCGAAATCGCCGCAACCTGAATCTGATAGATGTTAAGATAAAGCTAATTCGGTGCTGCCAAGCCCGGTTCAGCTCCCGTCTGCACCTGTCCTTCACACTGTCCGGCCATGACCCAGCAACGCACCCTCAAGAACACGATCCGCGCCACCGGCGTCGGCCTGCACAGCGGCGACAAGGTCTACATGACCCTGCGCCCGGCACCTGCCGACCATGGCATCGTGTTCCGGCGCGTGGACCTGGAGCCGGTGGTTGAAGTGCCCGCCAGCGGCGAGCTGGTGACCGAAGTGACGTTGTGCACCGGTTTGACCTGCAACGGCGCCAAGATCCAGACCGTCGAGCACCTGATGTCCGCCTTCGCCGGGCTCGGCATCGACAATGCGATCGTGGAGCTGTCCTCGGCCGAGCTGCCGATCATGGACGGCTCCTCCGGCCCGTTCGTGTTCCTGCTGCAGTCCGCCGGCATCGTCGAGCAGCACGCGGCCAAGCGCTTCATCCGCATCAAGCAGCCGATCGAAGTGCGTGAGGGCGACAAGATCGCTCGCTTCGAGCCCTATGACGGTTACAGGCTGGGCTTCACCATTGAGTTCGACCACCCGATGATCCCGGCCCGGCAGTCGCGCCAGCAGATCGATTTCTCCACGACCGCGTACATCAAGGAAATCTCTCGCGCGCGCACGTTCGGCTTCATGCGCGACCTGGAGTACATGCGCGAGCGCAATCTGGGCCTGGGCGGTTCGATGGACAACGCGATCGTGCTCGACGAGTTCCGCGTGCTCAACGAGGACGGCCTGCGCTACACCGACGAGTTCGTGCGCCACAAGATCCTCGATGCGATCGGCGACCTGTACCTCGCCGGCGGCCCGATCCTGGGTCACTACGAAGGCTTCAAGTCCGGCCACGCGCTCAACAACAAGCTGGTGCGCGCGCTGCTGGCCGAGCAGTCGGCCTGGGAATGGGTGAGCTTTCCGGAAGGGGCGACCCCGCCGCCGGTGGCCTATGCGCCGCCTGCCTACGCCTGAGCGGTTTGCCGCAGATCGGGCTCGGAATGTGAATCCCGTCAGGGTTCCGACCTGAATTTAACGATTATTTAATTTTCATCTAACGATTGCTCGCGCCAGGGCGGCTAGGATGCGTCCAGCCGTGCGCGAAATTTCGCATTTTCTTCACGCACTCGGCCGGCCCTTGACGTTGGGGTCAGGGATGTCAGCGCCGCTTCGCAGCGGATGGTGCTACGTCCTGCAAGGATGCCAGTGCGTCACGCAGGCCTTTTCGCGTTGCCTCGGAAATCGGTTTTGACCGCTGTGGGTCCGGTTGCGTTGGGGAACGCAGCGCAGAGGTCGCGGTCTTGACGGTCACCCGGGTGATCGTCAGCCCGATGGAGCGGGCGGCATCGATGATCTGGTGTTCGGCAAGCCGCAACCGGGCGTGCCAGACCGGTGATTCGACGAGAAAAACGAGCTGTCCGTCCTTCACGTTGGCCAGTCGGCAATGACCGGCGAGCGGAGACGGCAGGCAGGGGCGCAACTGCCGATCCAGTGCATCGAGCCACAGGGCCCGGCGCAGGGGATCGCCAGACTTCTCCGCCAGCGCGGCCTCGAGGGCCGGCCGGGGGGGGGAGTTGGGTGTACTGGAGTTCGGCTTTGACATGAAGACGCAGATGGCTTTTAAGAAGATCGTAATCAAATCGAGGGAAACCGGGGGGCAACGCATCGCGCGGCGTGTCCGTGGCTTCGCCGAGAATCGTCCGCTGGCCGTGCTCGGCGCGGTGTTGTGCGTGGGCCTGCTGGCCGGCTTCGGCGGCAGCGCCGCGGTCGGCGCGGTGGACAATGCGCGGCTGCACGCCAGGGTCGAGCAGCAGCAGGCGGAACTGGCCAAGGTGCGGCGCGAATCGCAGGCCGAGGTCAATGCACTCGCGGCGCGGCTGGGCGAGTTGCAGGCCCAGGCCAACCGGCTCAACGCGCTCGGCCAGCGCCTGACCGAGATGGGCCAGCTGAAGGACGGCGAGTTCGACTTCGACGACCCGGTCGGCGTCGGTGGCGGCGACGAGCCGATGCAGGACATGCCGGCGCGGGACCTGAAGCAGTCGCTGGGCGAGCTCGAGCAGCAGTTCTCCAGCTCCGGCCAGCAATTGAACGTGCTGGCCTCGCTGATGTTCGACCACCAGCTCGAACAGAACGCGGTGCCCTCGCGCACGCCGATCAAGGACAGCTACATCACCTCCGGCTTCGGCCGTCGCGCCGATCCATTCAGCGGTGGCGCGAGCGAGCACAAGGGCATCGATTTCCACGCCAGCGTCGGCGACCCGGTGCTGGCGGTGGCCGATGGCGTGGTCAGCTTCTCTGGCGTGCGCAGCGGCTATGGCAACGTGGTCGAGGTCGACCATGGCAATGGTTACGTGACCCGCTACGCGCACAACTCGCGGCTGGTGGTGCGGCCCGGTGATCTGGTGCGCGCGGGCCAGCAGATCGCCAAGGCCGGCTCCACCGGACGCTCCACCGGCGCGCACGTGCACTTCGAGGTGTGGAAGGACGGCCGGGTGATGAATCCGCGCAAGTTCCTGGGCGACGGCGCGATCCCGGTCGGGCGCAGCGGCCGCGGCTGACGCGGCTTCCCGTAGGGCGGAGCTTGCTCCGCCGGGGGCTTTACCGGGGCACGCCCCAGCGGAGCAAGCTCCGCTCTACGGGGCGCGGCGCAGGCTTGAATCACCGGGCCCCGCCCCAAGCTACAATGAGGCATTGCCACAGACAGGGCGCATTGCGCCCTGTTTCGTTTGCGGTGGCCGGGTCCAGGGGAGCCGGTGCCGGAAAACCGTTCCTTTTCAACCGGTTTACTCAATGATCAACAGCCTGCTCACCCGCGTCTTCGGCAGCCGCAACGAACGCCTGCTTCGCCAGCTCAACCGGATCGTTCTCAAGATCAATGCTCTCGAGCCGGAACTGGAGAAGCTCTCCGATGCGGAGCTGCAGGCCAAGACCCCCGAGTTCAGGCAGCGCATCGCCGCCGGCGAGGCGCTGGACAAGATCCTGCCGGAGGCCTTCGCGGTCTGCCGCGAGGCCAGCCGGCGCGTGCTCGGCATGCGCCACTACGATGTGCAGCTGATCGGCGGCATGGTGCTGCACCTGGGCAAGATCGCCGAGATGCGCACCGGCGAGGGCAAGACCCTGGTGGCGACGCTGCCGGTGTACCTCAACGCGCTGGAAGGCCAGGGCGTGCATGTGGTCACCGTCAACGACTATCTGGCGCGCCGCGACTCGGCGCAGATGGGCAAGCTGTACAACTGGCTGGGGCTGAGCGTCGGGGTGGTCTATCCGGGCATGCCGCACAGCGACAAGCATGCCGCCTATGCCGCCGACATCACCTACGGCACCAACAACGAGTTTGGCTTCGACTACTTGCGCGACAACATGGCGCTGTCGCGTGCCGACCGCTACCAGCGCGGCCTGCACTACGCGATCGTCGACGAGGTCGACTCGATCCTGATCGACGAGGCGCGCACCCCGCTGATCATCTCCGGCCCGGCCGACGAGTCGCCCGAGCTGTACATCCGGGTCAACCAGGTCGTGCCGCAGCTGACCCGCCAGGCCGAGGAGGAGGGCGAGGGCGATTTCTGGGTGGACGAGAAGTCCAAGCAGGTACACCTGTCCGAGGCCGGCATGGAGCATGCCGAGGAGCTGTTGCGCCAGGCCGGCATCATCGACGGCGAGGAAGGCGAGGGCCTGTACGCCGCGCAGAACCTGAGCGTGGTCCACCACCTCAACGCGGCGCTGCGCGCGCATGCGATCTATCAGCGCGACGTGGACTACATCGTGCGCGACGGCGAGGTGGTGATCGTCGACGAGTTCACCGGCCGCACCCTGCCGGGCCGGCGCTGGTCCGACGGCCTGCACCAGGCGGTCGAGGCGAAGGAAGGCGTGCCGG
>JASGDF010000147.1:0-2548 GCA_047607345.1 Pseudomonas sp. | reverse complement strand
ATTCGGTTTTCAGAATGTCGTCAACGGCACGGACGATAAAATTCACCACAGGTGCGGGCGTGTACCAAACGCCACGGGCTTTGCGCAATTTCGGGTCGTACTCGCTCAGGAAAGTTTCGTAAAAATGGATAATCGGGTCTTCCATTTTGGTTGCCTTGCCGTAGTTTTTCAAAATTTCTGCTACGTTGCAATGCAGGAAAATATCCACCAGTCCGTCCACTATCCATTTTATGCGGTCGTCAATGTCGGGTCCCGCAATGTAGCCGAAAAGTTTTCGCAAAAACGGGTTTGTTTTCGGTATCAATTCTGCGGCTTCTTGTCGGCTGAAAGTGGGCAAAGTAGGGTCGTGCAACCGTGCGGCAAACATTCCGTAAGCAATGGTTTGCGCGTAAACATCGGCAAAACCTTTTGGCGTAATATCGTGAATGAGGATTTGCCTGAACGCTTTCATTTGGTCGTTCAGCGTAGAGTTTTCGTTGTTGTCGGCATCGCTGGTCAATGCTTTTTCAATCACGTCCGAAAGCAGTCGGGCTTTGCCCGCCATCATTTCCGACAGTTTTTGCGGACTTTTTATGGTTTGCGCAACGTGCGTCGCAAATTCTTTTATCAGGTTTCCAAACGCCGCAAAGTTGTCGGCAAGCGGTTTTATTTGTCCGCCCGAAACTTCGGCAATGGCAATTTTGGTAACAAACTCGCCATTTTTGTAATAATGAAAGTCTAAATAGTCGGTAAAAATTAAGTTTTGCAACGATGCTTTGTAGCGGTCAAACTGTTCTTTGTTACCTGTTTTCTTTTGTCCGCCAAGGTCTTTGTCGCCAATATCTTTCGCTTCGATGTAGCCAACCGGAATGTCTTTTCTGGTCAAAATATAATCAGGTGCTCCGCAGCTTTGCCGTTTGGGTTCGTTGGTAGCCACTACATCGGGTATGAGCGTTTCAATAAGTAGTGCCAAATCTCCACGAAACGTGTGTTCGGTGGCATTGCCCATTTTATAGCGTTTGTCGATGCTGTCAATGTATTGGTCTATGGTCATTTATGTTGCCGTAAAAGGTACAAGCCAAAGTTAGCTTTTTCCATCGGTGCGTTGGCAAAAAAACGGTTCTTGGGGTTTTGCGAAGCATTGAAAAAACAAGAACCATTATTGCCGTACTCGGCACAATTGTCCAATTTTGACAAACAAAAAAAGCTGCGGGTCGGGAAGCAACCCGAAACCACAATGTTATTCTACGATTATCTGCGCAATGTTCACGCACACCTCCACCGCCTTTTCCATATCCTGCACGCTTACGTATTCTTGTTTGGAATGTATGCCCATTTCGCCGGTAAAAATATTGGGACAGGGCAGCCCCATGAACGAGAGCCTTGAGCCGTCCGTACCGCCGCGAATGCTGATGCGTTGGGGTACCAAGCCGCTGCGTTCGTAGGCTTTTTCGGCTACGGCCATCACTTCGGGATGTTGGTCGAGTACCTCGCGCATGTTGCGGTATTGTTCGCGCACTTCAAAGTTGTAAGCGGCACCGGGGTATTGGCCCACGGCCTCTTTTGTCAACGCTTCCAAACGGGCCTCATATTCCGCCAGTTTTGCGGTATCGTGGTTGCGTATGATGAAGTCCACACGGGTTTGTTCCGCCCCGCCCTCTATGTGTACGGGATGCACAAAGCCCTCGGCACCTTCGGTAGTTTCGGGGCTCCAGCCATCTTGCGGCAAGGACGATAAAAAGGTGGCAGCTATTTTGGCGGCATTGACCAATTTGCCCTTGGCATAGCCCGGATGCGCGCTGATACCCTTGAAGGTAATGCTTGCCGCATCGGCCGAGAAACTTTCGCCCTCCAAGTGGCCACGTTCGCCGCCGTCTAAAGTATAGCCAAAATCGGCACCCAGCTTTTGCATGTCCACGGCATCTACGCCGCGACCCACTTCTTCGTCGGGCGTGAAGAGGATGCGGATTTTGCCATGTTTGATTTCCGGGTGTAGCATCAAATATTGGGCGGTGTCCATGATGATGGCCACGCCGGCTTTGTCGTCGGCACCCAACAGGGTAAGCCCCGAGGCGGTAATGATGTCGTCGCCTATCCGCTCCTTGAGGTAAGGATGGTTTTGGGCAGATATTACCACGCTGTTGTCGTCGGGCAGCACTATGTCGCCGCCGTCATATTTTTTGTGGAGCATGGGCTTCACGTCCTTGCCGCTACTGTCGGGCGATGTGTCCACGTGGGCGCAAAAACACACTACCGGAAAATTGCCCTCCGCCGTAGCCGGAATGGTGGCATACACATAGCCGTGTTCATCGGCTTCGGCATCGGTTATGCCCAGTGCCGTCAACTCTTGTGCCAATAATTTGGTAAGGTCTTTTTGTTTTTCGGTAGAGGGTTGGGCGGTGGAGAAAGGGTCGCTTTGCGTGTCTATCTGTACGTAACGCATCAGGCGTTCGGCCACGGAATGGCTATAATTTTCTATCATAAGCGTCAATTGAAACGCAAAGGTATTATTTGGCAAAAACATTGTGCCAAACTAATATGGCAAGGGTGCATTTAAAATTGTCGCTTT
>JASGDF010000146.1:0-4112 GCA_047607345.1 Pseudomonas sp. | reverse complement strand
GCGCACCGCGCGAGGGCGTTCGGCCGGGTGCGAGCCAATGGCTCGCAAGCCACCCGTCCTCACCCCCGCCTGCGCGGGGATGACGAGGGGAGAGTTCGGTGTGCAAGCCACGATCCGAGTTGCGAGCCGGTCCGGATACGGGAAGTCCTTGCCCCCCAAGCCTGGCACGCCCCCTTCCCAAAAGTTCTCCGGACAGTAGCGCGCGGCACCAGCGGGTCAGAAGTCGAACACGTACTCCACCGCCACCTCGCGCCCGATCGAGTCGTACAGCGTGGTGTTGAAGAACGCGTAGCTGTAGTACGCCTCCTTGTGCTTGTAGCCGACGTTGTTGAACACGTTGTTGACGTAGAAGTTGACCTTGGCGTTCTTGCTGATCCGGTAGCCGCCGCTGAGGTTCCAGTACCACGCCGGCCCGACCCGGCCGTAGTAGTGCGTGGTCGACTCGCCGTAGTGCGCGCTGGCGGTGTCGGTGACCACGCAGTCGTCGCCGGCCGCCGGCTGGTAGCCGTCGTCGAAGCGGCGGCAGGTACCCCAGTTGACCGCGCGGGTCGAGCCGAAGCGCTTGGCGTAGAGCGTGAAGTCCCACGGCCCGCCGTTCTCCCAGTGCGCGCTGGCGCGCACCTTGCTGCGCACCTTCTGGTCGCGCTTGTTCTGGTTCTCGTCGGTGCGGTAGATCTGCTCGTAGTAGGAGATCAGGTTGTTGTAGTCGAGCGAGAACTGCCAGTTGCCCCAGCCGGCGGTGTCGAGCCGGTACTTCAGCGACACGTCCACGCCGGAGGTCTGCGCCTGCGCCAGGTTGATCGGGCCGCGCTCGATGCTGACGATCCTGCCGTCGGCATCGCGCACCACGCGCGAGAGGATCGTGGCGCAGTACGCGTCGCCGCCCGGGTTGGTCCAGGTGCCGCCGCTGGTGGTGGTGCCGGTGCGGCAGCCGGCCTCGGCGCTGAGTATCTCGTCGCGGTCGAGGTCCTTGATCATGTCCTCCAGGCGGATCTTGTAGTAGTCCGCGGTCAGCGACAGACCCTGCGCGATGTCCCAGACGAAGCCGGCGGTGAACGAGCGACCGTGCTCGGACTTCAGGTCCGGGGTGCCGCGGCGGTTCACCGCGGTGGTGTAGTAGACGTCGCTGTTCTCGTCGCTACAGGTGCCGGTGAGGTAGGCGCCGGAGGAGATGCAGCGGTACTGGTCGATCACGGTCTGGTTGCTCGAGCTGGGCTCTCCTAGCACGTAGTGCATGTCCGGCGCGCGGAAGCTGGTGGCCAGGGTGCCGCGCAGCAGCAGGCGGTCGAGCGGGCGCCACTCCAGGCCGGCGCTCCAGGTGGTGTCGCTCTGGTTGCCGATCTCGGTGGCCAGGTCGGAAGCGTATGACTTGTAGGAGCCGTAGCGGTCGTAGCGGCCGGCCACACTGGCGGTCAGGCTCGGCAGCAGCGGCACCTGCAGTTCCAGACCGGCCGAGGAGCGCAGCCGCTCGCCGCCGCCGCTGTCGACCACGTCGACGTAGTAGCACTCGTTGGCGCACGGGTCGGGATTGAGCCGGTAGCCCTGCTTGGCCAGTTCGGCGACGGTGGCGAAGCGGATCGGCCCGGCCCAGCCCCGCGCCAGCTCGCCGCTCAGGGTGAAGCTGGCCTGGTTGACCCAGGAATCGGCGGCGTTGTGCGATTTGGCGACCAGCTCGTCGTACTGCGCCGAGGTCAGCGGCGTGTACCAGCGCGCCTCGTTGACGTCGTAGATCGGCGTGCCGTCGGCGGTGGTGCCGAGCTGCTCGCCGAGGAAATAGTCGGTGGCCTTCTGCAGGTCGACGGTGCGGATGTACTCGTCCACGGTGTAGCGCGAGCGGCCGACGCTGAGCTCCCAGTCGAAGCGGTCGGCCCACACGCCCTTCAGCCCGGCGCTCAGGTCCCAGGACAGCTCCTTGTTGTAGTTGGCCAGGCCCTCGAAGCCGCCGGCCTCGCGCCGGGTCAGCTGGCGGATCGCGTACAGGTCGCGGTCGCTGCCCACGTCGTGGAACGGGCCGAGGTAGACGTAGGGCGGGTCGTAGGTCCAGTAGCCGGTGCTCTTGTTCACCGACAGCGTGGCCCAGGCCTCAGTGTTCTCGCTGAACTTCCAGGTGCCGTACAGGTAGCCGGAATAGTTCTCGCCGCCGCTGCTGAGCAGCCAGTCCTGGTAGTCGTGGGCCATGCCGCAGTAGCTGCCGTAGTCGGTCAGCGTGTCGCTGTTCTGGTCGTAGCTCAGGCGCTGGGCGTTGATGAACTCGCCGCCGAAGCCCTCGCAGGTGCCGGCCGGCATCGCCAGCCGCTCGGAGGTGTTGGCGTCGCTCAGGGTCAGGCCGGTGTAGGCGTTGAAGCCGTACTTGCGGTTCTGCGCGGTCCAGTTCGAGTAGGCCATGTCGTCCTGGTCGTCCATCGCCGGCCGGTCGCGGCCGGTCAGCGGGTCGCGGCGGGTGCCCTGCAGCGCGTAGGTCAGGCTCCAGTTCTCGCCGGTACGCCCGCCGGTCCAGGACACGTCGAAGCTGTCGCGCCCGCCCTCGGTGGCGGTGCCGCCGCGCAGGCGCACCTGGTCGCCCTGGTAGTTGCGCTTGAGGATCACGTTGATCACGCCGGCGACCGCGTCCGAGCCGTAGATCGCCGAGGCGCCGCCGGTGAGGATCTCGATCCGCTCCACCGCCGCCGAGGGGATGTTGCTGTAGTTGGCGAAGTTGCTCTCGCCGCCGTAGGGCAGCGGGTAGTCGGCGACGCGGTGGCCGTTGACCAGCAGCAGGGTGCGGCCCGGACCGAGGTCGCGCAGGTTGACCGGCGAGGCGTTGGGCGTGTGCGAGCCCCACTGGGTGTCGGCCTCGACCGAGCCCTGCTGGTTCATGCTCGCCAGCGCGTCGTAGACGGTGGCAAAGCCTTGCTGCTGGATCTGCTCGGCGCTGATCGTCAGCACCGGCTGGGCGCCCTCGACCTCGGCGCGCTTGATCCGCGAGCCGGTGACGGTGACCGCATCGAGGTCGGTGGTGGCGGACGCGGATGCCTGGGTGTCGCTCTGCGCCTGGGCGGCACTGGCGTGGGCAGCGATGACGAGGGTGATGCTCAGGGCGAGGCGATGGCTACGGCACTTCATGGGCGGTTCCCCTGCGCAGGCGCCGGCAGCGGCCGGCGGGTGGTGGACGGGTCGGTCGCGTGGCGCCTGGCGGCGCCCCGATCCCCCCTGCGGACCGCGCTTCCTGAACGAAACCTAAGTTTTGTTGATATCGATGTCAACAAATATCAACTTAGCGCCAATAAAACCAAGCAATAACAATAGATAGCCAACATTGTCTTGTTGGACAAAATTTGGCATTGCAGGTGTCCGGAAGACCTCCAAAGAAGGACATCGCCCAGCCACGGCCGGCCCATCCGCCACACCATCGCGCAGACGAAAAAAACCCCGCCTCGCGGCGGGGTTTTTCGGTACAGCGATCGCAGCGCGATGGCTGCGGCCGGACTCAGAAGTCCATGCCGCCCATGCCGCCGCCCGGCGGCAGCGCCGGCTCGTCCTTCTTCGGCAGCTCGGCGATCACCACCTCGGTGGTGATGGCCAGGCCGGCGACCGAGGCGGCGTTCTGCAGCGCCGAACGGGTGACCTTGGTCGGGTCCAGGATGCCCAGCTCGACCAGGTCGCCGTACTCGCCGGAGGCGGCGTTGTAGCCGAAGTTGCCGCTGCCGTCCTTGACCTTGGCCACCACCACGCTCGGCTCGTCGCCGGCGTTGGCGACGATCGCGCGCAGCGGCGCTTCCAGCGCGCGGCGGGTGATCGCGATGCCCAGGTCCTGGTCCTGGTTGGCACCCTTCAGGCCCTCGAGCGCCTTCAGCGCGCGGATCAGCGCGACGCCGCCGCCCGGCACCACGCCTTCCTCGATCGCCGCACGGGTCGCGTGCAGGGCGTCCTCGACGCGGGCCTTCTTCTCCTTGACCTCGACCTCGGTGGCGGCGCCGACCTTGATCACCGCAACGCCGCCGGCCAGCTTGGCCACGCGCTCCTGCAGCTTCTCGCGGTCGTAGTCCGAGGTGGTTTCCTCGATCTGCTGACGGATCTGCGCGACGCGGGCCTCGATCTCGGCCTTTTCACCGTTGCCATCCACGATGGTGGTG
>JASGDF010000145.1:0-10766 GCA_047607345.1 Pseudomonas sp. | reverse complement strand
TGCCGAACACGCCGCGGTAGCTGTGGATCTCGTCGATCACCACGTAGCGCAGGTTCTCGAAGAACTGCGCCCACTTGGTGTGGTGCGGCAGGATCGCCTGGTGCAGCATGTCCGGGTTGCTGACCACCACGTCGCCGTGCAGGCGGATCGCCTGGCGCGCATCGCCGGGGGTGTCGCCGTCGAAGGTGAACGCTTTCACCCCCAGCGCGCCGGCGCGATTGAGTTCCAGCAGCTCGGCGACCTGGTCCTGCGCCAGCGCCTTGGTCGGGAACAGGTACAGGGCCTTGGCGCCGTCCTGCATCGCCGCGGCGACCACCGGCAACGTGTAGCACAGCGACTTGCCCGAGGCGGTGGGCGTGACCACCGCGACATGCTCGCCGCGCCGGGTCGCCTCCCAGGCCTCGGCCTGGTGGCTGTAGAGCTGGTCGATCCCGCGCGCCCTCAGCGCCGCCGCCAGCGCGGCCGGAACCTCGTCCGGGATCGGCGCATAGCGGCCTTCGCGCCCGGGGATCGTGAAGCTGCCGGTGATGCGGTCGGCATAGCGGCGCGCCAGCCGCGCGCTCAGCAGCGCCCCATCGCGGCTGGGTCTGCCGTCGGTGGTGGCGAGCGCGCGCTCGGTCGCTTCGGTGCCTGGGGCCAGGGCGTGGAGGGACATGCGGCGGGGCTCCCAAAGCGGGACATGGAAGCAGTGCAACGTCTCAGCAGATGAGACGCCGCGCGCGCCGGCGGCGCCATGGCGATGGGTATGGCAATACCGATGGCTTGGTTATGCTGGGCCATACCTGCGCAAGGGGGGATCCGGATGGGTATGGCAAGGCGTGGCGCCAGCGCATGGCTGCTGCTCGTAGTGCTGGGCGTGGCGGACGCGCAGGAGGCGGCGCCGGCGCCGTCCGCGTATCTTCCTGCGTCCGAGCAGATACCGACCCTGGGCGAGGTGCGCGCGGTCGCGCCCGACGAGGAGCCTCCGGTGGACCTGTATCGCTTCAGGAATCCGGTTCGGGTCGAGCCCAACCGCTTCGAGCGCGCCTACCAACCGCCGCCGAGCGTCAAGCAGGTGAGCGAAGGCGGCGGCTATCTGATGTGGGGGCTGTACCAGGGTGTGGCGGCGATCGCCCGTGGTCTGCACACGCTCACCGGCGCGCCCGATCCGATCCAGCCGGCGATCGCGCGTCCGTCGCCATTGACCGAGGCCCAGCTGGAGCGCGCCGCCTCGATCTGCGCGCGCGACAGCGCCGGCTGCGCGGACGGGCTGGACGCGCACTGAGCCCGCTGCGCCGGCCCTCCGTGTTCAGCCCAGTGCCAGTGCCCCGGTCAGGTCGCCCGGCGCCATCCCGCTGGCGGCCAGCATCGCGCGTTCGCGCTCGACCAGGCCCGGCAACGGTTTCAGCCCGAAGCGGCGGGTGATCAGGCGCAGGATCGAGCCGGTGTCGTAGACGCTGTGGTCGACGAAGCCGCGCCGGGCCAGCGGCGAGACCACCAGCGCCGGGATCCGCGAACCCGGGCCCCAGCGGTCGGCGCGCGGCGGGGCGACGTGGTCCCACCAGCCGCCGTTCTCGTCGAAGGTGACCACCACCACGGTACTGTCCCAGCCGGGGCTGCTGCGCAGCGCCTCGATCACGCAGGCGACGTGGCGGTCGCCCGCGGCCACGTCGGAGTAGCCGGCATGCATGTTGAGGTTGCCCTGCGGCTTGTAGAACGTCACCGGCGGCAGCTTGCCGTCGCGGATGTCGGCGATGAAGCGGTTGTCCGGGGCGCTGTCGCCGAGGCCGCCGTCGCGCAGGCGGCGCGCGCGCGCCGGCGTGCCCGGGGCGAGGTTGGCGAAGTAGTTGAACGGCTGGTGGTGGTACTGGAAGTTGGGGCTGCCGGGGAACTCGGTGCTCTCGCCGGTCTCGCCGTTGCCCTGCACCGCCAGGCCCCAGCCGCCGGCATACCAGGCCCAGTCCACGCCGGCCGCGTCGAGCGCATCGCCGATGTGCAGGTGGGTCTGCGCCGGCAGCACGTTGGCGCTGTCGGTCGGCGCGTAGGCCGGCCGCGACGGGTTGCTCAGTCCGCAGGGCTGGAACGGCGGCAGCAGCGTGTTGACCGCCCAGAAATCCGGGGTCAGCGCGCCGTTGCGGACGAACTTCGGCCGCCCGTTGAGCGCGCTGGCCGGGCTGTGTTCGTCCAGCAGCAGGCGCGTGCCGCGCGGGTCGTCGCTGTCGAGGATCGCGGTCTGCAGGCGCGCCGGGCTCTTGTCGGCGTCGGGGTAGTACGGCGGCTGCGCGGCGACCAGGTACTGGTGGTTGAGGAACGAGCCGCCGAACGCGCCCATGAAGAAGTTGTCGCAGAGGGTGTATTCGCGTGCCAGCTGCCATAGCCGCAGCGTCGCGGCAGCGTCGCCGTAGTGGCCCATCACCAGCCCGCCGCTGTCGCCCCAGGCGGCGAACGCGTCGTTGCGCCCACCGTTGATCTGCATCTGGTTCTCGTAGAAGCGGTGCACCAGGTCGCGGGTGATCAGGCCGTGCGGCAGCGGCCGGCCATCGGCCGTGGCCAGCGCGAACGGCGCGTTCGGCAACGGGCCGAGCGCATCCTCGGCGATCCGGTAGCGGCGATGGTCGACGACCTGCTCGTCCGGGACCAGCCCGCCCCAGATCGGCGGCAGGATGTCGAGCACGCTGCCGTCACGGTCGCGCTGTTGCGCGGCGGCCGGCGCCACCCCCGCCAGTGGCCGCTGCAGGCCGGGGAAGTCCGGGAACAGGTTGTTGAAGCTGCGGTTCTCGCAATAGATCACCACGATCCGCTGGACCTGCGCGCGCAGTGCGGCATCCAGCGCGGCGCCGCCGTGGCGCGTACCACGCTGCGTGGCGGCGGCCAGGGCCTCGCTGGCCGGTGTGCCGACGGCCAGGGCGCCGCCGGCCAGGGCCATGCCGCCGAGCAGGCGGCGGCGTTGCTGGTCGGCGGGGATATCGGGATGGCGTGGGGGTGTCTTCAAGGCGTGGCTCGGTATGTGGTGAGGACACCGTCCGCGGATCGCCATGCACATGCCTGCCGCCGGCGCTGGGCCGGCGGCAGGGCGTGGTAGGCATGCAGGGGACGGGTCATGGTGGGGCGGCGGAGAGGGAGCGCCGGCGGCCGTGGGCGCCGGATGCGGTGGAACCGGACCGCATCCTGCGGGGCTGGCCGGAATCTAGCACTGCCATGTGGCCGCTGGACGACAGGCGCCGCACGCCGGGACCGCCGTGCTACTCGATGTGCGGGGTGGCCAGCAGCGGCCACAGCTGGCGTTGGCGTCGGCGTCGGGCTCCAGCGCGGCCCGCTGCGCCAGCGCGCGTTCCTCGGTCTCGGTGCCGGCCCGCACGAGCATCGCCAGCGCCGTCGCCAGGGTCCGTGGCATCCGCCGCAGCGCGAGCAGTTCGACCTGATCGCGGTCGGCCGGGTGATCCTCGGCGACCCGCACGGGGTCGGCAAGGTGCGCGGTGGCGACGAAGCCGCACTGAAGGACTCCGACCCCGGCGCGCTGGGTGAACTGGCCTGGAAACCGCCTCGCTGCTGCCCGCGGGTGCGGGCAGCGTGCCGTTGCTTACAGTTCGATCACATCGAACTTCACGTCCGGGTCGACTTCGGCGTCGTAGTCCACGTCGTCGCGCTCGAAGCCGAACAGCTTGAGGAACTCGTGCTTGTAGCTGGCGTAATCGGTCAGCGCGAACAGGTTCTCGGTGGTGACTTGCGGCCAGATCGCCTGGCACTGCGCCTGCACGTCCTCGCGCAGCTCCCAGTCGTCCAGGCGCAGGCGCTGTTCGGCGTCGACCTCGCCCGGCTGGCCGTCGGCGCGGTACATGCGCTCGCGCAGCAGCCGGTCGAGCTGCTCGATCGTGCCCTCGTGGATACCCTTGGCCTTCATCACCTTGAACACGATGGCGATGTACAGCGGCAGCACCGGGATCGCGGCGCTGGCCTGCGTCACCACCGACTTCAGCACCGCCACGTTGGCGCCGCCACCGCTGGCCCGCAGCGTGGCGTCGAGCCGGCGCGCGGTGGCGTCCAGGTCGGCCTTGGCCTTGCCCAGCGCGCCGTGCCAGTAGATCGGCCAGGTGATCTCGGTGCCGATGTAGCTGAAGGCGACCGTGCGCGCGCCCGGTGCCAGCACCCCGGCGCCGGCCAATGCGTCGATCCACAACTGCCAGTCCTGCCCGCCCATCACGGTGACGGTGTCGGCGATCTCCTGCTCGGTGGCCGGCTCGACCGTGGCCTGGATCACCTGGTCCTTGTTGGTGTCGATCGCGCTGGAGGTGTAGGCCGCGCCGATCGGCTTGAGCGCCGAACGCTTCAGTTCGCCGCTGGCGGGCAGCTTGCGCACCGGCGAGGCCAGCGAATAGACCACCAGATCGACCTGCCCGCCCATCTCGGTCTTGATCAGCTCGATCACCTTGGCGCGGGCCTCGTCGGAGAACGCATCGCCGTTGATCGAGCGCGCATACAGGCCCTCGGCCTTGGCGTACCTGTCGAACGCGGCGGCGTTGTACCAGCCGGCGGTGCCGGGCTTCTTCTCGCTGCCGGGCTTTTCGAAGAACACGCCCAGCGTATCGGCGCCGAAGCCGAACGCGGCGCTGATGCGCGCGGCCAGCCCGTAGCCGCTGGACGCGCCGATCACCAGCACCTTCTTCGGGCCGTCCTCGCGCACGCCCAGCGCGCGGGTGGCGGCAATCTGGTCGCGTACGTTCAGGTCGCACCCGGTCGGGTGGGTGGTGGTGCAGATGAAGCCGCGGACCTTGGGATGGATGATCAAGACGGTTGCCTCTTGGTTGTGCAAAGCGCGCGGCATCTTAAGCCGCGCGGCGCGGCGCGGCCACGTTCGCCGCCGTATGGATATGCGCGCCTGGCCCTCGCGGACGCGACCGGCTCCTGCCTTGGGCTGAGGCCTGCCGCCACGGCGCGCTAACGCGATGCATACGTTTGCTCGCCACGCCGCTCACATCGGCTGGCTTAGCGTGGACGCCCCGACCGCAACGAGGAAGCTCCATGCCGAAGATCCCCGAGGGCACCCTGATCGTCGTCGCCGACGGCGGTTCGGCCCGCGTGTTCACCAACGTCGGCAGCGAACACCGGCTCGCGCTGCGGCAGGACGGCGAGCTGCTGCTCGAGCAGCTCGCCGCGAAGGGGGTGTCGGGCCAGGGTCCGGCCGGGGCGGTGCCGAGCGATATGAGCCTGTCGCAATTGAACGAGGCCACCTTCGCCAAGCAGCTGGCCGAGCAGCTCAACGAGGATGCGCTGAAGAGCCGCTACGCGCACCTGGTGCTGGTGGCCGATCCGCAGACGCTCGGCCGGATCCGCCCGCTGCTGCACAAGCAGGCGCAGCAGCGGCTGCTGAAGGACCTCGCGAAGGACCTCACCAACTCGCCGCTGGCCGATATCGAGCGCGCGCTGTCGGCATAGCGGGTTTCGCAGGAGTGGCTTCAGCCGTGATGGGGCGCGCACGTGGATCCCTCGCGAGAGGGCCGCGCATCCCTGTGCGGTGATTCGATGGATAGCCGCGTCGTCGCCGAAGCAGTTTCTACAGAAAGCCCCGCGGGCGCGTCCGCTGCGATCTGCGGCCCGATGACATCACCGTGGTCGACATGCAGATGCTCAGGCGCGCGGTCGGTGGCGCCGGATCCGCCGCCGCCGCAGGACGCGCGCATCGCTTGAGGCCGGCGCTTGCGCGTGAGCGGGAGGACGAAACGTCTATCTGCTAACGTGCCCGTCCTTCTCACGGCCGTCTTTCCGCCATGTTTCCGACTCGCTGCTGCTCCCTGCTCGCGCTCGCCGTCCTGGCCGGTTGTGCCTCCACGCCCTCGGCGCAGACCGCCCTGGCCGACGGCGCGAGCGCGCGGGTGGCGATCCTGGAGACCACCGACATCCATGCCAACGTGCTCAGCTACGACTACTACAAGCAGCGCGAGGACCGCACGCTTGGCTACGAGCGCGTGGCCACGCTGATCCGGCAGGCGCGCCAGGAGTTCCCGGACAACTTCCTGTTCGACAGCGGTGACACCATCCAGGGCAGCGTGCTGGCCGACTACCAGGCCAAGGTCAAGCCGGTCGGCTGCGACGAGGAGCTGGCGATCTACCAGGCGATGGACGCGATCGGCTACGACGGCGGCACCGCCGGCAACCATGAGTTCAACTACGGCCTGCCGTTCCTGTCGCAGGTCACCGGCACGCCAATGAACGTCGATGGCGGGCGCGGCGAGCGCTGCGCTGGCCCGCGCTTCCCGCTGGTACTGAGCAACGTCTACAGCGCGCGCGACGGCGCGCCGATCTTCAAGCCGTGGACGGTGGTGGAAAAGCCGGTCAGCGTCACCGGCGCGGACGGCAAGGTTCGCCAGGTGCCGCTGCGGGTGGGGATCATCGGCTTCACCCCGCCGCCGATCCTGGAGTGGGACAAGCAGAACCTGCAGGGCAAGGTCACCGTCACCGGCGTGCTCGAAGCCGCCGAACGCTACCTGCCTGAGTTGCAGGCGCAGCACCCGGACATCATCGTGGCGATCCTGCACGGCGGCCTCAATGCCGCGCCCTACACCCCGGACATGGAGAACGGCGGCTGGCACCTGGCCGGCGTGCCCGGCATCGACGTGCTGCTGCTCGGCCACTCGCACACCGAGTTCCCCGGCCCGCGCTTCGCCGGCATGCCCGAGGTGGACGCCGAGCGCGGCCTGGTGCGCGGCAAGCCGGCGGTGATGGGTGGCTTCTTTGGCAAGGACCTGGGCGTGATCGACCTGAAGCTGGTGCACCGCGACGGCCGCTGGACCATCGACACCGCCGCCAGCCGCAGCCAGGTGCGCCCGATCTGCAAGGGCAAGGACGACTGCGTGGCGGCCGACCCGGCGATCGCGCCGTTGGTGGCGCAGGCGCATGCCGCCGCGCAGGCGCATGTGAACACGCCGATCGGGCGCAGCGAGATCGAACTGAGCAGCTACTTCGTCGACCAGGGCAACAGCACCGCGCTGGCGGTGGTCAACGCGGCCCAGCGCGACTACCTGCTGCGCGAACTGCCGGCGCTGCATCCGGAGTTGGCGCAGCTGCCGGTGCTGTCGGCGGCCGCGCCGTTCCGCACCGGCTTCGGCGGCCCGGACGACTACACCGACGTGCCGGCCGGCACGCTGACCCTGCGCAGCGCCGCCGACCTGTACTTCTATCCGAACACCCTGACCGCGGTGAAGGTCGACGGCGCCGGGCTGAAGGCGTGGCTGGAGCAGTCCGCCAGCCGCTATGCGCAGGTCGATCCGGCCAGGCCGGGCGAGCAACCCTTCATCAACGACCGTTACGTGCCCTACAACGCCGACCAGATCCAGGCGCCGGGGCTGGCCTACACGATCGACGTGAGCCGCCCGCAGGGCCAGCGCATCGTCGCGCTGACCTGGCAGGACAAGCCGGTGACGCCGCGGCAGGCGTTCGTGGTGGCGACCAACAACTACCGCGCCAGCGGCGGTGGCAGCTTCCCCGGCCTGGACGGCTCGAACGTGGTGTTTGCTGCGCCGGACGGCGTGCGCGAGATCGTCGCCGGATGGCTGCAGCGCACCGGCACGCTGCGCGCGGCCGACCTGCCGCCGCGCGCGTGGCGCTTCGCCCCGCTCAAGGCCAAGGGGCCGCTGGGCTTCGCCTGCGCGCCGGGCAAGCTCGACCTCGCCCGCGCCGCCGGCGTGGACAACCTGCGCGTGCTGAAGGACAACGGCGACGGCACCGGCACCTGCGCGATCGACCTGTCGCGCTGAGTTTTTGTGGGAGGGACTTCAGTCCCGACGGACTTTGCCAGCGGCTCCTCGGGACTGAAGTCCCTCCCAACAACAGCCCGTGACGGTGATATCGCCTCGCGTGGCGGCGCGCGAGGCATCCTGACGCATCGGATCTGCTGCGGCGCGGACTGAAGTGAAAGGCGCCGACGTGACGCGCGGTAAAGCTTCGCCCGCCTAAGATCGGGCCACAGGTTTCTGAATCCGAACGAGGTGATGCCGTGACCGAAACCCTGCCGATCCCGGTGATCGACGATACCGCGCTGCGCGAGCTTGCCCATGCGCGCGAGCTGCTGGAAAACCCCGGCCTGGCCGCGCAGCTGGCCAACTACGTCGGCGCGCCGATCGAGAGCCTGATCAACAAGCGCCTGCCCAAGTCGGTCTCGCACCGCATCGATGCGATCACCCGACGCGCGCTGCAGCTGTCGCTGCGCTCGGCGTTGCTGACCCTGCGCGGCGACCGGCGCGCCGCCGGCACCGGCCGCCATCGCCTGGCGGTGATGCTGACCGGCGGTGCCGGCGGCTTCTTCGGCCTGCCCGGCCTGGCGGTGGAGCTGCCGCTGACCACCACGCTGATGCTGCGCTCGATCGCCGCGATCGCCCGTGCCGAGGGCGAGCGCCTGGACGATCCGCAAACCGCGCTGGCCTGCCTGGAAGTGCTCGCCCACGGCGGCGCCAGCCGCAGCGACGACGGCAGCGAGTCCGGCTACTTCGCGGTACGCGCGGCGCTGGCACAGCAGGTCAACGCCGCTGCGCGTCACGTCGCCGCGCACGGCATCACCCACAAGGGCGGCCCGGCGCTGGTGTCGCTGCTCTCGCGCATCGCCGCGCGGTTCTCGGTCAACGTCAGCGAGAAGCTGGCCGCGCAGGCGGTGCCGCTGGTCGGCGCGGCCAGCGGCGCGGCGCTCAACATGCTGTTCATCGGCCACTTCCAGGCGGTGGCGCGCGGCCACTTCACGATCCGCCGGCTGGAGCGCCGCTACGGCGAGATCGCGGTACGGCAGGCGTATGAGGGGTTGCCGGTGGGCTGAGGCCGTTCCAAATCACATGCGGCAGGAGTGCAGGCAACGGCGTCGGCTGCGGGGAAGCTGCATGCTCCCTTGCCGCGAATTTCGTCTGGCGAGGTGATCTACCTCGCTTCATCTCGGTCGGAAGGAGCAATGAACGTGAAGAAACAGCATATGGCGCTGCAGGCTGATTCGGCAGACGCGGAAGACTTCGACGCGACGCCCGAGGCGCTGGATCGTGGACAGCGGGCGCGGCTGATCCGCACTACGCGCACCGGCCTGGGCTTGTCGCAGGTGGATTTCGCCAACCGTTTCCATGTGCCGGTCGGTACGTTGCGCGACTGGGAGCAGGCGCGCGTGACGGTGCCGGAGTTCGCCGTGGCCTACGTTCGGGTGATCGGCTTGCACCCTGACATGGTGACGAAGGCTGTTGCCTGACTCGGGTGTAGGGGCTTACTCCTGCGCGATACGAACGGGTCCGGATGGGGTTATCCGGGTTCATGCGCCGCGCAGCGGCCGGAAGAACGCGCGGATCTCTTCGGCCAGTTCGGCCGGCCGCTCCAGCGCGGCGAAGTGGCCACCGGCCGGCATCTCGCGCCAGCGTTCCACCCGGAACACGCGCTCGACGTAGCGCCGCGGCGGCGTTGGCAGTTCCCGGGGAAACCGTGCGAAACCGAGCGGTGGCGCCACGCGCTCGCCCGCAGCGAACTGCAGCGGCGCCAGCCGGTTCTCCTTGTATATCCGCAGCGAGGCGTCGAGGCTGTTGCCGAACCAGTACAGCGAGATGTCGGTCAGCAGCGTGTCCAGCGGCACGACCTGTTCCAGCTCGCCGTCGCAATCGCTCCAGGCCCGGAATTTCTCGGCGATCCACGCGGCCAGCCCGACCGGCGAATCGGTCAGCGCGAACGCCAGGGTCTGCGGCTTGGTCGCCTGCAGCGCGGCATAGGCGCCCTCGGCGGCGGCGAAGCCGGCGGCCTCGTCGAGGAAGCCGCGCTCCTCCGGCGACAGCGGCGGAGCGGTCGCGTCGAGCGGGGGACGGTAGCTGCCGGGGATGTAGTTGAGGTGCAGGCCGAGCACGTCATCTGGATACAGGCGAGCCAGCCAGGTCGACACGCCCGCGCCGATGTCGCCGCCTTGCGCGCCGAAGCGCCGGTAGCCGAGCGCGTGCATCAGCGCTCGCCACAGCTGCGCGACGCGACGCGAACTCGTGCCCGGGCTGCGCGGTGCCGGCGAGAAGCCGAAGCCGGGCAGCGACGGCACCACCACGTCGAACGCGTCCCCGGCGCTGCCGCCGTGGCGCGCCGGGTCGGTCAGCAGCGGGAGGATCCGCTCGAACTCGGTGAACGCGCCGGGCCAGCCGTGGGTCAGCACCAGCGGCATGGGCGCCGGGCCGTGGCCGCGCTGGTGGACGAAGTGGATGTCGTAGCCGTCGATGCGGGCCATGAAGTGCGGCAGCCGGTTGAGGCGCGCCTGCTGTTCGGGCCAGGAGAAGCGGTGCTGCCAGTGCTCGGCCAGGCGCTGGAGGAAGACGAACTCGGTGCCATCGTCCCAGCCGGTCTCGTCGAGCGGCGCTGGCCAGCGCGTAGCGCCCAGTCTGCGGCGCAGATCCTCGATCTGCGCGTGCGGCACGTCGAGGGTGAACGGAACGATCGTGGCGGAGGTCATGGCGGCGGTGCCCTAGCAGGTGAAACGGATTGTCCGGGAGCAGCGGCCTGCATGTTTCCTTGGCTAATCGGATTGGCCAAGGCGGCGCCGTTCCAGCCACCACAGCAGCGCGGCCGCAGCAACGAACGCCAGCCACCACGGCCAGCGCGGGCCGGGCTGCGGTGCGGCGCGCAGCTGGCGCGGGGCGTCGCCGTCGCGGACTAGCGCCAGCGTCGCCGCGCGCTGCTGGTTTGCATGTAACGCGGGCGCCTCGGCCGGATCGCGCACCAGCAGGCGGCCGCTGCGCTCGCCGTCCTGCCAGCGGTACAGGCCGGCCTGGCGCGGCCACGCGCCGGCACAGGCCGCC
>JASGDF010000144.1:0-13461 GCA_047607345.1 Pseudomonas sp. | reverse complement strand
ATGTCCGAACCTCGCCCGGATCCCTTCGATTACGCCGACATACGGCCCACCGACCGCAACCGGCCGATCGACACCCTGCCCTCTCCGTTCGGGCATGGCCCGGCCGCGGACGGGCCGCAGCGGTTGCCGGGCTACAGTAGCGAGTTGACCTGCTACCAGCCCATATGGTTCTCCCTGAAGCCGGATCTGGGCCGCGAGCGACGCGAGGCCTTCCATCAGCAGGTGTTCGAGGCACTGCGTGAATGCGCAACCAGGCATGCGCCAGTGGAATCGGGCCGCGACGGCTCGCCTGCCGCGATGCTGCCACTGGCACAGATCCGCCGCGACATATGCCAGCACCCGGAGCAGACCCTGTTCGTGTTCCGCTCGCGCGACGCACGCTGGGCAGGTTTCCGCTTTGGCGAGCAAAGCCTGCGCTTTCCTCTGGAGGAACTGATCGGCCTGAGCGTCGACATCGCGCTACCCGCGCGCGGTGGCGGCTACGCGGACATCGGCATGGTGTTCCGGCGGGGGATCCCCTATGGCGATTCGCAATACCACCTGAGCAGCTTCACATTGCCGACGCTGCTCAATTGGCATGCCGATACCAGGCTCAAGCTGCTGCACGCGTTCATCCAGGTCGCAGCCCTGCTCGACGTCCGCATCCATTCACGGCTCTACAACGACTGCTGAGCCGGGCCTGGGCCTGGATGCACAGGCTCAGTGCCACTGCGCGCTGGCGAGAATCCGCAGCCAGAACACCAGCATCCCTACCGCGAACGGCAGCGGCGACAGCCGCAGCCACCATGACTTGCTGCGGTCGGTCAGGCACAACACGAACAGCACCAGGCTGATCAGGCAGGCGATAGGGGTAAAGGACAGCCAGACGATCGGTGGAAACAGCAATGGCGGCAGCAGCTGGAACATCAGCAGCAACGACAGCGCCACCAGGCCTAATGCCAGCAGTATCCACGCCACTAAGACGGCGGTGCTGATCCTGTATTCACTCATTCCTGACATGTTCTCAGCCCCTTCCATCGTTCCACCCCGGCCACCGCGTCGCGCCGGTCCAACCCGCGAATCATCGCCTCGTCACCACCCCCAGCCAGGCATCCCGGCACCACTGTGCATGCGCCTGCCGTGCGTAGCCATGTCCTCGACCAATTGCTACCGCCAACGTGGCAGCTTCAGCGATGCCGCGACGCCAGCACCGCGACCGCATCGCCCAGCGACAGGCCGCGCGCGCGCAGCAGCACGACCAGGTGGTACAGCAGGTCCGCCGATTCGCCGAGCAAGTCCTCGTCGCCCTGGGCGACACCGGCCAGCGCGGTCTCCACGCCTTCCTCGCCGACCTTCTGCGCGATCCGGCGCGTACCCTTCTCGAACAGCGTGGTGGTGTAGCTGCCTTCCGGCCGCTCGCGCTCGCGCTCGGCCACCAGCGCATCGAGCTCGCCGAGAAACGCGACCGACGCGGCAGCCGCATCCGCCCCGCCCGGCGCCTGCGGGAAGCAGCTCACGCGCCCGGTATGGCAGGTAGGCCCGTGCGGGCGCGCCAGCACCAGCAGCGTGTCGCTGTCGCAATCGACATCGATCGAGACGAGATCGAGGAAATGCCCCGAGCTTTCGCCCTTGGTCCACAACCGCTGCTTGCTGCGGCTGTGGAAGGTGACGTGGCCGCTGGCGCGGGTGACCGCCAGCGCCTCGGCGTCCATGTAGCCCAGCATCAGCACGCGCAGGCTGTCGGCGTCCTGCACGATCGCCGGCAGCAGGCCGTCGCCCTTGGCCCAGTCCAGGCCGTCCAGCGCCCCCGTCACGTCACTGCACATCACGCACCTCGATCTGTTGCTCACGCAGGAACCGCTTGAGTTCCGCGATCGGAATCGCGCCGCTGTGGAATACGCTCGCGGCCAGCGCGCCGTCGACATCGGCCTGTTCGAACACGTCAGCGAAGTGCCGCATCTCGCCGGCGCCGCCGGAAGCGATCAGCGGCACGCTGCACAACGCACGCACCTGCGCGAGCTGGGCGATGTCGTAGCCACGGCGCACGCCGTCGCTGTCCATGCAGTTGAGCACGATCTCGCCGGCGCCCAGCCGCTGTGCCTCGACCACCCAGTCCACGGTGCGCAGCGCCACCGCCTGGGTCTTGCTCGGGTCGCCGCTGAAGCGGCGCACGCGCCACTGGCCGTCGTCCTCGCGCACCGAATCGATGCCGACCACCACGCATTGCACACCGAATGCCTCGGCCAGCTCGGAGATCAGTGCCGGCCGGCCCAGCGCGGGCGAGTTGATCGAGATCTTGTCGGCGCCGGCGTAGAGCACCTTGCGCGCGGTCTCCACGTCGCTGATGCCGCCGGCGACGCAGAACGGGATGTCGAGCAGGCGCGCGACCCGCTCGACCCAGCCGTAGTCGACCGAGCGGCCCTCCGGGCTGGCGCCGATGTCGTAGAACACCAGTTCGTCGGCGCCCTGCTCGCGGTAGCGCAACGCCAGCTCGACGATATCGCCCATGTCGACGTGGTCGCGGAACTTGACGCCCTTGACCACGCGGCCGCCGCGCACGTCCAGGCAGGGAATGATGCGGCGGGTCAGCATGCCAGCGCCTCCTCCAGTTGCAGCCGGCCTTCCAGCAGCGCCTTGCCAAGCACGATGCCGGCGCAGCCGGCGGCCTTGGCTATGGTGACGTCTCCGGCGTCGCGGGCGCCGCCGGAGACCTGTACCTGCAGCGAGGGAACCAGTGTACGCAGGTGCGCATACAGGTCCATGTTCGGACCGGACAGCATGCCGTCACGGGCGATGTCGGTGCACAGCAGGTGGCGCAGGCCGGCTTGCGCGTAGCGCACCGCCAGTTCGTCCAGGGTGGTGTCGGCGGTCTCGGTCCAGCCGTGTACCGGCAGGCGCCAGACGCCGGCCTCGTCGCGGCGGGTGTCGAGCGCGATGGTGATGCGCTCGGCGCCGAACTCGGCCAGCCAGCCGAGTACCGCCGCGCTCTCGCGCACCGCCAGCGAGCCGATCACCACGCGCGCGGCGCCGGCATCGAGGATGCGCGCGACGTCCTCGCGCGAGCGCACGCCGCCGCCGGTCTGCACGCGCAGCCCGGTCTGCGCGGCGATCTGCCCGAGCAGCGGCGCCAGCGTGTAGCCGCCGGCCTTGGCCGCGTCCAGGTCGACCAGGTGCATCCAGCCGGCACCGGCCGCGGCGAAGCGCTGCGCGCGCGCCAGCGGATCGTCGCCATAGCGGGTCTCGCGATCGTAGTCGCCCTGCAGCAGGCGCACGACCTGGCCATTGCGGATGTCCAGCGCGGGATAGACGGTGAAGCTCATTCGAAATTCATCTCGAGGAAGTTGCGCAGGATGCGCGCGCCGGTGTCGGCGGAACGCTCCGGGTGGAACTGGGCGCCGCAGCGCAGGCCCTGGTGCACGACCGCGGTGAACAGGCCACCGTGGTCGCTGGCCGCGACCGTGGCCGGGGTCAGCGGCGCGGCGTAGCCATGCACGAAGTAGGCCTGGGCGCGCTCCGGCACGCCGTCGAGCAGCTTCGATTCGCGCATCGGCAGCAAGCGGTTCCAGCCCATGTGCGGCACCCGGATGCCGGTGGCGGGATGCATCTTGCGCACCACGCCCGGCAGCAGGCCGAGGCATTCCACGTCGCCCTCCTCGGAACGCTCGAACAGCAGCTGCATGCCCAGGCAGATGCCGATCAGCGGCACCTGCAGCTGCCGCAGCGGCTCGACCAATCCCTGCGCGTGCAGCCTCGCCATGCCTTCCGGCGCGGCACCGACGCCGGGCAGGATCACCCGCTGCGCGCCGCGCAGGCCATCGGCGTCGCGCACCAGCCGGGCCTCGACCCCGAGCCGTTCGAGCGCATAGCGAACCGAGCCGAGGTTGGCGCCGCCGGCATCAATCAACGCCAGCTCGGTCATAGCGCCCCCTTGGTGGATGGCAGCGCGGTGCCCTCGCGGCGGATCGCCTGGCGCAGCGCGCGCGCCAGCGCCTTGAAGCTGCCCTCGACCTTGTGGTGGTCGTTGTCGCCGCGCACGCTGAGGTGCAGGTTCAGCCCGGAGGCGTCGCACAGCGAGCGGAAGAAGTGCGGCACCAGCTCGGTCGGCATGTCGCCGACGCGCTCGCGCTTGAATTCGCCCTCGAACACGAAGTACGGCCGGCCGCTGAAATCCAGCGCGGCGCTGGCCTGGGTCTCGTCCATCGGCAAGGTGAAGCCGTAGCGGCCGATCCCGCGCTTGTCGCCCAGCGCCTCGCGCAGCGCCTGGCCGAGCGCCAGCCCGGTGTCCTCGATGGTGTGGTGTTCGTCGATGTGCAGGTCGCCGTCGGCACGGATGTCCAGGCTGAAACCGCCGTGCTTGCCGATCTGCTCGAGCATGTGGTCGAAGAACGGCAGGCCGGTGGCGATGCGCGCCTCGGGCGCGCCGTCCAGGTCCAGTTCGACCCGGATCTTCGTCTCCTTGGTGTTGCGCTGAACCAGCGCCCGACGCGGCGCGTCGGCCAGCTCGTGGGCGATGCCGTTCCAGTCCCAGTCGCCGCCGAACTGCGCGGTCCTGAGCTGGAAACCTCGGATGTTGAGGTTCTGCGCGAACTGGATGTCGGTCGGACGGTCGCCGACCATCGCCGAGCGCGCCCAGTCGATGCCGCGGTCCTGCAGGTAGCCGAGCATCATGCCGATGCCGGGCTTGCGGGTCGGCGCGTTGTCGGCCGGGAAGCTGCGGTCGATCAGCACCTCGCGGAACACAATGCCCTGGCTCTCGAACACCTGCATCATCAGCTGGTGCGGGCCATCGAAGGTCGCCTGCGGGTAGCTGTCGGTGCCCAGGCCATCCTGGTTGCTGACGATGACGAACTCGTAGCCGGCATCGCGCAGCTTCAGCAGCGCCGGGATCACGTCCCGAACGAAGCGCAGCTTGTCGAAGCCGTCGATCTGGAAATCGGCCGGCTCCTCGATCAGGGTGCCGTCGCGGTCGACGAACAATACGGGCTTCATGCGGCCTCCCCGCTGGATGCGAATCCCGCGCTGCTGCGCGGTAACTCCAGGCTATCGTGACCCGGCACGCGCAGCGCGGTCAGCACGCGCACGTTCTGCTCGGGCGTTCCGATGCTGATGCGCAGCGCATCGCCGAGCTGCGGCGCGGCGCGCTGATCGCGCACCACCACGCCGGCGTCGAGCAAGGCCTGGAACGCGGCCTCGGCGTCCTCGAAACGCACCAGCAGGAAATTGCCCTGCGAGGGATAGACCCGACGCACGCCGGGCAGCGCCGCCAGCGCGGTGCGCAAGCGCTCGCGCTCGGCGCGGACCTCGGCGACGCGCGCCTCGGTGCTGGCCAGCGCCGGCGCCGCCAGCGCCTGCACGGCCAGCTCCGAGCACGGCGCCGGCACCGGGTACGGTGCCTGGCAGCGGCGCAGCAGCGCGATCAGCCCGGCATCGGCGATCAGGCTGCCGATCCGCGCGGCGGCCAGCGCATGCGCCTTGGACAGCGTGCGCAGCACCGCCAGGTTCGGGTACTGCGCAAGCAGCGACACCGCCGAAGGCACGTCCGAGAACTCGCCATAGGCCTCGTCGACCACCACCAGCGCCTTGCCGGCCAGCGCCTGCAAGGCCGTCTCGATCTCGCTCAGTGCAATCGCCGAGCCGGCCGGATTGGATGGCGAACACAGGAACACCAGCTTGGCCTTGCTGCGCAGCGCGGCCTCGACGATCGCCGGAACATCGGCATACAGGCCATCCGTGCCATCCACCAGCGGCACCTCGACCAGCGGCGCGTTCTGCAGCCGCGCGCACACCGCGTACATGCCGAACACCGGCGGAGTGACCACCACCGCATCGCGCCCCGGCACGCACAACGCGCGCACCAGTAGATCGATGCCCTCGTCGCTGCCGCGCCCGATCAGCAACTGCTCCGGGGCGCAGCGGTACAGCGCGGCCAGCGCGGATCGCAATGCGGCCGGCTGTGGCTCGGGATAGCGCCGCGTGGCCGCCTGCGGATCGGCCGGGTTGGCCCAGGCCGACTCGTTGGCGTTGAGCCAGACATCGCCGGCCAGCTTGGCGCTGCGCGCCGAGGAATAGCCGGTGAAGGCGCGCAGATCATCGCGCACCAGATCGAGAATGGAGGCGGTAGTCATGCGGGCAGCTCCAGGCCGGGACCGGGGACTGGGGACCCGGGACCCGGGGTTGCAACGCCGAAGCACAGGCGCCGCGGCGCACGATCAGCAACGCACAGCGCGCTGAAGGCAACGCAGTTGCTAGCTTTCCCGGGTCCCCGGTCCCCGGTCCCCGGTCCCGGCCTCATCCCGCTCATGCCGCCACCTCCATCCGCAGCGCCACCGCCAGCGCGTGCGCGTCCAGGCCCTCGGCGCGCGCCAGGGTCAGCGCGCAGCCGCCGATCGCGGCGATGCCGGCGCGGCTGGCGGCCTGCACGCTGAGCATGTTCTGGAAGCTGGCGACGCTGACGCCGCTGTAGGCGCGCGCCGCGCCGCTGGTCGGCAACACGTGGTTGGTGCCGCTGCAGTAGTCGCCCAGCGCCTCGGGGGTGAAGTCGCCAAGGAACACCGAGCCGGCGGCCTCGACCTGCGCCAGCCAGGCGCGCGGCTCGCGCAGCGCCAGGATCAGGTGCTCGGGCGCGTAGCGGTTGCTGATCGCGAATGCCTCCTCCAGCGCCTCGACCCGGATCAGGCGCGACTGCGCCAGCGCTTGGCGCGCGATCTGCGCACGCGGCAGCTGCGCCAGCTGGCGCTCGATCTCGACCTCGACCACGTCGATCAGCGCGTCGCTGTCCGACAGCAGCAGCACCTGCGAATCCGGACCGTGCTCGGCCTGCGACAGCAGGTCGGCGGCGACGAACGCCGGCTGCGCGCCGGCATCGGCGATCACCAGCACCTCCGACGGACCGGCCGGCATGTCGATCGCGGCCGCGCCGGACTGCGCGACCTGTTGCTTGGCCTCGGTCACGAAGCTGTTGCCCGGCCCGAACAGCTTGTCGCAGGCCGGCACGCTCTCGGTGCCGTAGGCCATCGCCGCGATCGCCTGCGCGCCGCCCAGCTTGAACACCCGGCTCACGCCGGTCAGCCTGGCCGCGACCAGCACCGCCGGATCGGCACTGCCGTCCTTGCGCGGCGGCGTGCACAGCACCACCTCGCGGCAGCCGGCCAGGCGCGCCGGCACGCCCAGCATCAGCGCGGTCGAGGGCAGCGGCGCGCTGCCGGCCGGCACGTACAGGCCGACCCGGCCGATCGGCCGCACGATCTTCTCGCAGACCACGCCCGGCGCGGTCTCCACGGCATAGTCCCGGGCCATGCCGGCGCGGTGGAAGGCCTCGATCCGGGCGATCGCCTCCACCATCGCCTGGCGTAATTCGGGCGCGACGGCAGCTTCGGCCACGGCGAATTCCGCTTCGCTTGCTTCGAAGCGCTCCAGCACCACCCCGTCGAAACGCGCGGTGATCTCGCGCAGCGCCACGTCACCGACCTCGCGCACCTCGGCAATCAATTGCGCGACCGATTCGCGAGTGCGCGCCGCCACCGTCTGCACCGGCCGGGTCAGCGCACGACTGCGCGCCGGTTCGTCGAGCTGGTTCCATTCCAGTCTGTTCATGCCAGCGAGCGCTCCACCGTCAGTACCATCAGTCCGCGCGCCCCGGCGCGTTCCAGTTCCTCCAGCCGCTGCCAGGTGACCGCGCCATGGCACATCGTCTGCAGCCGCAGCGCGCCGTTGCCGTCGTCGGGCAGTTGCACCAGCGGGTCGGCGTCGGGCAGCAGCCGGCTCAGCTCCGGCACCTGCGCCTGCTCGGCGCGGAACATCAGCAGCTTGCTGTCACGCAGCTTGACCACGCCGTCCAGGCGCCGCAGCAGCATCGCCAGCAGGCCGGAGCGGGCGTCGGCCGGATCGCGCACCGAGCCGGCCAGCACCGCCTCGCTCTGCATCACCAGCTCGACCGGCTTGAGTTGGTTGGCCGCCAGCGTCGCGCCGGAGGACACCAGGTCGCAGATCAGGTCGGCGGTGCCCAGGCGCGGGGCGATCTCGACCGAGCCGGACAGCTCGACCACCTGCGCGTCCACGCCCTGCGTAGCCAGCCATTCGGTCAGGATCGACGGATAGCTGGTAGCGATGCGCTTGCCGGCCAGCTGCTGCACGCCCTGCCACTCCCAGTCCTCGGGCACCGCCAGCATCAGCCGGCACTGGCCGAAATCCAGCCCGCGCAGGGCGCGGTAGGCGGCCGGCAGGCCGTTGCGGCGGCGCTCGGCGGCCTGTTCGTCCAGTTCATTGAGGCCGACGATGCCCAGGTCGGCCACGCCGTCGGCGATCAGACCGGGGATGTCGTCGTCGCGGACCAGCAGCAAGTCGACCGGCAGCGTTTCGCCATAGCAGAACAGCTTGTCGCGGCTCTGCCGCCAGCTCAGCCCGCAGGCGCTCAGCAGGCTGCGCGCCGGCTCGGCCAGGCGGCCGCTCTTCTGGATGGCGATGCGCAGCCGGTCGCGCGCCGGTGCCGCATGGGAAGCACTCATATCGGTTTCTCAGTGGGATTCGATGGGACGCGCGGCGGACTCGCGCAGGGCGGCGGCATAGCCGCCGGTGCCGTGTTCGAGCGCGCGGGCGACGCGGCCGATGGTGGTGACGCTGACCCCGGTCAGGTCGTGGATCTCGCGGTACGGCACGCCCTGCTCCAGCAGCGGCACCACCCGCCAGCGGTCGGCCATCGCCTCCAGCTCGGCCGGCGTGCACAGGTCGCGCAGGAACGCCTCGACCACGCCGACCTCGCCTAGGCAGGCCAGAGCCTCGGCCAATACCCGCAAAGGGGCGCTGGCGTCGCGTTCGGTTCCGGGCTGGGGTCGTTGTTTCATCACGTTAATGTAATAGCGTGTTAATACATTAACCCAACGACGCGCCCTGGGCAAGAGCCCAAAGTACGTCCCATTCAGAGGTGTCGGACCTGTCTCCGACGGCGAAGCGGCCGCCCGCCGTGCGCTCAGCCCCCGTGCCGTCCCCAGAAATCCGCGGGGGCGACGATCGGATAGCGATCCGCCAGAACCAGCAGGTCCTTATCGCCGGTGATCAGGTAACGGGCCTTGGCCGTCAGCAACGTCTGCAGTACGGGCTGATCGGCAGGATCACGCAACGTCGCGTCCCAACCTTGTTGCGGTGAGACCATGTCCGCCAGAAACATGAAGCCGTCGGCCAGGTCGCGGATTTCCGTCGCCATCAGCCCGATCCGCGGCAGCCTCGGCAGCACCCTGACCATCTCGTCGAGGATGTAGTGCGACAACACCACGTCCAGCCCGCCCTGGCGCCAGGCCGCGACGATGCGCCCGGGCACGCTTCCCGGATAGGCAAGCCCGGATACCAGCACGTTGGTATCGAGTACCACCCGCAATCCGGGCATCAACCCTGCTTCCGCGCAGCCGCCACCGCCGCATCGATCTCGGCCAGGCCATCCTCGGCCGGCACGCCGTCATAGGCCTCGCCGATGCGGCGGCTCAAAGCATCGAAACGCTCCTGCATGCGCCGGATGCGACCGAACAGCTCCGCATCGACCAGCGCCGCCACCGGCTTGCCGTCCTTGTTGATGACGATGCTGTCATTGCGGTATTGCACCTGGTTGAGCATCTCCCCCAGGTTCTGCCGGAAGTTCACCGCACTGGTTTCGGTAATCATCGCAACCCTCATTACCATATCGATCGATATGGTCATTATGGCGACATTGCAACCTGTGCGTCCAACCCGATACTGAACCCGCACCGCCCCGGCGTTGCGTCCCTCACATCACCTTGGCCTGCTCCAACTCGACTTGCAGCGTGCTCGCCAGCTCCTCGCGCGCGACCTCGAACTGCTGCTCGCGCGCCAGGTCCTTGACCGCGACCACGCCGCGCGCGCGCTCGTCCTCGCCGGCCAGCACCACGAAGCGGATGCCGGCGCGCGCAGCGTACTGGAACTGCTTGCCGATCTTCTTCGGCTCCATCTGCACCTCGGTGTTGATGCCGCCGGCGCGCAGCAGGCGCGCGATGTCCAGCGAGTCGGCCAGGTGGCTCTCGTCCATCAGGGCCACCAGCGCCTGCACGCTGCTGGCCTCGATCCCCGAGATCAGGCCGGCGTCGCGCAGCTGCCAGAACAACCGGGTCAGGCCGATCGAGATGCCCACGCCCGGCAGCTTCGACTTGGTGTAGTGGCTGGCCAGGTTCTCGTAGCGGCCGCCCGAGCAGATCGAGCCGATCTGCGGGTGGTCGTCGAGCGTGGTCTCGTAGACGGTACCGGTGTAATAGTCCAGGCCGCGGACGATCGAGAAGTTGAGACAGTACGCCTCTTCCGGCACACCCAGCGCCTTGATCAACTCCAGCACCTCGCGCAGCTCGGCCACGCCTTCACGCAGCGCCTCGGTGGCATTGCCGTCAAGCAGCGCATCCAGCAGCGCCAATGCATCGGCGTGGTTCTTGGAACGTCCCGAAACAAACCCCAGGATCTTCTCCACCTGCTCGCCAGGAATGCCAAAGCCCTCTCCCAGCAAGGTTTCCCGGACATAGTCGGCGCCCCGCTTGTCCAGCTTGTCGACCTCACGCAAGACCGCCATCTGCAGCGCATCGTCGGCGACACCGAGGCTCTCGAAAACGCCCCGCATGAGCCGCCGATTATTGAACTGAATGGTGAAATCGCCAATTTCCAGCTCGGCGAACACCGCATGGATCACCGCCAGCACCTCGGCGTCGTAGCGGATGCTCAACGCGTCCTTGCCGATCACGTCGATGTCGCACTGGTAGAACTCGCGGAAGCGACCGCGCTGGGCGCGCTCGCCGCGGTAGACGCGCTGCATCTGGTAGCGCCGGAACGGAAACGCCAGTTCGTGCTCGTGCTCGGCGACGTAGCGCGCCAGCGGCACGGTCAGGTCGAAGCGCAGCGCCAGCTCCGGCAACCCGCCCTCGCCCGGCTCGGCCGCCGCATTGGCCAGCGCGCCGGTGGACTGCACGAAATAGACCTGGCGCTCGGTCTCCCCGCCCGACTTGGTCAGCAGCACGTCGGACAGCTCGAACACCGGAGTCTCCACCGGCAGGAACCCGAACCGCTCGTAGTTGCGGCGGATGACGTCCAGCATGCGCTGGAACGCGATCTGCTCGCGCGGCAGCAATTCCATGATGCCGGGCGGGGTACGGGGCTTGATCACGAGCTGGACTCCTGTGGAACGGGGGCGAAAGTCCGCAATTCTAGCCGGCCCACGGCCGCGTCGGCCGTATCGCGTATCATCAAACCCATCTCCCGCAGCGGAAATCCGCCATGTACCGGCAGAACGCACTGACCGCGGTTGCTTGCGAAGCCCCGCCCTCGTCCGCCCAGGCGCTGGAGTGCGCGCACTGCGCGGTGCGCGGCAGCACGATCTGCGCGGCGCTGTCCGAGCAGGAGATGGCGACCCTGGACCAGGCCACCCACAGCCTGCACTGCCCCGCCGGCAGCACGCTGGTACGGACCGGCGACACCCGCCACTACGTCTACACCCTGACCGCCGGCACGCTGCGGATGGTGCGGACCCTGGCCGACGGGCGCCGCCAGATCACCGGCTTCGTGCTGCCGGGCGACTACATCGGTCTGACCGGGACGCCGCGCCATCGCCACGACATCGAGGCGATCGTCGACAGCCAGGTCTGCCGTACCTCGGTGGCGGATATGCGCCGGATCCGCGAGCAATACCCGCACCTGGAACGCAAGCTGCTCCAACGCACCAGCATGGAGCTAGCCGCCTCGCAGGACACCGGTCTGGCGCTGGCCCGGCTGCAGCCGAGCGAACGGCTGGCGTACTTCCTGCTGCGACTGGCGGCCCGTTCCATCCACCCGGGCCGGCCCGGCGACACCGTCACCTTGCCGATGGGGCGCGGCGACATCGCCGACCACCTCGGCCTGACCATGGAAACGGTGAGCCGGACCTTCACCAAGCTCAAGCAGCAGCAACTGATCGCGCTGCCGCAGCTGCACCTGGTGCAGATCCTCGACTACCCCGGCCTGCGCCAGCTGGCCGGCGACGAGCAGGCCTGAGCAGGGCTCAGGTTGCGCGACAGGAGCGTTCGCGCAACCTGATCGGCCCACCCGATCGACGGCTCAGCCGGCGAGCAGGCGCGCCTTCAACTGCGCGTATTGCGGTTGCAGCAGCTCGGCGCTGGCCGGGCGTGCCAGCAATTCGGCCAGCGCGTCGGGCACCGGCACCGCCGTGCCGATCAGCGGCTCGACCACGCCCTCGAACTTGGCCGGATGCGCGGTGGCCGCCACCGCCCAGTCGCCGGCATCGGCATCGGCGCCCTCGGCGCGGATCTGCTCCAGCACATGCACCGCGGTGGCCGTATGCGGGCAGAACACCTCGCCGAAGCGGTGGTGGCGCTCGACGATCGTGCGGCGGATCGTGGCGTCGTCCACCGACAGCGCGGTGAAGCCAGCGCGCAGCGCGGCATCGTCGCCGGCATGCAGCCAGCGCAGCCGCTCGAAGTTGCTCGGCGCGCCCACGTCCATCGCATTGGCCAGCGTCGCCACACTCGGCTGCGGGGCGTAGTCGCCGCCGGCGAAGTAGTCCGGCAGCACGTGGTTGGCATTGGTCGCCAGCACGATCCGGCCCAGCGGCACGCCCAGCGAGCGCGCCAGCACCGCCGCCAGCGCATTGCCAAGGTTGCCGGTCGGCACCACCAGGTTCAGCGGCGCGCTGTGGCGGGCATGGTGACTCAGCGCGGCGTGCGCGTAGTAGCTCATCTGCGGCAGCAGCCGGCCCAGGCTGATGCTGTTGGCCGAACTCAGCGGCAGCTGCGCCTGCAGCTCGGCGTCGCCCAGCGCCTGCTTGACCAGGGCCTGGCAGTCGTCGAACGAGCCGGCCACGCGCAGCGCGGTGACGTTGTCGCCGAAGCAGCCGAGCTGGTGCGCCTGGCGCGGCGACACCCGCCCGTCCGGGTACAGCACGACCACGCGCAGCCCCGGCTGGCGGTGGAACGCCGCGGCGACCGCGGCGCCGGTGTCGCCGGAGGTGGCGACCAGGATCGTCAGCGGCCGCTCGGCATCGCGGCGCAGCCGGGCCAGGCTGGCGGCGAGGAAACGCGCGCCGAAGTCCTTGAACGCCGCGGTCGGGCCATGGAACAGCTCCAGGCTGTGGTCGCCGGGCGTGGCCAGCGACACCAGCGGCGCGTCGGAATCGAAGGCCTCGCGGCAGATCGCGGCCAGCTCGCCTTCGAGTCCATCGCCGGCGAAGAACGGCGCCAGCAGATCGGCGGCGGTGTCGGCCAGGGTCGCGCCCAGCGCCAGCGTACGCGCGGCCGGCAACTGCGCCGGCACGTACAGGCCGCCGTCCGGCGCCAGTCCGGCGGCGATCGCCTGGCTGAGCGTGGCGGCCGGAGCGTTGTTGCGGGTGGAGATGAAGTTCATCGGGATTCCATCGGAAATCGTGAGGAGACTTTTTTGTAGGTTTTTTGTAGGAGGGACTTCAGTCCCGACCGGGCTTTACCGGTAACGCCCGGTCGGGACTGAAGT
>JASGDF010000143.1:0-14283 GCA_047607345.1 Pseudomonas sp. | reverse complement strand
GCCAGATTGCACGGATGCTGCGCACGGTGGACGTGGAGCCACTGGTGGCCGAAGAGGTCGCCTCGCTCGACCTGATGCTGACCCTGGTTTCAGCCGGCTATGCCTTGGCGCTGCTCGGGGCGTCGCAGATCGCCGCCTGCCGTTCGCCGGACGTGGCCAGCCGCCCGTTGGCGTGTATCTCCCCGGTTCTGACAACCTATCTGCTGCGAGCCGACACGGCTCCCTCCGCACCGCTCGCCCGTTTCATCGAACGCGCTGTTTCGGGCGTTTCCGGCTCGCGCCGCTGACCCACTCCCGATACTCGATGCGCTGCGGTTCTGGCGCAGCATGGCGTGCTGCTGCGCAGGTGGCACACGGCCAAGCCTGCTTTCATGCGACTTCGCGTACTTTGGCGGCACGGTGCCGCAATAGGGCGCGTGCCGCGCCAACCCCATGTGCAGACCGGCTTTCCTCGCGGCGAAGTGCCGCGACCTTTTATCTGGCCTTCCGCCGTTCCGTGCCTGACGGCACGCCCTATAGCAAAGCGAAACGCCACTGATGGTTTGCTCGGAGCCATGATTTCGCTATCGGGCTGGACGAATCCAGAGCAGCTTTTCTGTTCGCAGCGATTGCAGTCCTTCATCTACCACTTCACCAGCAGCCACTCTACGGCCGATAGCTGTCACCAACTCTGATGCGGCGTTGATTGAGGTCCGTCAGGTACCATAAACCTCCTCCGCCCAAGCAAGGCAAAATAACCCTGCGTCAGGCGAATGGTGGACTTCGGGACCTCAGATCGCCGCGGTCTTGATGAGCTGGCGGGCGGCTACTGCCAACATCTCTGCGCGAGCTTGGATAAAGTCAGCGTAGTTCATCGAACCGTCCATCGCAGCGACCGGAAGTAGTGACGAAGCAGCAATCGAAGGGCGAAGCGCGGCGTCGATTTTGGGCATGTAGTCCGCGGGCGACGAATCGCTGATCGTGCGGTTGTCGGCCTGATTTAGGAAGCAGACGTTGGCGATGATGTTGGACTCGCTGAACTTGATACCTTGGGAGTTCAGAAATGCCTTCGGATAGACGTGGTGGAACTCGCGCGCGTTATATGCGGACATGGCCGTGCTCAGGTCTACCAGACTGTTCGAAAGGAAGCTGCGTGGCGCGTACTGCGCAAGGAGACAAATCGTAGCCTTAGCGGCGGTCGAATTGATCCGCCACGTCTTCATGAAGAGGCTGGGCGGAACCTCAGCATCGATCGCGTCAAATACCGGCTCGCCATTCGCCAGGGCGTGCATCGCGCGGATATCTTCCATGACAGCAACATTGGTACCTGCCTTATAGCGCTGCGTGAAGGCAACAAACCAGAACCATCGCTTGAGCCCCGCCAGCTGTGCTGCGCTAGGCTTCAACATCAGGGAAAAGAATTTCACAAGCGGAACGAACATGATTGGAAACGGGATGAAGACCACGTTCTTGATGTGCAGTTCCTTCTCTAGGAAATCCACGGTGGCGTAGATCGCCTGCTTCAAACGCAGCATGCCGTCGATCAAGTTCTGCGGCGGCGTGTCGACTAAAGCATCAGCATCGATGCTGTTAAGTACCACAGCCGCGAGGCTGCGCATGAGCAACCCCTCATCAAGCTGGTCGTACCCTTTGTCCGCGAGCTTGTCGAGAATCCCCTCGATTTCCTTTCTGAGATCAAACTGATCCGACCAGGTCCAGGCCGCAAGCAGTTCGAGAGTACTGAGGCTCGTCCCTGACGAGTTGATGCGCTGAAAAACGCGACAGACCTCTTGGTTGGTGCGATCCCTGATGGTGACGACTGGAAACTCGTAGTCCTTGAAACGCTCGGTGAGGTTTGCAATCACCGTCTTCATGTCGTCGTCGAAGCGCGCCATGTCGGGAAGGAGCTTCGTCGTGTCGAGAATGACACGAAGGTTGATCGAAGTTCTCGGGTCAGCCTCAGCGTAGTGGATGAACTCCTCGGTGGAAGGCACAAAGCACACGCTGAACCGGTCGGCTAGTTCTGGGTCAGATGTCTTGGCGTCTGAGTTGAAAACGCCGTAGAGGGTGGTCAGGCGCTGCTGGCCGTCGAGGACATAGTTAACCGGGAAGTCCTCCGGCGTCTTCGGCAGTTCGAAGCCTCCTACGTTGCGCTCATGTTCGAGCGTCTCTTTGGTGGACCAAAGTAGCAGCGAACCAACCGGGAAACCGCGGTAGATCGAGTCGAGCAGACTCATGATCTGCTCGTCATCCCAGACGTACTCACGCTGGAAGACGGGAATCTTGATGTTCCCCTTCGCCACGTCGGTGAGCAGCGACGAGAGTCGTGGGTTCGACGGTGTGATCTTGTGAGCCCCTGCCATAGGTGTCTCTCGTTGTGAGATGTTGATCCGCAGAGTTTAACGGAAAGGTTCCGCTAGCTAAGGTAACCTACCCACTCTTAGATGGGGTGACTGCTCGCCTTGGCAGCGGCCATCTATACGTTCCGTACGAACGTCCGCAAACAGCCAAAGCAGTCGGCGGAGAAGGCGTGTTGAGCGGCAGATACTGTGGCCGATTGCCTTCAGGCAGCGTGAGCAGGCGTTGATGAATCCAGCGGCTGGACTGCCAAGCGCAGCCCCATCGCTTTGAGGATAGCGGTCAAGCTGTTCAACGCCGGATTGCCCTTCGGCGAGAGCGTGCGGTAGAGCTGTGTTGGGTTCAGGTGCGCTTGCTCAGCCACCACCTGCACACCACCGAACGCCTGCGCGAGCTGGCGCAGTACAGTCAGCAGTTCAGCTTGATCGCCGTCTTCGAGGATGCCGTTAATGACGTCGAGCGCGAGCGCAAGGTCGTTGCGATACACCTCGGCCATCGCGTCGTCATGGCTTCTGCTTCTCATTCGTCGGTTCTCCGTTGCCAGTCTTGCCAGTAATCCACTGCGCGGTCGATGTCCGTGTCCTGCGTGCGCTTGTCGCCACCACATAACAGCAGCACCAATCGCTGTCCCGATTGGGCGTAATAGACCCGGTAACCCGGCCCCACATCGATACGCAGTTCCCACACGCCATCACGACAGAACTTGTGATCACCGAAGTTACCTTGCTCGATGCGGGCCACACGTCGGATGACTGCCACCTTGGCTTTGCCATCCCGTAGGTGGCCCAGCCAGTCGATGTAGAGATCCTTCTGCCCGTCGGCCGTCAGGTAGTGCTCGATTCGATACGTGGTCATTTTCGTTTATAAACGAATTCAAGTCAAGGGGAAGGAAAGCCAGACAAGCGCATAGGGTTCATGGCTCAGGATGTCGCCACGTGCTCTATCCCGGTGATCATCTTGCGCCGGTTCGCCACCAGCTCGGCAGCCTCCCGTACCGGCTTGTCTTCGGTGTGGACGTAGCGCATGAACATCGCCACGGTCTTGTGTGCCGTCAACGCCATGCCGACCTTGACCGGGATGCCCGAGTTGGCAATGTCGGTCGCCGAACGATGCCGGATGCCGTGCGTACCGACGTGCGCCGCGCCCGCCGCTTTGAGTGCACGGCACCAACCGCCGTAATACTCGCCCTCGGTCAGATGCCGTTTCGGACGACGCGGGGACGGCAGCACATAAGGGCTGTCCTTCTGCCGTGGCGCGCTTGAGAGCAGCCGGTAGGCTTCCTCGCTCATGGGCTTGGACATGCCGCCGGTCTTGCTGTCCGGCCAGACAACCCGGCGATTCGCCAAGTCGATCCAATCCCATTCGAGCGTGATGATTTCCGAGCGGCGACCGGCAAACTCGAATTGCAGGCGGATCGCCAACGGGATGACGTAGTTCTCCAAGCCTTCGGCTTCGATCCTGTCGATCTGCCGGAACAGCTTGCCCATGTCCTCATCGCTGATGAGGTGGGTCGATTTGCCTGCCGGATAGGTCGGCACATGCCGGCAGGGATTGCTGCCATCGGGCCGGAAGCCCCACACCTCAGCCAAGTTGAACATCTTGCGCAGGATGCTGAAGACCTTGTTCGCTTCGGTCGGCTTGTACGCGAGTTTTTCCATGATGCTGACCACATCGGGGCGTTTCACGTCCTGCACCTTCTTGCGGCCCAACAACGGAACGATGCAGCGATCGATAACACGCTGATAGCCGAGCTGCGTGCTGGGTTTGTTGCGCTTGCTGGAGTAGTCGGCCATGAATTTCTTGCACAACTCCTCGACGGTAGGCGCTTTGCGTGCCTCGGCCTTGGCAGCGCCAGGATCGCCGCCGCGACGCACCTGCGCCAACCACTCCTGCGCCAGCGAGCGGGCCTGTTCGACGGTCAGTTCCCCGTACTGGCCCAAGGCAGGCTTGCGGCGCTCGCCCGCGTTCGTGCGGTACTGGAGCATGAACACCTTGCGGCCTGCCGGGGTAATCTTGCACAGAAAGCCGGGTACCAGCGTGTCCCGCAGTTCGACGGCCTGTGCTTGAGGCTGCGCCGCATCGACGGTGGACTTGGTGAGCTTGATCTTTGTCATGATGACTCCTCGGAAAGACCCGATTCCCAAGGGTCTGATGGGAGTCATCAGCGGGAAAGCCGGGTCAAGTTTCGGAAAGCACCGACATAGGTTGAACTCGCCTAACCCGTTGATAAATCTGCTGTATAGGGTGACGGCGTAGTCCAGCGAAATGCGATGCTGGAGTCATCGTGAAACGAAAAAGCCCCGCATCGCGGGGCTTTTTCCGTTCTCACATTCGAAGTGGCGCTCCCTAGGGGACTCGAACCCCTGTTTTAGCCTTGAGAGGGCCACGTCCTAACCACTAGACGAAGGGAGCGTTTTGTTACGTCGTTGTGAGCGAGCTAGTATAGTGGGCTCGGAGCCGTTAGGCAACATCCTGCAACACATTCGGAAGCGCCATCATCGAACCTTCAGCTACATCTGCGTTCACCCTCAGGGTGGTCCCGCGCGATCAACACATCATTTCGCGCAAGGACATCAGTCCCAACGCGCTGCGCGTGCTCTATCGCCTGCGCGAAGCCGGCTTCGGCGCCTACCTGGTCGGGGGTGCGGTCCGCGACCTGCTGGTCGAGGGCCATCCCAAGGACTTCGACGTCGCCACCGACGCCACCCCGGAGGAGGTCAAGAGCCTGTTCCGCAACTGCCGGCTGATCGGCCGCCGCTTTCGCCTCGCGCATGTGGTGTTCGGTCGCGAGATCATCGAGGTCGCCACCTTCCGCGCCAACAGCGACGATGGCAGCGGCGATCGTGAGCTCGAGAACGGCCGGCTGGTGCGCGACAACGTCTACGGCACGATCGAGGAGGACGCGATCCGCCGTGACTTCACCTGCAACGCGCTCTACTACGCGATCGAGGACTTCTCGGTGCGCGACTACACCGGCGGCTTCGAGGATGTGCAGGCGCGGGTGATGCGCCTGATCGGCGATCCCGAGCAGCGCTACCGCGAGGATCCGGTGCGGATGCTGCGCGCGGTGCGGCTGGCGGCCAAGCTGGGCTTCGAGATCGAGCCGGCCACTGCCGAGCCGATTCCGCGCCTGGCCGGCCTGCTGGCGGATGCCGCGCCGGCGCGGCTGTTCGAGGAAGTGCTCAAGCTGTTCCTGTCGGGCCACGGCGTGGCCAGCTTCGAGGGGCTGGAGCGGCACGGCCTGCTCGACGCGCTGTTCCCGGAAAGCGCCACGGCACTACGCTCCAACCGCAGCGGCGCGCTGCGCCGGATGCTGATCGCGGGCCTGAGCAACACCGATGCGCGGGTGGCCGCCGACGAACCGGTATCGCCGGCGTTCCTGTTCGCGCTGCTGTTGTGGCCTGCATTCTGCCGCACGCTGGCGACCTTGCAGGCTCAGGGGGTCTCGGAGGAGGAGGCGCAGCGGCGCGCCGCCGATCGCGTCACCCTGCACGAGATCGAGCGGGTGGCGCTGCCGCGGCGCTTCTCGCTGCCGATGCAGGAGATCTGGTTGCTGCAGGCGCGCTTTGGCCTGCGCCAGCGCAAACGCGTGTTCCGCACGCTGGCGCACCCGCGCTTCCGCGCCGCGTTCGATTTCCTGATGCTGCGCCAGATCGCCTCGCCGGACCACGCCGCGGACGTCGTGTTCTGGCGCGAGGCCAGGGACCAATCGGCCCAGGACCTGGTGTCGACGATCGAGACGGCACAGGTCGCTTCCGATGAGGATGCGCCGGCGCCGTTCAAGCGCCGCCGCCGCCGCCGGCGAACCGGCGCCGGTCAGGAGTAGCCGGCCTTGGTCCGCACCTGCATCGGACTGGGGGCAAACCTGGGCGATGCGCCGTCGGTCGTGCGGCAGGCCCTGGCCGCGTTGTCCGGGCTGCCGCGGACCCGGCTGCTGGCCGCTTCGCGGCTGTACCGGACCCCGGCCTGGGGCCGCGAGCAGCAGCCGGATTTCATCAATGCCGTCGCACTGCTCGACACCGCTCTGCCGGCCGAGCCGTTGCTTGACCACCTGCTCGGCATCGAGCAGGACTTTGGCCGTATCCGCCTGCCGGCCGAGCGCTGGGGGCCGCGCACGCTGGACCTGGACCTGCTGCTGTATGGCGAGCAGCGGATCGAGCTGCCGCGGCTGCGGGTGCCGCACCCGCATCTGCACGAGCGTGCGTTCGTGCTGGTGCCGCTGGCCGAGATCGCGCCGGAGGCCACGATCCCGGGCCATGGAACGGTGAAGACCGTGCTCGCAGGTGTCGATGCCTGCGAGATCGAGCCAATTGGGTAGATAATGCCCGGCTTATCACCCCACGTAATGAGTTCATGAGCAGTCACGCCGATAGCAAGCCCTGGACCGTCCCCGCGCTGAGCGAAGCCAAGCACGACGGCCGCAAGCTGGTGATGTTGACCGCCTACGACGCCGGCTTCGCACGGACCTTCGATGCGAACGGCGTCGACCTGATCCTGATCGGCGACTCGCTGGGCATGGTGGTGCAGGGCCACGACTCGACCCTGCCGGTAACCGTGCACGACATGGTCTATCACACCCGGGCGGTTGCACGTGTGCTCAAGCAGGCGCTGCTGGTGGCGGACCTGCCGTTCGGGGCCGACGCGACGCCGGAGCGCGCGTTCGACGCCTCGCTGCAACTGCTGCAGGCCGGTGCGCAGATGGTCAAGATCGAGGGCGCCGGCTTCAAGCTCGAGGTGATCCGCTACCTGGTCGAGCGCGAGATTCCGGTCTGCTCGCACCTGGGCCTGACCCCGCAGTCGGTGCTGCGGCTCGGCGGCTACAAGGTGCAGGGCCGTGGCGACGCCGCGCAGCGTCTGCGCGAGCAGGCCGCCGCGGCGGTCGAGGCGGGCGCCGCGCTGGTGGTGCTGGAATGCGTGCCGAGCCCGCTGGCCGCGCAGATCACCGCCGAATTGGCGGTACCGACCATCGGCATCGGCGCCGGTCCCGGCTGCGACGGCCAGGTGCTGGTGATGCACGACTTGCTGGGTCTGGACAGTGGCCATCGCCGACCCAAGTTCGTCAAGGACTTCCTGGCCGAGGGGGGCTCGGTCGCCGGCGCGGTGCGCAGCTACGCCGCCGCCGTGCGCGACGGCAGCTTCCCCGGTCCCGAGCACGCCTACGCCTCATGATCGAGACCGTCGACGAGCTGTCCCGGCTGCGCGCGATCGTCGCCGGCTGGAAGCGCGAGGGCCTGCGGGTGGCGCTGGTGCCGACCATGGGCAACCTGCACGCCGGCCACTACTCGCTGGTGATGCTGGCACGGCAGTACGCCGATCGCGTGGTGTCCAGCGTGTTCGTCAACCCGACCCAGTTCGGCCCGAACGAGGACTTCACCCGCTACCCGCGCACGCCCGACGCCGACCTGCGCGGCCTGGAGGGCGCCGGCTGCGACGTGCTGTGGCTGCCGAGCGTGGAGGCGATGTACCCGTTCGGCGTCGAGCAGGCGACCCGGATGCGCGCGCCGGGCATCAGCGAGGTGCTGGAGGGCGCGCACCGTCCCGGCCATTTCGACGGCGTGTGCACGGTGGTGGCGCGGCTGTTCAACCAGGTGCAGCCGGACTTCGCCGCGTTCGGCAAGAAGGATTTCCAGCAGCTGGCGGTGATCCGGCAGATGGTGGCCGACCTGGCGTTCCCGATCGAGCTGCTGCCTGGCGGCATCGTGCGCGAACACGACGGGCTGGCGATGAGCTCGCGCAACCAGTACCTGTCTGCGCAGGAGCGTCCGCGCGCGGCGCTGATCCGCAAGGTGCTGCTGGGCATGCGCGAGGCCAGCCTGGCTGGCACGCCGCGCGCACAGGTGGAGGCGGCGGCGGCGGCGGAACTGGCGGAGGGTGGCTTTGACGTGGACTACGCCGCGATCCGCACGCCGGCGCTGAGCGAGCCGGTCGAGGATGCCGGCCCGCGCGTGGCGCTGGTCGCGGCGAGGCTGGGGCGCACCCGGCTGATCGACAACCTGGAGTTCTGAATCCCGCTCCCCTGTAGGAGCGACTTCAGTCGCGATGGGCTTTCCCGGCAAAGCCCATCGCGACTGAAGTTGCTCCTACGAGAGCGGCCTGTGGCTGGCAGGATGCTGGGTGTAGACTGCGCTCTTTCATTTCGCCGCTCCGCACCTCCATGCATCTGTCCCTGCTGAAAGCCAAGATCCACCGCGCCACCGTCACCCATTCCGAGCTCAACTACGAGGGCTCGATCGCGATCGATGGGCTGCTGCTGGAGGCCACCGGCATCCGCGAGTTCGAGCAGGTCCACATCTGGGACGTGACCAACGGCGCGCGCTTCAGCACCTATGCGATCCGCGCGGAAGCCGGTAGCGGGGTGATCTCGCTCAACGGCGGTGCCGCACGCCACGTTCAGGTCGGCGACCTGATCATCGTGGCCGCGTTCGCCAGCATGACCGAGGCCGAGGCCAGCGTGTTCAAGCCGAACCTGGTCTACGTCGACGGCGCCAACCGGATATCCCACACCAACCACTCGATCCCGACCCAGGCCGCATGACTCAGAACAACGGATTCGACTCGCTGCTTCCCCACGCCCAGCGTCTGCGCGGCGCCGCCATTCCTTCGCTGCTGGCCGTTGAACCGGATCGGCCCGAACAGTACGCGAAGCGGGTAGGTCCGTTGTATTTCAACTTTGCGCGGCAGAAGTACGATCGCGCCGCGCTGGACGCGCTGCTGGCGCTGGCTGTCGAGCGCGATGTCGCCGGCGCGTTCCAGCGCCTGTTCCGCGGCGAGCAGGTCAACGTGACCGAGCAGCGCGCGGCACTGCATACCGCGCTGCGCGGCGATGCGACCGGCGCGCCGGTCGCTTCCGAGGCGCATGCCACCGCCGCCGAGGTGCGCCAGCGCATGCAGGCGCTGGTCCAGGCGCTGGAGAACAGCGGTGTCACCGACATCGTCAGTGTCGGCATCGGTGGCTCGGACCTCGGCCCGCGTCTGGTCGCCGACGCGCTGCGCCCGGTCTCTGGCGCGCGCTTCCGCGTCCACTTCGTTTCCAATGTCGATGGCGCGGCGATGCAGCGCACGCTGGCGACGCTGGACCCGGCGACCACCGCCGGGATCCTGATCTCCAAGACCTTCGGCACCCAGGAGACGCTGCTCAACGGCGCGATCCTGCACGCGTGGCTGGGCGGCAGCGAGCGCCTGTACGCGGTCAGCGCCAATCCCGAGCGTGCCGCCAAGGCCTTCGACATCGCCTCGGACCGGGTGCTGCCGATGTGGGACTGGGTTGGTGGCCGCTACTCGCTGTGGTCGGCGGTCGGTTTCCCGATCGCGCTGGCGATCGGCTTCGAGCGCTTCGAGCAGTTGCTGGCCGGCGCGGCCGAGTTCGATCGGCACGTGCTGGAGGCGCCGCTGGCCGACAACGTCGCGGTGCTGCATGGCCTGACCGCGGTGTGGAACCGCAACCTGCTCGGCAGCGCCACCTATGCGGTGATGACCTATGACCAGCGCCTGGCGCTGCTGCCGGCCTACCTGCAGCAGCTGGTGATGGAGAGCCTGGGCAAGCGCGTCAGACTGGACGGCTCGCCGGTCGACAGCGACACCGTCGCGGTGTGGTGGGGCGGCGCCGGCACCGACGTGCAGCACAGCTTCTTCCAGGCGCTGCACCAGGGTACCAGCATCGTGCCGGCCGACTTCATCGGCGTGGTCCACAACGACGACCCCTATGCCGAGAACCACCAGGCGCTGCTGGCCAACCTGCTGGCGCAGACCGAGGCGCTGGCCAACGGTCAGGCCAGCGACGATCCGCATCGCAGCTATCCGGGCGGGCGGCCGAGCACGCTGATCCTGCTCGATGCGTTGACCCCGCAGGCGCTGGGCGCGCTGATCGCGATGTACGAGCACAGCGTTTACGTGCAGTCGGTGCTGTGGGGGATCAACGCGTTCGACCAGTTCGGCGTCGAGCTGGGCAAGCAGCTGGCCAGCCAATTGCTGCCGGCGCTGAAGGGCGAGGCCGCCGAGATCGCCGACCCGGTGACGCGCGCGGTGCTGGACCATCTCGCGGCGAAGTAGGCGTTTCAATCCGCCGGCCGCTGCGCTGGCGCCACGGTCGGCAAGAGCACGCAGACCAGCAGCGCAGCGCCCAGGTTGTAGAGCATCCCCGCCAGGCTTTGGCGAAGGCGAGGGTGCCCGGATAGGCGGGATCGGCGTGGCGGTTCAGCCTTCCGCGACCAGGGTGATGGCGAAGCCGTCCCAGCCCTTGCTGCCCACGGTCTGCACCGCGGTGCTGGACAGCCGCGGATCGCCGGCGAGCAGATCGAAGTAGGCGCGCACGCCAGCGGCGCTGGCGTCGAGGTCGTCGCGATCGGCAACCTTGCCGCGGCGGACCACGTTGTCCGCGATGATGACCGTGCCGGGACGCGACAACTGCAGCGACAGGCGCAGGTATTCCGGATTGTTCTCCTTGTCGGCGTCGATGAATACCAGGTCGAACGGCGCGGTGCCGGCGTCCACCAGCTGCTGCAGGCTGTGCAGCGCGTCACCGACCTGGATCGAGACGATCGCCGCCAGTCCCGCCGCCTCGATGTTCGACCTGGCCAGCGTGGCGTACGCGGCATTGCCCTCCAGCGAGACCAGCACGCCATCGTCCGGCAGCGCGCGTGCCAGCCACAGCGTGCTGTATCCGCCCAGCGTGCCGATCTCGAGGATACGGCGGGCACCGCCGATTTTCGCCAGCAGATGCAGCAGCTTGCCCTGGTTGGGAGCTACGTTGATCGACGGCAGGCCGGCTTCGGCACTGGCCGCAAGCGTGGCATCCAGTGCGTTGTCCGATGCCACGAGCCGGTCGGTGAAGTAGGCATCGACCGTGTCCCATTGCTGCTGGTTCATCGTGTTCTCCATTGACGTGACCGGCCACGGTGGCCGGTTCATTTCAGCCGGTGCTTCGCACGAGGCGCAGAGCATCGGGGTGGGTTGCAAGGCGGGTGCCCGGCATGAGGAGCAGCAAGTGTCCGCGCAGGTGTTGCGGCAGGCAAGCGCGCGCATTCAGGTGCAATCGGCGGAATGCGGCAGGCGTCGATGCAGCGCATACCCAAGACGTGCCGGTGAGCGGTTCGCGCATTCGCGGCGCTGGCCGATATTGCGATGCAACATCGGGTTGGCCGACGGCCCGCGGTGCGGGTAGCCGGATCGCACGGAAAACCGGCGATTCGTCGCCGTTGCCGCGGCAAGGGGATATATCGCATTCCGATATACGCTTGCCGCTGGGCTATATCGTTCGCTTTTGTTGACAGCGCTGTAGCGATACGAAAGCGTACGCGGCCGGAAGATCGCCCTGAGTGGGCGTTCGGCAACCCGTGCCATGGAGATCCCCTCTTGCCCACCACCTACCGTCGCGCCCCGGCGCCCCTGATCCATCGCGTCCTCTCGATCGCCACCGCCGGTGCGGTGCTGTTGCTGTCGGCCTGCCAGGACAAGTCGGCCACCGCGGCCGCCCCGCCCCAGGACGCGGCCGCGGCGACCGCCATCCACCCGGACACCTGGCCCTCGCCGAAGTGGCCGTTCGCCGAGGACCCGGCGCTCGAGCAGCGCATCGGCGAGGTGATGGCGCAGATGAGCGTGGAGGAGAAGGTCGGGCAGACGATCCAGGGCGACATCGCCAGCATGACCCCCGAGGACGTGCGCAAGTACCGGTTAGGTTCGGTGCTGGCCGGCGGCAACTCCGATCCGGGCGGCAGGTACGACGCCAGCCCGGCCGAATGGCTGAAGCTGGCCGACGCCTACTACGAGGCGTCGATGGACACCGCGCAGGGCGGCCATGCGATCCCGATCATCTTCGGCATCGACGCGGTGCATGGCCAGAGCAACATCGTCGGCGCGACCCTGTTCCCGCACAACATCGGCCTGGGCGCCACGCGCAACCCCGAGCTGATCCGCAGGATCGGCGAGGTCACCGCCGCCGAGACCCGCGTCACCGGCATGGAGTGGACCTTCGCGCCGACCGTGGCGGTGCCGCAGGACGATCGCTGGGGCCGCGCCTACGAGGGCTATTCCGAATCCCCGGAAGTGGTGGCCAGCTACGCCGGCAAGATGGTCGAGGGCCTGCAGGGCGTGCCGGGCACGCCGCAGTTCCTCGATGGCCGCCACGTGATCTCCTCGGTCAAGCACTTCGTCGGCGACGGCGGCACCACCGACGGCAAGGACCAGGGCGACACGCAGGTGTCCGAGGAAGTCCTGCGCGACGTGCACGCCGCCGGCTACCCGCCGGCGATCGCGGCCGGCGCGCAGAGCGTGATGGCCTCGTTCAACAGCTTCAACGGCGAGAAGATGCACGGCTACAAGGTGATGCTGAGCGATGTGCTGAAGGGCCGGATGAACTTCGGCGGCTTCGTGGTCGGCGACTGGAACGGGCATGGCCAGGTGAAGGGGTGCAGCAACACCCGCTGCCCGGCCTCGTTCCTGGCCGGCGTCGACATGGCGATGGCGCCGGACAGCTGGAAGGGCGTCTACGAGAGCGAGCTGGCCGCGGTGAAGTCCGGGCAGATCCCGATGCAGCGCCTGGACGACGCGGTGCGGCGGATCCTGCGGGTGAAGCTGCGGCTGGGCCTGTTCGAGGCCGGCAAGCCCTCGCAGCGCCCGCTCGGCGGCAAGTTCGAGCTGCTCGGCGCGCCGGAGCACCGCGCGATCGCGCGCCAGGCGGTGCGCGAGTCGCTGGTGCTGCTGAAGAACCGGAACGGCCTGCTGCCGCTGGACCCGCACAAGCACGTGCTGGTCGCCGGCGACGGTGCCGACGACATGGGCAAGCAGTCCGGCGGCTGGACCCTGAACTGGCAGGGCACCGGCACCAAGCGCGCGGACTACCCGAACGGCAACACCATCTGGGAAGGGCTGGACAAGCAGGTCAAGGCCGCCGGCGGCAGCGCCGAGCTGGCGATCGATGGCAAGTACAAGCGCAAGCCGGACGTGGCGATCGTGGTGTTCGGCGAGAATCCCTACGCCGAGTTCCAGGGCGACATCCCCAACCTGCTGTACAAGGCCGGCGACGACAGCGACCTGCAGCTGCTGAAGAAGCTCAAGGCCGACGGCATCCCGGTGGTGGCGGTGTTCCTGAGTGGCCGCCCGCTGTGGATGAACCGCGAGATCAACGCGTCCGACGCCTTCGTCGCCGCGTGGCTGCCGGGCTCGGAGGGCGAGGGCATCGCCGACGTGCTGCTGCGCAAGGCCGATGGCGGCGTGCAGAACGACTTCAAGGGCAAGCTCAGCTTCTCCTGGCCGCGCACCGCGGCGCAGTTCCACAACAACGTGGGCCAGAAGGACTACGACCCGCAGTTCGCGTTCGGCTACGGCCTGAGCTATGCCGACAAGGGCGAACTGGCGCCGCTGCCCGAGGACTCCGGCGTCAGCGGCGAGCAGTCGGCGGCCGGGGTCTACTTCAACCGCGGCAAGCCGGCGCTGGGGATCACCGTGCATCTGTCCAACGCCGAGCAGAGCAACATGCCGGCCACCACGCTGCCGGTGGCGCTGTCCAACGGCAGCCTGAGGCTGAGCGCGGTCGACCACAAGGCGCAGGAGGACGCGCGCCGGCTGCAGTGGTCGGGCACGGACACGGCCCGGCTGGTGCTGATCTCGAACCGGCCGATCGACCTCTCGCGCGAGAGCAACGGCGAAGTGCAACTGCAGCTGACCCTGCGCCGCGACAGCGCGGTGAGCGCGCCGGTGTGGCTGGGCGCGGGCTGCGGCGAGGGGTGTGCCGGCCAGGTCGATATCCAGAAGACGCTGGCGGCGTTGCCGCAAGGTCAGTGGACGGTGGTCGGCGTGCCGCTGAAGTGTTTCGCCAAGGCGGGCGCGGACGTGACCAGGCTGGTGCAGCTGCCGACCCTGGAGAGTGGGGCGGCACTGGAGCTGTCGGTGTCGCGGATCGCGCTGGGCGCGCTGAACGAGGCGCAGGCCACGGTGGATTGCCCGGTGAAG
>JASGDF010000142.1:0-4031 GCA_047607345.1 Pseudomonas sp. | reverse complement strand
GAGCGGAGCTTGCTCCGCTGGGGCTTCGCCGGGAAAGCTCCAGCGGAGCAAGCTCCGCTCTACGGCCCTTCGATGCCGAGTTCGGCCGCGCTCGGGGCGAAGCCGCGCGGCGCGTAGCCGAAGTCGCACCGGGCCGGCGCCAGGTCGAACACCAGGTCCTCGCGCATGCGCTGCAACGCCGCGGCGTTCATGCCGTGCAGCCGTCCCAGCGCGTGCGCAGCGCGCAGCGCCGCGGCGAACGACCACGCCGGGACCCGCCACAGCCGCGCCGGCTGCGGCAGCGCATCCAGCACACGCCGGACCATCTCCTCGTACGTCACCACCTCGCCGCCGCCCAGCGCGTAGCTGCGCGCATGGGTCGCCGGCCGTGCCAGTACCGCGAGCGCGGCGTCGCCCAGGTCCTCGACATGCACCGGCTGGCGCCGGCCGGTCGCGCCGGCCGGCAGCACGAAATGGCCGCTCCGCCACGCCAGCGCGGCGATCCGGGTCAGGGTCAGGTCGCGCCCCGCGCCGTAGACCAGGGTCGGACGCAGCACCGTCGCCGCCGCATTCCTTGCCTGCGCGGTCTCGAACACCTGCCGTTCGGCCTCGATCAGACGCCGCGCCAGGTCACGCTCGTGCGCATCGCCGGAATCCTGCTTGACCTGCAGGCTGGTAGAACCGAACGCGACGATGCGCGGAGCCTGGATATCGGCTTGCGCGTACCAGCGCGCGAAGTGGTCCAGCGGGCCGCAGCTGAAGATCGCAGCGAACGGGCCGGGCGGTGGCGGCGTGGAAAGATCGCCGTGATGCCAGTGTACGGCGGGCCTCGGCGCATGGGCCTGCCGCGAAACCGCGACGATCCGCCAGCCCTGCGCGGCCAGCCGCGCCAGCACGCGCTCGCCGATCTGGCCACTGGCGCCGAACACCAGCGCGCGACCGGGAGCATGGATGCGACATGGCTGATTCATGTGGCAAGAATATCGGCCGGGCCCGCCCAAAGGGGTGGATGTATCGACTCCCTCGCCCCCCATCTACACTGCAAACACCATGTCCGAATCCCTGGCTCCACCACCTGCCGGCACAAACCACCTCGCCATCGCGCTGATCGTCGTCTGCATTCTGCTGCTACCAGGCCTGGTACTGTACGGGTGGATGCTGGCGGTCATGATCGGGCTGCTGCTGGGGCTGCCGCTCGCAGCCGGCGATGGCGTCTACGGCATCATGATCTTCCTGCTGGGCGGCCTGCTGCCCTGGCTGGGATCGCTGGTCGGCTATCACTTGGCCTGCGCCGCAATCAAACGCGCCAACCTGACCTGCCAGCCCGCATCGCCACGATGGTTGCATTGGGCGGCGCGCGCGCTGCCGACGTTGCCCTGGGCCCTCATTGCGCTGCTCGCACTGTGGTCGGTGGCCGAATCGGCATGGACACGCAAGCGCGCCGAGGATGCCACTGCCATGGTCGAGGTAGTCCTGGTGGACCAGCTGGAACCCGACCATGAAACCACCCACTTCTCGTTGCACCTGCCGGATGGGCCGGGGCATGTGGCCACCAATATCGACTGGCAGCGGCAGTACTGCTGCTTTGCCCTGCCCGCGCGATGGCAATCCGGCATGGCGTTCAATATCGCCTGGCGCACGCGCGACCGGACCAGCCGGGAGTCGCAGCGCCACGAAGCCACGATACCGTTGCCGGCCTACACCACTCCGCACCGGCTGACCTTCCACATCGCACCCGACGGTGTCCGCGCGGAAGTGACCTCCGCCAGCGGGGCTCCCGACTCCAAGCTCGACTGATCGTCGCGCCTGATCCGCGTCCCACGACCTGGCGCCCTACTGCAAACACATCATTGGTACACTCTGGCCTGGATGTTCGCGCTGCTGGTGCTGGCGATCGGCGCGCTGGTGAACTCGTCGCCAAAGCCGGTCATGTAGGCGTTACAGTCCGTGGTCATGTCCGTACTCGCGTCGGAAGCGCCCGCAGGGACGCGGAATCAGGTCAGGTGGCGTTGGGTGGCCCGCTCGACCAGCAGCCCCTGTGCCTCAGCCAGCGCGAGGATGCGCGGGCTGTCCCCGCGGCGGACGACAAAGGCGTACAGGTTGTCGTCGAAACGAACACCCCACAGCAACAGCTCCCAGGGCGTCTGCCGCGCCGCCAGCACGCCGTCCAGCCAGCGGAAATAATCTTCCGCCAGCATGCCCGACTCCGGGAAGTCCGGCAGTGGCTCGGCGAACTGGTCGCTGACCAGCGTGTGCAACTCGTCCACCTTGTCGGCGATCAGCACGAAGTCGCCCAGTTCGGCGACAACTGCGAACTGGATGAACTCGGCCGCCGTCTCGCCGTCGACCCATGCCAGCTCCGGGTTGTCGGGCGAGGCTTCGATGCACGCGACGACCTCGGCCAGTTCCTCGCCTTGCAGGTCGTTTCCGGTCAACAGTGCGATCAGTTCGGAGAGCATGGGGTCGTCCGCTGCGAAGTGAAGCGCGACTTTACAGCACCCCTCGCCGCATCTGGTCGCGCTCGATGCTCTCGAACAACGCGGTGAAGTTGCCCTCGCCGAAGCCCTGGTTGCCCTTGCTCTGGATGATCTCGAAGAAGATCGGCCCGATCGCGTTCTGGGTGAAGATCTGCAGCAACTTGCGCTTGCCGGTCTCCGGGTGGCGTCGATGGCGCGGTCATCGCCTTGGACACCAACCCGGTCTTGGCGCCCTTGATGTCGAAGTAGCGGATCTCGCGGAAGTTGAACAAGCGCTCGTAGTAGTCCGACCACTTCTGCATGTTGCCGAAGTAAAGGTTGTGGGTGAGGTGTCGATGAAGGTCAGCCCGAAACCGGCCGGGTGCGGGTCGGCGCCGGCGATCGGCTCGAATGCCTCGTCGTAGACGCTGCCGGCCTCGCCGTAGCGGTCGACCAGGTACAGCATGCAGTCGCCGATGCCCTTGACCACCGGCGCGTCGACCGCGCGCGTGTCGGCCTTGTGCACCACCGCCTCGCCGCCGTTGTCGAGCACGCTGCGGAGCACCTGCGCGGCCGGGCGGCGGAAGCGGATCGCGAAGCCGTAGGCGCACGGGCCATGGCGGGCGGCAAAGTCGGCCGCGAACCCATCCGGGTCCTCGTTGACCAGGAAGTTCACCCCGCCCTGGCGGTACAGGGTGATCGGGCGCCGCCGGTGCCGCATCACCGCGGCGAAGCCCAGCCTGCGGAAGTGCGCATGCAGCCGCTCGCCCTACCCGGCCGGCGCGGCGAACTCGACGAACTCGAAGCCGTTGATGCCCATCGGGTTGTCGAAGGTGGTCACCTGCATGCCAGGATCAGGGCGGGAATCGGCGATGCCGGGTTGGGCGCTCATGGTCGTTTTCTCCTCGTCCAGACCACCAGGGCTATGCGCGGTGGCAGCAGACCCGCGAGAATGCGTGGGCCAGGTGCCCTTAGCAGTTCCACATGACATCACTATCAAGATGCAGCGCAACATGAGCGAGCCCGACTCCCCCAGCCCCAACCACCACCCCGTGCTGATCAACCTGGAACAGTTCCTGCCGTTCCGGATCAACGTGCTGTCCAACCGGGTCAGTGCCAACATCGCCAAGATCTACGGCGACCGCTACGGCATCGCGATCCCGGAATGGCGCGTGATCACGATCCTGGCGCTGTACCCAGGCTCGTCGGCCAGCGAGGTCTCCGACCGCAGCGCGATGGACAAGGTAGCGGTGAGCCGGGCGGTGGCGCGACTGCTGGAGCGCGGCTTCATCCGCCGCGAGACGCACGGCGACGACCGCCGCCGCTCGATGCTGGCGCTATCCTCGGCTGGCAGGCAGGTCTACGAGACCGTCGCGCCGCTGGTCAACGAGATGGAGGGCCGGCTGATGTCGGCGCTGTCGGAGGAGGAGCGGCGCGTGCTGGAGAAGCTGATCGACCGGCTGGCGAAGGACGGCCTGCCGCGGATGGGACAGAAGGGCTGAGGCGTGCCGCGTCCCGGCCCGGGGCGGGCTGTTCTGAGGCGATGCGCGGTCCTGTAGGAGCGACTTCAGTCGCGATGGGGCTTCACCGGTGAAG
>JASGDF010000141.1:0-7882 GCA_047607345.1 Pseudomonas sp. | reverse complement strand
GATCGCGCGACCAGCGGTGCAGCCAGCCGGTGCCGATCCAGCCCAGCGCGCCGACGGCCAGGCTGGCCCAGATCCAGCCCGGCGCCGGCAGCGGCGCCAGCCCGGCCACGGCGACCACGATCCACATCACCCACCACGGCCAGCCGGCGAGCATGCCGTTGAACACGTAGAACCGGCGCAGCGTCGCGAGCTGCTTCTCGATGCACAGCACCGGCGCGGCGTAGTCGATGCGGGCGACCAGAGCGAGGGTGATGCCGGCCAGCGCCGTGGTCGCCACGCCGAAGGCATGCAGCACGACGCCGGCGGCGAAATAGCCCGGCACGTCGAGATTGCGCTTCCAGCAGGCGATGCCGAGCAGCACCAGCGCCACGCCGAGCACCAGTTGCAGCAGCTGGCCCCAGTACAGCGGGCGCAGGCTGCCGCGCATGCGCTCGCGCCTGCGTTCGCCCAGCCACTGGCGCTGCAGCGCCTGCTGGCGTTCGATGTGCAGGCCCAGTTGGTGCCAGGCGGCCTTGAGTTCGTCCGGTTGCATGTCGATGTCCTCGCGGTTCTACAGTTCGTGGCGGATGCGCGCCTTCAGGCGGCTGATCTTGGTGGCGACGTTGGTTTCGCTGATGCCGAGCACCTCGGCCATCTCGCGGTAGCTGCGGTCCTCCAGGTAGAGCAGCATCAGCGCGCGCTCCAGCGGCGGCAGTGCGTGGATGAAGCGGTGCAGCCGCTCGACCTGCTGCGACAGTTCCGGGTCGTGCGCGCGCGGGTCGGCCAGGTCGTGGCGGGCCTCGTCCCAGGATTCGGCCTGGCCCGGGCCGCGCGTACGGCTGCGCACGTGCGAGATCGCCACGTTCAGCGCGATCCGGTACATCCAGGTGGAGAGCGGCCGCGCCGGGTCGTAGGACGGCCAAGCGCGCCACAGCTGGGCGGCGGTCTCCTGCATCAGGTCATCGCGGTCCTCGCGCTGCCAGGCATAGCTGCCAGCCACCTTGGCGAGGATGCCGCGATGCTGTTCCAGCAGGGCGGCGAACGCCTGTCGGCGGTCGAGGGACATGGTCGCGGGCTGTTCCATGGCGGGGGGCGGTGAGGGCTCGCTGGATGATTCGCCGGCGCGGGCGAATCATCACACCTGAACGGATACCTGGGTCCCGTTTCGACAGCGGGGCGGCCAGAGCGCACAATACGCTGTCCTGCGCCCGCCCGTTCGCGGCCGGCGCCACCCGGAGTCCCCATGTCAAACGAATCCCCCGCGCCGCTGCGCTTCGCAGACCTCGGCCTGAGCGAGGCCGTGATGCGCGCCGTGGCCGATGTCGGCTACGAGTCGCCGTCGCCGATCCAGGCCGCCACCATCCCGGCCATGCTGTCCGGCCGCGACGTGCTGGGCCAGGCCCAGACCGGCACCGGCAAGACCGCCGCGTTCGCGCTGCCGGTGTTGTCCAACGCCGACCTGGCCCAGGCCAAGCCGCAGGCGCTGGTGCTGGCGCCGACCCGCGAGCTGGCGATCCAGGTCGCCGAGGCGTTCCAGAAGTACGCCCAGGCCATCCCCGGCTTCCGCGTGCTGCCGGTCTACGGCGGCCAGCCCTACGGCCAGCAGCTGACCGCGCTCAAGCGCGGCGTGCACGTCGTGGTCGGTACCCCCGGTCGCGTCATCGACCACCTCGACCGTGGCACGCTGGACCTGTCCGAGCTGAAGACGCTGGTGCTCGACGAGGCCGACGAGATGCTGCGGATGGGCTTCATCGAGGACGTCGAGGCGGTGCTCAAGAAGCTGCCCGAGGCGCGCCAGGTGGCGCTGTTCTCGGCGACGATGCCGCCGCAGATCCGCCGTATCGCGCAGACCTACCTGCACGACCCGGCCGAGGTCACTATCGCCGCCAAGACCACCACCTCGGCCAACATCCGCCAGCGCTACTGGTGGGTGAGCGGGTTGCACAAGCTCGACGCGCTGACCCGGATCCTGGAGGTCGAGCCGTTCGACGCGATGATCATCTTCGCGCGCACCAAGGCCGCCACCGAGGAACTGGCCGAGAAGCTGCAGGCGCGCGGCCTGGCCGCCGCCGCGATCAACGGCGACATGCAGCAGGCCCAGCGCGAGCGCACCATCGGCCAGCTCAAGGAAGGCAAGCTGGACATCCTGGTGGCCACCGACGTGGCCGCGCGCGGCCTGGACGTGGAGCGGATCAGCCACGTGTTGAACTACGACATCCCGTACGACACCGAGAGCTACGTGCACCGCATCGGCCGCACCGGCCGCGCCGGGCGCCAGGGCGACGCGATCCTGTTCGTCACCCCGCGCGAGAAGGGCATGCTGCGCGCGATCGAGCGCGCCACCCGGCAGCCGATCGAGGAGATGCAGCTGCCGAGCGTGGACGCGGTCAACGACACCCGCGTGGCCCGGTTCCTGGCACGCATCGGCGATACCCTGGCCGAGGGCGACCTGGAGTTCTACCGTGAGCTGCTGCAGCGCTTCGAGGGCGAGAGCAACACCCCGGCGATCGACATCGCCGCCGCGCTGGCCAAGCTGCTGCAGGGCGATGCGCCGTTCCTGCTGGCGCCGCCGGTGCGCGGGCCGCGCCCGGAGCGCGGCGAGGAGCGTGCGCCGCGCCGCAGCGAACGTCCCGAACGTGCTGAGCGTCCCGAGCGCAGCGAGCGTCCCGCCCGTTCCGAACCGCGCTTCGAGCGTGCGCCGCGTGCCGCGGACGACGGTGCTCGCGAGCCGGCACCCCATCCGCGCGCGGCGCGCCAGGGCGGCGACTTCGACTACGAGCGCGATGTCGGCAGCTTCGAGCGCCCGCGCCGCGACAAGCCGGCGCCGCGCGGCGAGCCCGAGTTCGGCATGGAGACCTACCGGATCGAGGTCGGCCACGCGCATGGGGTGAAGCCAGCCAACATCGTCGGCGCGATCGCCAACGAGGCCGGGCTGGAGAGCCGCTACATCGGCCGCATCGACATCCACGACGACCATTCGATCCTGGACCTGCCGGCGGAGATGCCGCGCGAGCTGCTGCAGCACCTGAAGAAGGTCTGGGTGTCAGGCCAGCAGCTGCAGATGCGCAAGGTGGACGCTGGCGCGGAGCAGGCGCCGCGCTCGTTCAAGCCGAAGTTCGCACGCGGCGGCGACAAGCCGGCAGGCAAGCCTGCCCGCTTCGGTGACAAGCCGGCCGCGCCGCATCGCAAGGGTCCGGCCAAGCCGAGGCCGTCGCGCGGCGATTGAGTGCGGCCATCGCTGTGGGAGGGATTTCAGTTCCGATGGGCTTTGCCGGTGCCCGTCGGGACTGAAGTCCCTCCCACAGTCGTATTCCATTCCTTTGGCTTCCTTTCGCCCATGACCACTCGCCTCAACAAGCACATCGCCGAGACCGGCTTCTGTTCGCGCCGCGAGGCCGACCGCCTGATCGGCGAGCGCCGCGTCACCGTCAACGGCATTGCCGCCGGCACCGGCGCGGTGGTAGGCGAGGGCGACGAGGTGCGGGTCGACGGCCAGCCGCTGCGCGCGCGCGCGGCGAGCAAGCCGGGCGCGCGCCGCCATGTCTACATCGCGCTGAACAAGCCGGTCGGCGTGACCTGCACCACCGAGAGCTCGGTGAAGGGCAATATCGTCGACTTCGTCGGTCACGAGCAGCGCATCTTCCCGATCGGCCGGCTGGACAAGGATTCGGAAGGCCTGATCCTGATGACCAGCAACGGCGACATCGTCAACGAAATCCTGCGCGCCGAGAACCGCCACCAGAAGGAGTACCTGGTGGCGGTGAACAAGCCGGTCAGCGAGGAGTTCCTGCGCGGGATGGCGCGCGGCGTGCGCATCCACGACCAGACGACGCTGCCGTGCCGCACCGCCAAGGTCGCCAAGTTCGGTTTCCGGATCGTGCTGGAGCAGGGCTTGAACCGGCAGATCCGGCTGATGGCCGCCGCGTTCGGCTATCGCGTCACCCAGCTGCGCCGGGTACGCATCGACAACGTCAAGCTTGGCGTACTCAAGCCCGGACAGTGGCGCAATCTCACTGAGCTTGAGCTGCGCGGGCTGCTGCCACAGCGTACCGAGTGGTAGCGCTGCGATGGCGGATGTGGTGTGGTCCGTGACCGGCCCTAATCCACCAGATTCTTCGACTCTGCGGTGCCCAGCATTTCCGGATGCTCGATGCGCTGCCTGCGTTCCAGCAGCGGATGCAGGAACACCGCGCCGATGATGATCGCCACGCCGAGGTAGAACAGCGGCGTCAGTTCGTGTTGCTCGCCCAGCAACAGGGCCGCCAGCACGATCGAGTAGACCGGTTCCAGGTTGGTGACCAGCTGCACCGAATATGCGCTGAGGTGGCGCAACGCCATCAGGGCCAGCACGAACGGCAGCAAGGTGCAGGCCAATGCGAGCGCGAGCAGCAGCGTGCCATCGTGCAGGCTCGGCATCGCCAGCAGGCCGCCGCCGAATGCCGGCAGCAGCAATGACAGCAGTGGCGCGAGCAAGGTCAACGCCAGCGTGCCGGCGCCCAGTTCCAGTGCGGTGACCGTCAGTGGATCGGCGTGGCCGACCATGCGCTTGTTGAGCGAGCCGAACAACGCGACCAGCAGCGCGGACACCGCCCCGACCAGGATGCCGGCGCGCATGCCGTCAGGTACGCCGCCGACCACCATCGCCACGCCCGGCAGTACCGCCGCGCCGAGCAGCAGCTCGCGCGGGCGGAATGGGCGGTGCGCCACCCACGGCTCGATCACCGCGGTGAACACCGGCGCCAGCGCGATGCAGGTCGCCGCCACCGAGGCGTTGGCGAGCTTGATCGCGGCATAGAAGGTCAGCCAGTGCAGCGCGACCAGCACGCCGATGCCGCAATAGCCCAGCGCAAGCCGCGGCGTGAGCGCGCGCAGGCCGCGCCATACCCGTGGCAGCAGCGCCAGCGCCGCCACCACGATCAGCATGCGCCACCACACCAGCGGCAGCGCCGGCAGGGTGATCAGCTTGCCGAGGATGGCGGTGACACCCCACAGCAGGACGCAGAAATGGATTTGCAGTTGCGCCTTGCGCAGGTGAGTCGTCGGCATCGGGCTATTTTCGCGCGACGCACCCTGCCTTGGCCATCGGAAATCCTGCCCGAAGTGCTCGACCGACCAGTGTTCGCAGCCGCGACGAGGCGCCGAAGTCGTTCTGCGGCGGCATCACATCATGCGCGAACTGCCGGACCGGTGGCCTGGGCCGGCCACTCGGCGGCGACCGGGCGAGCTGGTGCGCGCTCCTTGCAGTACGTGCCTGGTGGCACGAAGCCCATGGGGTGGCACTGCGCGTCCGCCGCGTAGCCGGCTACCATCCGGCAATCCCATCGAGGAAGGCCGCCATGAACTGGACCACGCCCGACCTGTGCGATCGCTTCCCCGAGGTGGCGGTCGCCGAGCCGCTGTTCCGCAGCTTCGGCGGCCTGGGCGCGTTCTCCGGGCCGATCACGACGGTGCGCTGCGTCGAGGACAACTCGCGCGTGCGCGAGCTGGCGTTGGTGCCCGGCGAGGGGCGGGTGCTGGTGGTGGACGGGCATGGCTCGCTCAGGCACGCGCTGCTGGGCGATCAGATCGCCGCGAACGCGGTGAGCAACGGCTGGGCTGGCGTGTTGATCCACGGTTGCGTGCGCGACGTGGAGGTGCTGGCGACACTGCCGCTGGGCGTGCTCGCGCTGGCGGCGCACCCGCGCAAGACCGAGAAGCGCGGCCTGGGCGACGTGGACGTGCCGGTGAACTTTGCCGGTGTCGCGTTCGTGCCCGGCTATTGGCTGTACGCCGACGCCAGTGGCGTGCTGCTGTCGCCGGAACGCTTGCCGCTGGATGACCCGGCGGCCTGAACATGCGAGGAGAATGCGGTTGAACAGGTGGTGGATGGGAAGCGCGATGGCGATGGCGATGCAGGTGCAGGTGCAGGCCGGCGAGCTGCCGGCGGGATTGCAGGATTTCGACGCCCGGGTCGAGCGTGTTCGCCAGGTCTTCGACGTGCCGGGGATCGCGGTGGCGATCGTCAAGGATGGCCAGGTGGTGCTGGAGCGCGGCTACGGCGTGCGTGAGGCCGGCAAGCCCGATCCGGTGACGGCGACCACGCCGTTCGCGATCGCCTCCAACACCAAGGCGTTCACCGCCGCCTCGCTGTCGATCCTGGCCGACGAGGGCAAGCTCAAGCTCGATGACCGGGTGATCGACCGCCTGCCGTGGTTCCGCATGTCCGATCCCTACGTTACCGGCGAGATGCGCATCCGCGACCTGCTGGCGCATCGGTCAGGTTTGAGCCTGGGCGCGGGCGACCTGCTGTTCTGGCCGGCCACCGGCTACAGCACCGACGAGGTGGTGCAGCGGCTGGCCAGGGTGCCGCTGAAGGGCGGTTTCCGTGACCGCTATGCCTACGACAACATTCTCTACGCGGTGGCGCAGAAGGTGATCGAGCAGGTGTCCGGCATGAGCTACGCCGACTTTCTGCAGGCGCGCATCTTCGATCCGGTCGGCATGGGCGGCACCCGCTTCAACGCCGATCACCTCCAGCCGGGCGACGCGCCGGCGGTCGGGCACGCCAAGTACGACTTCAGCGCGCTGCGCACGGTCGCGCCGTTGACCTGGTCGAACAACTCCGGCGCTGGTGGCATCTACGCCAGCGTGCACGACCTGGCCAGGTGGATGAACGTGCAGTTGGACGGCGGCAGGTTGGCGGACGGCACGTCGCTGTTCAGTGCACAGCGCCAGCGCGAGATGTGGTCGGTGATCACGCCGGTCGCGATCCCCGAGCCGGCTGTACCCGAGCTGGCGCCGGCCACGCCGAGCTTCGCCGGCTACGGCGAGGGCTGGAACCTGAGCGACTACCGCGGGCACAAGCTGGTCTGGCACACCGGCGGCTGGCCGGGCATGGTCTCGCGGCTGACCCTGCTGCCGGAGCAGAAGCTCGGCGTGATCGTGCTGACCAATCAGGAGGTCGGCGCGGCGTTCAACGCGATCACGATGCAGGTGCTCGACGCCTACCTCGGCGCCGCCGGGACCGACTGGACCGATGCCTACGCGCGTGCCGTGGCCAAGGCGCAGGAGAAGGCCGACGAGAGCTGGGACAAGCACGTGGCCGCGCGCGATGCGAAGTCCGGGCCGTCGCTGCCGCTGTCCGGTTATGCCGGTCGCTATCGCGATGCGTGGTACGGCGACGTCGTGATCCGCCAGGAGGGCAAGCGGTTGCGGATGCAGTTCGCGAAGACGGCGCAGCTGCTGGGCACGCTGGAGCACTGGCAGCACGACAGCTTCATCGTGCGCTGGGACGACCGTTCGCTCAATGCCGATGCGTTCGTCAGTTTCGCACTGAACCCGGATGGCAAGGTGCGCGAGTTGCGGATGGAGGCGGTGTCGCCGTTGACCGATTTCAGCTTCGATTTCCAGGATCTGGTGCTGGTGCCGGTGGAGTGAGGGGTGTTGCCATCCGGCTACCGTCGTCCCCGCGTAGGCGGGAACCCAGCGTCTTTCCCCGACCATCTTTCAGTTGTCATCCCCGCTTTCAGTCGTCATCCCCGCGAAGCGCTTTTCAGCAGCCGAATGGCTGATAAAGCGGGGATCCATGGACGTTAGCTTCTTGCTTCTCGCTTTTGCTTTTCTGTAGGAGTGGCTCCGGCATGCCGGGTGCCGTTCAGTCGCGACGGGCTTTCTCGTTGAACTCAACAGCAAAAGCTTTCGCCTTTCGGTGAGTCACTTTTCTTTGCTTGTGCAAAGAAAAGTAACCAAAAGAAAGCACACCCCGCCTACGCGCCGCCTTCGGCGGTCCGCTGCGCCGACGGTTTTTTCGGACGCGACACCCTGTCGCGGCCCAAAACGGCGCACTCGTCCGCTACGCGGCCGAGGCCGGGGCAGCCGCCTCGCGGCGGCAGCCCGCCCGCCGGGGCGAAGCAGTGCTTCGCCT